>CAMLBO010000134.1 GCA_946478305.1 uncultured Enterobacterales bacterium
AGATTTCTGCCTGTCTCGTGGGCTCGGAGATGTGTATAAGAGACAGCTTTCACACTACAGGTGCGTTGGCTGCACTCGCTCACCCGAATCACTTACCTGAGTAAGCTCATCGGGATTGATGAGCCTCATCCTTGAGGCTCATCCTTTGGGTAAGCGTAAACGCTGTTCAAATCGGTTTCTGACCGATTTGACGTTCGATTGCCGTCTGCCTGTAGCGCGAATGATTCTGGGTAAATACGGGGGCGAAAAACCTCCGGTACTTGCCTGATATTGCTGCTAACCGAAGGGATGTTACATGAATGCATTGCGCCGAAAATGGCAGGGGCTGCCGCGCAGCATAGTGGTGTTAATAACGGCTCTCGTTATTTACATACCCCTGTCATTTATCGTCATACAAAGTTTTCTTTCAGCACCGTTCTTCTCGCCATCGAAAGTCTTCAGTCTTGAAGCTTTTGAATTTATTTTCACCGATCCTGACTTTTATAAGGCGCTGAAAAGCGGATTTATTCTGGCATTCGGGCTGGTGATTATCTCGATTCCACTTGGTGGCATATTGGCCTTTCTGATGGTACGCACCGACTTGCCTGGCCGGCGTGTGATTGAGCCACTGATCCTGGTACCGATTTTTGTCTCACCAATGGTGCTCGGCTTCGGTTATGTGGTGGCCGCCGGGCCGGTGGGCTTCTTCTCCCTGTGGGCGCAGTCCCTGTTCGGTTTTGTTCCCTGGAACATCTACGATATGTCGAGCATCGTGGTGATCGCCGGATTAACCCATGTTCCTCACGCTTATCTTTATATCTCCTCCGCCTTGCGCAGCGTTGGCTCGGACGTGGAGGAAGCTGCACGCACAGCCGGTGCTTCCCCCTTGCAGGTGATGACTGCGGTCAGTTTACCGATGGTGCGCCCGGCAATTCTGTATGCCACGGTATTGCTGTTCTTCCTTGGGTTGGAGGTGTTCGGTCTGATGCTGGTGCTGGGTGACCCCGAAGGCAACATGGTGCTGGCAACTTACCTTTACCAGTTGACCAACAAGCTGGGAACACCGTCGTATCATTTGATGGCGGCCGTAGCGGTGGTACTTATCTGTATTACTATTCCGTTGGTGATGCTGCAGCGCCGCCTGATGCGCACCGCCAACCGCTTTGTCACCGTCAAAGGTAAAGCATCACAGGCCCGCGCCTTGCCGCTCGGCAAATGGCGCTGGGTAGCCGGTGCCGTAGTCGCGTTCTGGCTGACTGTGACCATAGGCGTGCCGCTGGTGGGCGTAGTTTTGCGCGCCTTTATCTCCAACTGGGGAGTGGGCGTGTCGATATGGGATGAGCTCTCGCTCAATACCTTCCGCACGATCTGGGAACAGCCGAACCTGCTGCGAGCAATTGTTAACTCGATGGCTATCGGCGTTGTCGGTGGCGCGCTGGCGGTGATTTGTTACCTTTTTATTGGTATCGCCATGCACCGCAAGCCGGACGGCGTAACGCGTTTTCTCGACTACAGCGTGCTGGTACCGCGTGCGGTGCCAGGCCTGCTGGCCGGTCTGGCGTTCTTGTGGGTATTCCTGTTCCTGCCGATGTGGCTCGACAATTCGCTCAAATCTGGCTGGCTGTCAGACATGTGGTGGTCTCAATGGCTGCGTGACAACCTGGTCGTGTGGCTGCGTTCTCTGCGCAGCACCATTTTCAGCGTCTGGCTGGCCTACACCGTAGTGTGGATGGCGTATGGCCTGCGGTTGATCTCCTCAACCTTATTGCAGGTCGGCCCTGAGCTGGAAGAAGCGGCGCGCAGTACCGGTGCAACACGCGGGCAAATCACCCGCCATGTCACTATTCCGCTGTCGCGTTACGGGCTGATCGGTTCCTGGCTGCTGATGTTCCTGATCTTCGAGCGCGAATATTCCACCGGGGTTTACCTGCTTTCGCCGGGTACAGAGACCATTGGTTCGATGCTGGTCTCCCTGTGGGCCGCCGGTGCTATTGATATCGTTGCCGCGCTCTCCTTTATTAACATCCTGCTGGTGGTGTTAGGTCTGGGTATTGCTTTACGTTTCGGAGTCAAATTACATGATTGAACTATCAGTTGATAACCTGCATCTGACCTATGGCGACAACCCGGTGCTGAAGGGCGTCTCCATGGATCTCAAACGCGGCGAAGTAGTATCACTGTTGGGGCCGTCTGGCAGTGGAAAAACCACACTGCTGCGCGCTGTGGCCGGGCTGGAAAAGCCGACGCAGGGCCGCATTGTGATTGGCAAAAACACCGTTTATGACGGTACTTCGCGCAGCGAGATCCCGGCGGAAGAGCGCAATCTCGGGCTGGTTTTCCAGTCCTATGCTCTGTGGCCGCATAAAACCGTGTTTGAGAATGTAGCCTATCCGTTAAAACTGCGCAAAGTGGCTTCGGCTGAGCTAAACCAGCGGGTGCAGGCGGTACTGGAGCAACTTGGCCTGGGCCATCTGGGCAAGCGCCATCCGCATCAGTTATCCGGTGGGCAGCAGCAGCGCGTGGCCATAGGGCGAGCACTGGTGTATAACCCACCGGTGATTTTGCTCGACGAGCCGCTCTCCAACCTTGATGCCAAACTGCGCGAAGAAGCGCGTGTCTTCCTGCGGGAGCTGATTATCAAGCTCGGTTTGTCAGCGTTGATGGTGACGCATGATCAAAATGAGGCGATGGCAATTTCTGACCGGATTCTGTTGCTCAATAATGGAAAAATTGAACAGCAGGGCACACCGCAGGAGATGTACGGTTCACCCAAAACGCTCTTTACCGCTGAGTTCATGGGCAGCAACAACCGTTTGCACGGCAAAGTGACCGAAGTGACCGACGGCAAGGCAAGGATTGAAGGCAAAGACTGGGTATTGCGGGGCCAGGCGGGCGAGGGGGTAAAAGTGGGTCAGGATGGGACGGCGGTTATCCGCGTCGAGCGCGTGCGTATGGGCGACAACTCTGAGGGTAACCAGATAGAGCTGCCGTTACTGACCAGCATGTACCTCGGTGACCGCTGGGAGTATCTGTTCCGTACCGTAGCCGACGATTTTGTGGTCCGTGCCTACGGTACCGACGTGCGTAATCAGGAAATGTGCCGTCTTTCCCTGCCGGTCGAACATCTGTGGATTTTCCCTAAACGCTAAATCAATCAGATAATCAGGGGTTGCGCCAAAGTAACCCCTGAAGCATCACTCTATCTATCGATGAAATCCGCATCTCCTCGTTTTAAACCCTCTATTTCTGCTAATTTAGGTTTGCCATGAAGCAGGGCGGTGGGCCCTGTGATGATTAATCATAAGAGGATAAGGACATGAAATTGACTTCTCTGTGGCTATTGCCGCTATTTATTGCGGGCGTGTCACATGCAACAACGGCGAACAACATCGATCCTTCTGATCCGCGTATTTGGCAGGAAAAAACAGCGCCTGTTCGTACCCATACTCAGGCCTCCTGTACTTCACTTTCTACCACTGAACATTGTTATGTTCAGGACCCCGCTTCGATGACCGATATTCAACGCGAAAGTTTGCGCAGACAGGAAAAGCGGGAAATCAATAAGTGGGAAGATGCTGCGAATAAGTAGTCTGAAATGTGGAGCTAGTGCTTTCGTTGCTTGACACTCGCAGGGGGAATCATCAAATTAGTTTCCCCTGATTGCTTAAAACGGTTTTCCCATGACTCAGATTTCATCCCCATTCAATGCCTGTGCTGTGAAAATCGCCAACCTTGTGGATGTCCCCCAGTACCTCGAGGTGATCACAGAATACCTGCATGGCGAGTGGTCTGCTTTTCCACATTGGGCACAGAAAGAGTATATTCGTCAGCGCCTTGAACAGCGGCTGAGCAGTAAAGGCCGCCAGTTTGTGCTGGTAGCATTCGATGAAAATGACGACGTCGTCGGCACGGCGGGTGTTATGCGCTATGAGCTTGATGATGTCGCAGAACGAAAATACTGGCTGGGCGAAGTGTTCACCCGTCACCATTTACGCGGCCGAGGTATTGGTTCTGCGCTGATCAAGGCCAGCATTGAACGCGCCCGTGCAGCGGGTGTCGATACGCTGTGGCTCTACACACCCGATCAGCAAGGGTTGTATAAGAGTCACGGCTGGCAGGAAGTGGAAACCCGCGAAGTGGACAACGAACAGGTAACGGTTATGCAGCGTCCGCTGCGTTAATACTTTATTTCTTACCGTGCCAGTACAGCATGCTGCCTTCCGAATGGCCGGTCACCGGATCGGTCTGGGGTAGCGGCACTTGAGCAATGGCCTTGACGCGCACAGCCATTTTCTTTGGCTCATCGTGGCAAATATCGGCTTTCACCTCTGGCGGATAAGCCCCGACCAGCATGAAATCATCATCGGCTGAAATCTGTTTATGCCCAACTCCAGCCGGGATCAACAGCACATCTCCTACTTTTACCTCCACCACCTTGCCATGTTCTCCTCCCAATTGCAGCCTGGCAGAGCCCGAAAACACGCCTACCACTTCATGCGTATTGGAATGAAAATGCGTAAAAGTATAAACCGGATAACGCCACTGCGGCGGCCAGCCGTTGGATCTGAAAAGGTGCTCCAGATAATCTGCGTTATCGACTACCTGCGGTGGGATCACATGATGGTAAATCAATAATGGCAGGGGGCTGTTGGGCACTCCGTCATCGGATTTATTGATATGCAGGATTTCCACGGGAACCTCTCGGGGTTGGGCGCGCAGCGACAAAGAGAGTGGCAGCAGGGCAGCAGCAGTGAGCAGCGTACAAAACTGGCGTCGATCCAAAGGCATGAACACGGCTCCTTGTCCCAAAAGTAAAATCAAGCGCAATAAGCTCAAGGGCTTACAACCTTCAGGTATAGAACAAAATCGTCGGGTTAACACCTTGTTTACGGGAATTAAGGCAGGAATTTAAAATAAAGCCGGTTATCAGAAAAAACCTAATTTGCGATGAAATTGATAAATAAAAGTCATATGGACTGGAAAAAATCCTTATCTCTTCTACTCTTAATGGGACATAAGCACTTCAGGAGAAAGAAGTCATGAATAAGAAAATGTTGATTATTGTTGCTACAGCCGTTTCAGTCCTTGCTGGGTGCCAGACTTACGATCGTGCGGCAAGCTACGTTAAAGAGCCTGTGGTCAGCGACGTTAAAGTGGGTATGACTAAAGCTCAGGTACGCGCCATTGCCGGACCACCGTCTACAGAAGCGACGTTGGTACATGCTAAAGGGACTTGCCAGACTTATGCTGTCGCCCCGCGCGATGGTAAAGCACAGACTTACTTTGTCAGCTTCAACGACACCGGTCATGTCATGAATAAAGGGTACCAGTCTTGTTCTGATTACGACAAAGACCCGCAAGCCGCTGCACAATAATGGTTTGAGGTAAGGTCAACGAAGTTTGACGTTGCGAAAGCAAAAACGCCTGTGAGGTTAAACCTGACAGGCGTTTTTTTATGCCGATGTATCAATTTTCAGGCTTTTTGCGTCACAATTCTCACGCCAACTTTACTCACATCTTTGCCTTCCATTTCGGCGATAGTCCAGGTTAGGCCATCCCATTCAATATGGTCACCGATAACCGGTTCACCGCCGAGCAGCTTAATCACAAAGTTACCGAGCGATTGCGACTTATCGACAGACTCCTCCAGATTCAGACCATACAGCTGGGAAATGGCTTCCAGCGGGGCATTCGCCTGTAAAATAAAGTCGCCGAAGAAGCGATCGTCGAGCACCACGGCATTGCTGTCGCTGAACAGTTTACCCAGCTCGGGCAAATCTTTTTCCTGGCCAATGACACACAGAATATCGCCCTCTTTCAGGCGGGTGCTGCCGCTCGGATGCAGCATTTCGGTACCGCGAAACAGTGCCGCAATCCGCGTTTCCTGCGGCATTTTCAAATCCCGCAGCGCTGCGCCCACACACCATTTCTCTGAGCCCAGCTGATAGATAAACTGCTCCCAGTTGTTATAAACGTCGATGTCCAGCCCTACGCGTGACACCGGTGTGGGCATCGGCGGAACAATCACTTTGGCTCTCTTAGCCGCGTAGCCGAGTGAAGTGCCCTGAAGCAGCAGTGACACCAGCACCACAAAGAACGCTACGTTGAAGTACAAATTGGCCTGAGGAATACCGGCCATCATCGGGAATACCGCCAGAATGACCGGTACGGCACCACGCAGGCCAACCCATGAAATAAAGAAGCGCTCGCGCAGGGTAAAGTTCTTAAACGGAAACAGACCGACAAACACCGACAGCGGGCGGGCGAAGAAGATCATCCATACCGAGAGCGCCAGCGCTCCGGCGGCGATAGGCAGCAAATCGCTCGGCGTCAACAGCAGACCGAGCACCAGGAACATTCCAATCTGGCTCAGCCACGCCAGACCATCGAAAGTCTGCATAATGCCGTGGCGGTTGCGAATTGGCATATTACCCAACACCAAACCACACAGATAGACGGCCAAAATACCGCTACCGTCCATGGCGACGGTCAGCGCATAGATCATCAGGCCGCCGCTGAAGGCCAGTAACGGGTATAAACCCGTAGCCAGTGAAATCTTGTTAATCAGCTTATGCAGCAACCAGCCACCGCCCAGACCAAAGAAAATCCCCAGTCCGAACTGCTGAATCACATCCAGCACAAACATCCAACTCAGGCCATGCTGCCCTTTGGCAATCATGTCAATTAGCGTAATGGTCAGGAAGACAGCCATTGGGTCATTGCTGCCGGATTCAATCTCCAGCGTCGCGCTGACGCGCTCATTCAGACCCTTACCACCAATCAGTGAAAATACTGCCGCGGCATCGGTTGAACCGATAATCGCACCAATTAGCAGCCCCTGAATCAAATCTACTTTAAACAACCAGGCGGCTGCCAAACCGGTCAGGCCTGCGGTGATCAGCACGCCAACGGTAGCCAGGGAAAGGGCGGGCCACAGTGCTACGCGAAAGGAGGAGGCGCGGGTGCGCATACCCCCATCGAGTAAAATAACGGCCAGTGCCAGGTTACTGACCAGATAGGCCGCCGGATAATTATCAAATGCGATGCCGCCAATGCCATCAACGCCTGCAAGCATACCGATAGCGAGGAAAATGACTAAAATGGGGATCCCGAGCCGGGAAGAGAGCGAACTGAGCAGAATGCTTGCTGCTACCAACAGGGCGCCAATAAAAAAAAGTGTGTTGATAGTACTCGCGTCCAAAATGCCTTCTCCTGTCGGTGCGCTGATAAATCTTGAGGAAGTCAGTGTGATCCTGACTAGTTTGTTAATTTATCAGGAAAAGGTTGTCCCCGCTGAAGGAATATTCAGATATTTACTCTTCGTGTTTTCCCTGTGACCCACTACGCTTAATAGTGAGCACAAGAGTGTCGGTATGGTGCATCCGGCTTCAGTTTGACATTAAGAAAGAGGATCTTATGAGCGAATTTAAGGGTATTCACCGCGAAGTCCTGGAAGACGGCACAATTAAGCATGTGCTGGTGAGGGATGAAACGGGCCATGAGCAGGCCATGGCCGCGAAAGATTATATCTCAGACGGGATTCAGCCCGATCTCAACGATCTGCCTGAAGTCCCGACTGACCGCGAGTTTCCACAGAGTGGGAAAGATAACGGATAATTGCTTGAACGGGGGGAGAGAGGTTCGGCGCTGTCCTACTGAGCGGCGCTCAGCCATAGGTTGCCAGCCGCTTTCATCTCTTTCTCCTTATCGCTGAATTTCGTGGCAAATACACGTTTGACCGGAAAGCCGCTTTTCTCCAGCAGGTAGGCCAGTGCCGCATACTCACGCGGGTATTTGGCGACCACGTCTTTATCAATTTCCACCACGCCTGTCGGGAAGGTGAAATTGCCCATGTCATAAATTGACTGGCGTTTCACAATCCGCCAAACGCCATCACGTTTTTCCATCAGATCGTAGAAGCGGTTATGGCCATTACATCCCAGGCCCAGTTTCGTGTTTTCACCAATAATAATGGCATTGGTTTCAACAATGGCGCGATTGCCGTTAAAGGTGATCACCGGTGAGGTAATCAAATGTTTAGTGGCAAGATCAGAGCCGCCCATCTTTTTCGACCCCTCGACAAACTGGCTGAACAAACCTTCAAACCAGGTCACCTCAATCACGCCGTCATCGTGGAAAAGTTCCAGCAGTTGATCCCATTCGGCCAAATCACGGTGGATCCAGCCGGTCATTAAGTCGGCGATGTCCTGACGGTCTTGTAATGTTGCGCTCATAGTAGTTCTCCTGAAGGATGGTGAGGAATTTCTCTGCGCACAGCATCGGCGCTTGTAGTTATCAAAACAAATAGTTTAAATTGAGTTATCAATCATTTTAATTGATGGAACCGACAAGAATGGATCTGCGTCAAATGCGTTACTTTCTGACTGTAGCCGAAGAGGGCCACTTTGGCCGCGCGGCACAACGGTTAAATATTGTACAACCCGCACTGAGTATGCAGATTAAGTCGCTGGAAGAAGAGATTGGCGGCGCGTTGTTTCTGCGTACCAGCCGTAAAGTGGAACTGACCGAAGCCGGCCGGCTTTTCCGGGCGGAGGCCGAACTGGCCGTCGCGCAGGCTGAAAGAGCCAAAACCGTGGTGCAGCGTTCGCTGCGTGGCGAAACCGGCCGGGTGCGTGTTGGCTTTGCCGGTAATGCAGTATTCACCGGCAAATTATTGGCGGACATGCGTGCCTTCAGCGCGGCGTACCCGGAGGTCGACCTTGAGCTGCGGGAAATGGCACCGCAGTTGCAGGGTGAAGCGATCATGGCCGGTAAAATCGACGTCGGTTACTGTCCTGAAATGGGGTTTGATGTCGACGATCAGCTCAGTGCCGAACGGGTCGGCGACTGGCCGATGATTATCGCGATGGCCTCCGATCACCCGCTGGCCTCGCAGCCGTTCCTGACCCCGGGCATGATCGCCTCTGAACCGCTGGTGGTTTATGCCACCGAAGGGGCTGCCGACGTCGGTCAACTGGCACAACTGCGACAAGCGCTGGGTGCTGAACCCAACATTTCTCATCGTGTTTCCAGCACGCTGAGCGTATTGATTCTTGCTGCTGCCGGCCAGGGGCTGGCGATGGTACCTGCAACATTTGAGCAGGTTCCGCTGCCTGGACTGCTTTATAAACCCCTGCGTGATTTCAACCTGCGCGCCAATATGACCATTCTTAAACGACAGCAGGAAACCACCGGAGCCGTGTTGGCGTGGCTGGCGTTAAGTCGGCCAAGCCGCTAAATCCTGGGCTGCCGCCTCAACCTGCTTTCAAATTCAAATTCAAATTCAAATTCAAATTCAAGGTCGTGGGCGTCGGC
>CAMLBO010000135.1 GCA_946478305.1 uncultured Enterobacterales bacterium
TACACGTAAGGAGTCGTCGGCAGCGTCAGATGTGTATAAGAGACAGGTAATCGTGTGGTCACTGCCTGGCGTACCAATTTTGGCATTAATATCGGTTTGCTGACCGGAAACCAGTGACTGTGCCTGGGCCAGTTGGCTAACGCCGATGCTGTAACGGCCCGCCGCAGCGCCTGCGCCGGTGGTAACGGAAAACGTATTCGCATTACTGGTGGTCGCGGTGCTGCTCTTATAAACGTCGGCATTGCCGAGTGCCACGCTGGCGTCGCTGAAGGTCTGTAACGCACTTTTTAAGGTGCCATAAGCGGTCAGTTTAGCGCTGTAGCTTGACTGGGACGCGGTGATCGGGGCAAGACGCTGTTTTTCCGCCGTGGTCAGGTTAGTCAACAAAGTGCTGAGATCTAACCCGGAACCAATCCCTAATGATGTGATAGTGGCCATATGAATCCTTTACAGTGTGTAGGTGTCTTTAAGCCCTATCGGCACGACGGAGAAAAAGTTTAATGGAATGTAATAAAAACTAATGGCATGAATAGCCGGTATAAGGAGGGGTATTTCGCGGCGTAAGAAACTTCCACTTTTTTACAAATAATCCTAAAGGTTGTTGAAGCAGCGCCGATACAAGTTTGGACGGTGATGAACGCCGTGGGCAAATAAGCCCGAACCCTTAACCAGATTTGAAGGAATATCCTCATGGCACAAGTAATCAATACCAACAGTTTGTCACTGATGACTCAGAACAACCTGAACAAATCTCAATCTGCTCTGGGCACTGCTATTGAGCGTCTGTCTTCTGGTCTGCGTATTAACAGCGCCAAAGATGATGCTGCTGGCCAGGCGATCTCTAACCGCTTCACTTCTAACATCACGGGTCTGAGCCAGGCATCACGTAATGCCAACGACGGTATCTCCGTTGCGCAGACCACTGAAGGCTCCCTGAGCGAAATCAACAACAACTTACAGCGTATTCGTGAGCTGTCAGTTCAGGCTTCAACCGGTACTAACTCCGATTCCGACCTGACCTCAATCCAGGACGAAATCACTTCCCGTCTGTCTGAAATCGACCGCGTATCGGGTCAGACTCAGTTCAACGGCGTGAAAGTACTGGCTTCAAACCAAACCATGAAAATCCAGGTTGGCGCTAACGATGGCCAGACTATCGATATCGACCTGCAGAAAATTGACTCTACTTCACTGGGTCTGTCTGGTTTCTCTGTATCAGGTAACGCACTGAAAACTTCTGATGCAATCACTCAGGTTCCGGGTGCTGCTGCAGGTGCTGCACCTATTGCTGTTAAGTTTGGCGCTGATGCAGCTGCTGCTGCGAGCATTGCCAAAAAACTGGGCGTATCTGATACATCAGGTCTGACCCTGAACAACGTTCTGGATAAATCTGGCGCAGCTACCGGTACCTTCGTTATCAAATCTGGCAGCGATTCTTATGCCGCTTCCCTGGATAGCGCAACAGGTATCGTAACCCTGAACACCACTGACGTGAAATACTCAGACGTGGCTAACGGCGTTGATACTGCAACCCAGAGCGCACAAGCTATCAAAGTTGGTACTAATGCCAGCGGCGCGGCTGTTGGTTTCGTGACTGTACAGGGTAAAAACTACACCGCAGGCGCCACGGGTGCTGATGTGCTGGTAAATGGTGGCACAACGCCAACGACCGCTACCGGTACTTCTCTGGACCTGAGCACCGGTACTAAGTCAGATGGCACCACTAACGTAACTGCGACTGCTACCTTCGCTGGCGCTGCTACCAACGACCCATTAGCTCTGCTGGACAAAGCTATCGCGCAGGTTGATAAATTCCGTTCTTCACTGGGTGCTGTTCAGAACCGTTTCGATTCTGCCATCACTAACCTGAACAACACCACCACTAACCTGGCTTCTGCACAGAGCCGTATTCAGGATGCTGACTACGCTACTGAAGTTTCTGCCATGTCTAAAGCACAGATCCTGCAGCAGGCTGGTACTTCAGTATTGTCTAAAGCTAACCAGGTTCCTCAGTCAGTGTTGTCACTGCTGCAGGGCTAATAGTTTTTTAGTCTTAATATCCGTAAAGGCGACCTTTTGGTCGCCTTTTTCTTTGATTGAATACATTGCCAGCAACGCATACTGGTGACTGGATATTTGAGGAGTGATGCAATGAAAGAAATTCTGGTCAGTCAGCCTGAGTATGTCAGCAACTTCAGTTGTATCGGCCCGGCATGTGAAGATCACTGCTGTAAGCAATGGGACATCACGCTGGATAAAAACACCTATAAAAAATACCTCAAAAGTGAAATTCCCGGCGTCAAGAACATTGCGGTTGAAAACATCGCGCTGACCAAAAAAAGTCACAGTAACTGGGCGATGATTAAGCTCAATGAGAAGGGCAACTGCTCCTATCTGGAGCCCGATAATCTGTGCCAGATTCACCGCACTATGGGGGCAGAGGCACTGAGTAAAACCTGTTCTACCTATCCACGCTATAACGTGTTTTACAAAAAAGAGGTGATTGAAAGCCTCACGTTATCTTGTCCTGAAGCCGCGAGAAAAGTGCTGTTTAATGAAACAGCGTTAAACATTAATAACCAGACTGTGACGCAAGTTGCTTTCAATGATACGGCTGATCTCAATGTCGAAGGCAAGATTGTTAATCTTTTTTCTGCCAACTTACTGATGGCACCCCAGAATCGTATTGAGCACAATCTCTATGCGCTGGTCTGCTTCCTGCTGTATACGGAAAAACTGACTGGTTCATTGGACAGTAAGTTCGCCAAAATGGAGAGCGTCTATACGACGTTAGTTCAGCAGATGGACAGCGGCGAAATAGTTCAGGCAATGGGGAAAGTTTCCGCCGAACAGAAACTGGAATTAGCTTTGCTCGGCGGTATTCAGCAAGCTATCGGATACGGGCTGAATGCGCGAGGAAAAGTGACACTGCTAAGATATGGCAAAGAATTAAATCAGTACTTTGATGTGAATTTCACCGAGCAGGAAATCAGTGAGCATCTCCTGCGGCTCAAGCAGGGGTGGGACCAGATAGCCCTACCGTGGCTGGGCCAGCGTCCTTATATCCTGCGTAATTATTTTCAATACCGCCTTTATCACGATCGTTTTGCTATTGATCAATCCATACCGGTATTGAAACAGCTATATGTGCTGGTGGTTGACTATTTCTACATTAAGTCTGTTCTGTCAGCGCATGCACTGGCGCACGGCAGTCTCACGGAGCAGGCGATCATTGACGTGATGTACAGTTACCACTCTTACCGTCAGCACAATAAAATCGCCACCAAAAGCTTCATTGCAGAAATCGACCGCGTAAAACGTAATGACGATTTATCTGTCTTGCAATTACTGGTTTGATCCCGCCCCGGCGGTTTTTTTTGATTTCTGACATGTGCTTATTTTAACCAATTCTTACCTTTTACTGTGCTGGTGCTGACAAAATCGCTGATATAGTCACTGCACGTTATTTATTCAAAACGGCGACATAATCCAAATAGCCGCGCTTTTCAGTCCTTATTCAGGCGATTGGAAAAGAGTGGCGAAAGCATAATAGTACAGACCCTCCCATTGCCAGGTTACGATAGTGAGCGATCTGTACACCGCCAGCGGCGTGATAGACAAAAATTCTTTATGGCAGCGCTATGTTCCTCTGGTGCGCCATGAAGCCCTGCGTTTGCAGGTACGGCTTCCCGCCAGCGTAGAGCTCGACGATCTGCTGCAAGCAGGGGGGATCGGGCTGCTTAATGCGGTTGAGCGCTTCGATGCCATGCAGGGTACGGCATTTACTACCTATGCAGTTCAGCGGATTCGTGGTGCAATGCTCGACGAGCTGCGCAGCCGTGACTGGGTGCCCCGCAGCGTAAGGCGCAACGCGCGTGAAGTGTCGCAGGCGATGCACCATGCAGAACAGCGGTTAGGGCGAACACCCAGCGAAGGCGAAGTGGCGCAGGCACTGGATATTCCTATTGAGGAATATCGCCAGATTTTGATGGATACTAATAGCAGCCAGTTGTTCTCATATGATGAATGGCGCGAAGAGCACGGCGATACAGCCGAAGCGTTAATGGAAGGGCACGAAGAGGCCAACCCGTTACATCACTTACTGGAAGGTAATTTACGCCAGCGGGTGATGGATGCCATTGACGCACTGCCAGAACGGGAAAAGATGGTATTGACGCTTTACTACCAGGAAGAGTTGAACTTAAAAGAGATTGGGGCAGTACTGGACGTCGGGGAATCCCGCGTCAGCCAGCTACACAGTCAGGCCATTAAGCGCTTACGCGCCCGACTGGCTAACGACCACTGATCCGCTTTTTCCTGGCCGGTTAAATACCCTTCATACTTCAGTTGCAAAGACGTTGGTCAGCTTCGGCTCCGCTGACATGGCGAACATGTTCCCGGCGATGCCAGCAGGCGTCACGTTCTGCAACTCGAAATATTTTGGGTATATATTTTATCCTCCTCACCAGGAATAAATTATGCCAGCGGGACTGAAAACGCGGCCTCTCAGCCGTTATTTAAAAGATTTTAAACATAGTCAGACGCACTGTTCACAATGCGGTAAAGAGCTAGATCGAATGGCACTGGTGTTTCGCGGCCAGATCATCAATAAAGAGGCCATCGCCAAGATGGATCAGCCTATTGACGACGATGTGTGGAGCAACTTGTCCCAGGAACTGAACGCGCTGTGCCGTTTTTGCAGTGAGATCAGCTGTAACAGCCATTCTTCTTACTTTGATATTATGGCGTTCAAACAGTATCTGTTTGAGCAAACAGAAATGAATCACAGCACGGTACGCGAATATGTTGTGCGCCTGCGCCGGCTGGATGAGATTCTGGTTGCCCATAACTATCCTCTCGAACGCACCCGTGGGGACAGCATCCATCAGCGTATTATCAGCGACCTGCCGGTGGCAGCGCATGATAACTACCGGATTGCGTTGCGAAAGTATGATCAGTATCTGGCATGGCAAAAATCGGCTTAACGATTTTTTGCTAAACGCTCTGCCATCAACAGGCTCCTACGGGGGCCTGTTTTTTTGTGTTGCATCCGCGGCAAGAGTGTATAAATTCTGTATATAATCTATTGATAACCATCCACACATCTTATCTCCATAAACCTAACTCACATCATAGCGATAGCGCGAGCCATCAAGCGCTTAGGGGAACACTGTGCCTGCTCAAATTTCATTGGTTAAACATCGGCTGGACGCTTTTTCACGCCTGGACCTGCTTGGCAGCGTCACGCCGCTGGAGAGGCTCAACCGTCTTTCAGATTATGTTGGCCGTCCGATTTACATTAAACGTGACGACGTCACGCCGCTGGCGATGGGCGGTAACAAGTTGAGGAAGCTAGAATACCTGGCGGCAGCCGCGTTGGAAGAGGGCGCAGATACGCTGATCACAGCCGGGGCGATTCAGTCTAACCACGTACGTCAGACGGCGGCCGTGGCTGCTAAACTCGGCATGAAATGCGTCGCGCTGCTGGAAAATCCGATTGGGACTACGCAGGCCAATTACCTGACCAACGGTAACCGCCTGCTGTTGGATCTGTTCAATGTGGACGTGGTCATGTGCGACGCGTTGCACGACCCGATGACGCAGCTGACTGACGAAGCGGAAAAGCTCGAAGCACAAGGGTTCCGGCCCTACATCGTGCCAGTGGGCGGCTCCAATGCCCTGGGCGCGCTGGGTTATGTGCAGTGCGCGCTGGAAATCGCTGAGCAAAGCGCTTCTGGATTTGTTGACTTCAGCGCCATCGTGGTGGCGTCCGGCAGTGCAGGAACCCATGCCGGACTGGCCGTGGCGCTGCATCATCTGATGCCAGCCACGCAATTGATTGGCGTGACCGTGTCACGTACTGCAGAGCAACAGCGTCCTAAAGTTGAAGCCATTGCACGGGATGTGGCCAAAAGATTGCAATTTGATGAGGCCTTGCCGCCGATTCACCTGTGGGATGACTATTTCGGTCCACGCTACGGTGAACCCAGTGAAGAGGGGTTGGCGGCGATTAAATTACTGGCAGAACAGGAAGCGATGTTGCTGGATCCGGTCTATACCGGGAAAGCGATGGCAGGTCTATTGGATGGGCTCGAGCGGGGACGTTTCCCGGGTGAAGGGCCGATTCTGTTCATCCATACTGGCGGTGCGCCTGCATTGTTCGCTTACCACCCGCAGATTTAAGGGCATGATTTTACGTCTATCCTGCCACTAATCGCAGTGATAGGCGCTGCCTGACGTTGCGTATATGCCCGCAGAGCAGCACTTATTCTTTTTTGCGCTAAGATTAGAGGATTATATTCCTGATAATCTTTCTGACCGGTGCTAACGTGCGCTCTGTCATGGCGACATGAGAATAATGATGAATTTCCGCCAGTTATGCCTGTGATAACTGTCCCGGGCGTTAATAACAAAAATGAATTGAATGAGGTGAATATGATTTTCTCTACATTGCGTCGTCGTTTACTTCTGGGTGCCGTGGCGGTAACGCTGACCAGCGGCATGGTTAGCAATAGCTTTGCCGCTGATGAAGGATTGCTGGCGAAAGTCAAAGAGCGTGGAACGCTGATTGTCGGTCTCGAAGGCACCTATCCTCCGTTCAGTTTCCAGGGAGAGGACGGCAAGCTGACGGGCTTTGAAGTTGAATTTGCCGATGCGCTGGCACAACATATGGGTGTGAAAGCCAAGCTGCAACCGACCAAATGGGACGGCATGCTGGCGTCGCTGGAATCAAAACGTATCGACGTGGTGATCAATCAGGTGACGATCTCTCCTGAGCGCGAGAAAAAATATGATTTCTCTACGCCTTATACTGTTTCCGGTATCCAGGCGCTGGTGAAGAAAGGCGCGGAAGGCAGCATTACGAAGCCTGAAGATCTGAAAGGCAAAAAAGTCGGTGTCGGCCTGGGGACCAACTATGAGCAATGGTTGCGTGCTAACGTGCCTGGCGTAGATGTCCGTACTTATGATGATGACCCGACGAAATATCAGGATCTGCGCGTAGGCCGTATCAATGCCATTCTGGTGGACCGTCTGGCCGCGCTGGATCTGGTGAAGAAAACCGGTGATACCTTAGCTGTTGCGGGTCCAGCGTTCTCTCGTCAGGAATCAGGCGTTGCTGTTCGCAAGAATAACCCGGAATTACTGGCGGCAATCAACACCGCGATTGCTGAAATGCAGAAAGACGGCTCACTGACCAAGATCTCAGAAAAATGGTTCGGGGCTGACGTCACCAAATAAATGCTCATGACACCGGGGGCAGATTGTGCTCCCGGTTGTTGTAGAGTAAACATCCAAAAGGTTTCATCGGATGCACGAAAGTATTCAACTGGTGCTGGATTCAGCACCATTTTTATTAAAAGGAACACTGTTCACCCTCCAGCTCAGTCTGGGGGGGATGGTGTTCGGGCTGGCGCTCGGATTCATTTTGGCGCTGATGCGTCTGTCGAAATTCTGGCCGCTCTCGTGGCTGTCGCGTTTCTACGTCTCCATTTTTCGTGGTACGCCGCTCATCGCCCAGCTGTTCATGATCTATTACGGTCTGCCGCAGTTTGGCATTGAACTGGATCCTATTCCGTCGGCAATGATTGGTTTGTCGCTCAACACCGCGGCTTACACATCAGAAACCCTGCGTGCGGCCATTTCGTCCATCGAGAAGGGCCAGTGGGAAGCCGCCGCCAGCATTGGTATGAGTCGCTGGCAGGCGATGCGTCGCGTGATTTTACCGCAGGCTGCCCGCACCGCGCTTCCGCCACTGGGTAACAGTTTTATTGGTCTGGTAAAAGACACTTCGCTTGCGGCCACCATTCAGGTACCTGAGCTGTTCCGTCAGGCGCAGCTGGTAACCTCTCGTACGTTGGAAGTGTTCACCATGTACCTCGCCGCCTCAGTCATTTACTGGGTGCTGGCGACCGTTTTATCCTTCCTGCAAAATCGTCTGGAAGACCGCGTTAACCGTCAGGAGCAGGAGCCTTCATGAGTACCATTGACGTTAAACAACTGACAAAAGCCTTCAACGGTCAGACGGTGCTGCACGGTATCGATTTACAGGTGAATTCGGGCGAGGTGGTTGCGATCATCGGGCCAAGTGGCTCGGGTAAAACCACCTTGCTGCGCAGTATTAACCTGCTGGAGGAGCCGGATTCCGGCACCATCACCGTAGGTAATATTCAAATTGACGGCAGCCGTCCGATCAGTAAACAGAAAGAGAACGTCCGCAAACTGCGTCAGCAGGTCGGTTTTGTCTTCCAGAACTTCAACCTGTTCCCGCACCGTTCGGTTTTGGAAAATATCATTGAAGGGCCGGTGATTGTGAAAGGGGAACCGCGCGCTAAAGCCATCGCTTATGCCCGTCAGTTGCTGGAGAAAGTGGGCCTGAGCGGTAAAGAAGACGCTTACCCGCGCCGTTTATCCGGCGGCCAGCAGCAGCGCGTCGCCATCGCCCGTGCACTGGCAATGAACCCGGAAGTGATTCTGTTCGATGAACCCACCTCTGCGCTTGATCCCGAGCTGGTTGGTGAGGTGCTCAACACCATCCGCGCTCTGGCACTCGAGCATCGCACTATGGTCATCGTCACCCACGAAATGAGTTTCGCCCGCGACGTCGCCGACCGGGCGATCTTTATGGATCAGGGACGGATTGTGGAGCAGGGGGCAGCGAAAGAACTCTTTTCGAATCCACAGCAGGCGCGTACAAAGCAGTTTCTCGAGAAGTTTCTCGCGCACTGATGGCGGGTGACGACCCACAGGCGCTTTTAAATTCAACTTCCACTTCAAAACCGTGGGCCCGCAGCCCGCACCGGGCGGGTTTCGGATTGCGCTCCGAACTCGCTTTCTTAAATTCAAGGTCAAGACCTTGGGTTGCCACCCAAACCGGCCTTGAAGGGCGCCTATCGCCGCGCCCCTCAAGACTCCCCGGCTCTTTTAAAAACAGCAGCTGCGCTGGTCACAATGGCCGTGTTTCAGGGGCCACAGTGACAGCCGTAAAATGTCAGCCCTGACGGGCTTCCCGGCTGCGGGTTCGAGCCAACGGTAAAGAT
>CAMLBO010000136.1 GCA_946478305.1 uncultured Enterobacterales bacterium
ATGCTTACGAGCGTCTGTTGCTGGAAACCATGCGCGGTATTCAGGCGTTGTTCGTGCGCCGTGATGAAGTAGAGGAAGCCTGGAAGTGGGTCGACTCCATCATGAACGCCTGGGCTGCAGAAAGTGAAGCACCAAAACCTTACCAGTCCGGTACCTGGGGTCCTGTCGCGTCAGTGGCAATGATCACACGTGACGGTCGTTCCTGGAACGAGTTCGAGTAAAGGGAAACTGATGGCCAATTTTGTCGAATTTTCCGGCGCGCTGGCGCTAAACCAAAACTTCGCCGGAAAGATTGCGGATGCCCTTCGCCAGGGTATTGCGGCAAACGGCAAAGCCAGTCTGGTGGTATCGGGCGGGCGTACGCCGCTCGATCTCTTCATACAGCTTACGCGTCAGGAACTGGACTGGAGCAAAGTGGTCATTACTCTGGCCGATGAACGCTGGGTCAGCCCGGATAATGGGGCCAGTAACGAAAAGCTGGTGCGCAATAACCTCTTACAGGGCTTCGCTGCGTCAGCCACGTTTATTGGTCTGAAAAATGATGCTGCCTCACCTTTCGAAGGGGCTGATCAAACGGAGCAGGCCTTGAAGGTGTTACCACGTCCTATCGATGTGGTGATCCTCGGCATGGGCGATGACGGTCACACGGCCTCATTATTCCCCGGTGCGTCTAATCTGGCTGCGGCGTTGGCGCTGGATTCTGACCGTACCTGCATGGGGATGACGCCGCTGACCGCCCCCCTCGACAGAATAACGCTGACGTTGCCGGTACTGCTCGACAGCCGCAATATCTATCTGCATCTGATGGGTGAAGCCAAACGCGAAGTGTATGAACGGGCGGAGAAAGGCACCGATGTGAACGAAATGCCGGTGCGCGCCGTGCTGAATCAGCAGCAAACACCGGTCAGTGTTTACTGGACTGCATAACAGGAATTTCTGAAACCGTTGCTATTGCAGCGGTTTTTTTATTGATGTTTTTAATACCCAAAATCATTCAGATTGCAGGGTTAGCTAATGGGTGTGGTCGGTAACCTGCACTTTGCAGGCCCTGTGGCAGGGGCGCGCCATCAATCACAACGATGCCCACGGGCATGAATGGAGACAAAGATGAAAAATTGGAAAACAAGCGCGGAACAGATCCTGACGTCCGGTCCGGTCGTTCCGGTGATTGTTATCAATAAACTTGAACATGCGGTCCCTCTGGCTAAAGCGCTGGTCGCGGGCGGTGTTCGCGTGCTGGAAGTGACGCTGCGCACAGCGTGTGCGATGGACGCCATTAAAGCCATTGCCAAAGAGGTCCCTGATGCGATCATTGGTGCGGGTACCGTGCTCAACGCGGCACAACTTGCAGAAGTGACCGCCGCTGGCGCTCAGTTTGCCATCAGCCCCGGTTTGACCGAAGATTTACTGAAAGCCGCGAATGCGGGCTCTATTCCGTTAATCCCTGGGATCAGCACCGTATCTGAACTGATGCTGGGCCTGGATGCCGGTCTGCGTGAGTTTAAATTTTTCCCGGCGGAAGCTAACGGCGGCGTGAAGGCCTTGCAGGCGATTGCCGGCCCGTTCCCGCAGGTGCGTTTCTGCCCAACCGGTGGTATTACGCCGAACAACTACCGTGATTATTTGGCGCTGAAAAGCGTGCTGTGTATTGGTGGTTCATGGCTGGTGCCAGCGGATGCACTGGAAAGCGGTGATTATGCACGGATCACCGATTTGGCGCGCGAAGCCGTTGCCGGCGCGAAGAAGTAAATTCATTTTGCTGAAAACAAAAACCTCCCGCGGGAGGTTTTTTTATGTCTGGCACTCAGCGCTTAACGTGCTGCGATGATCTTGATTTCAATTTTATATTTTGGGTTCATCAGATTGGCCTGAACTGTACAGCGCACCGGCGCATTGCCCGGAGACACCCACGCATCCCAGGCTTCATTCATGGCTTTAAAATCTTCTTTGTGAACAAGGAACAGTGTCGCATCGAGGATTTTGCTTTTGTCAGAACCGGCTTCAGTCAGTACAGCGTCAATGATCGCCAGCGTTTCAGCCGTCTGGTCTTTGGCATTCGCATCCAGATTTTCCGGGACGGCGGTGTAGTAAATGGTGTCATTGTGGACCACCACATCGGACATACGCGGCTCAGGTCTGATTCGTTCGATGGTCATATTTTTATGCTCCTTCAGTCACTTTCTAATGATGGCGCTAAGGGTATCACAAAGGCGGATTACGGTGGATTGACAGATGCCGGTAGCCGTGGAGGCATTGGATTGGCATAATCACTGCTGATCCGTACAGGTAGAGAGACAGTGTGACAGACGATTTTGCACCAGATGGCGCGTTAGCGCAGAAAATTGAAGGTTTTAAGCCGCGTGAACCTCAGCGTCTGATGGCGCAGGCCGTCAGCAAGGCGATCGTCAATAAGCAGGGGCTGGTGGTCGAAGCAGGTACCGGTACCGGTAAAACCTATGCCTATCTGGCTCCGGCGCTGCGCTCCGGTAAAAAAGTGATTATCTCTACCGGTTCCAAAGCCCTGCAGGACCAGCTCTATTGCAGAGACTTACCCAAAGTCGCCAGCGCCCTGAAATTCAAAGGTAAGCTTGCCCTGTTGAAAGGGCGCTCAAACTACCTGTGTATCGAACGCCTCGAACAGCAGTCTCTGTCCGGTGGCGATCTTGCCAGCCAGTCACTCAGTGATTTGGTTCATCTGCGCAATTGGTCGAGTATGACCGAAGAAGGGGACATCAGCACCTGCGCGGTGGTGGCCGAAGACAGCTATGTCTGGCCGCTGGTCACCAGTACTAATGACAATTGTCTCGGCAGTGACTGTCCGGCGTACAAAGAGTGCTTCGTGGTTAAAGCCCGTCGTAAAGCCATGGATGCCGACGTGGTGGTGGTGAACCACCATCTGTTTATGGCGGATATGGTGGTTAAAGAGAGCGGTTTTGGTGAATTGATCCCGACTGCTGACGTGATGATTTTCGATGAAGCGCATCAGATCCCGGATATCGCCAGCCAGTACTTTGGCCAGCAGGTCACCAGCCGTCAGTTACTGGATATGGCCAAAGACATCACGATTGCGTACCGTACCGAAGTTCGTGACTCAGTCCAGTTGCAAAAAAGCGCCGACCGTCTTAGCCAGAGTACGATGGATTTCCGTCTGGCCTTGGGCGAACCCGGTTTTCGCGGCAACCTGCGTGATGTACTGAATCAACCCGCGATTCAGCGTGCGTTGTTGTTGCTTGATGATGCCCTCGAGCTTTGCTACGACGTCGTAAAACTCTCCCTTGGGCGCTCAGCTCTGCTGGACGCTGCATTTGAGCGGGCGACGGTTTACCGCAACCGCCTCAAGCGCCTGAAAGATGTCACGATTCCTGGTTACAGTTATTGGTATGAATGTAACTCACGCCACTTCGTCCTGGCGCTGACGCCACTTTCGGTGACCGATAAATTCAGTGAGATGATGAGCGACAAACCCGGTGCGTGGATTTTCACCTCGGCCACACTGTCGGTGAACGATCAGCTACACCATTTCACTGCTCGTCTCGGGCTGGATGACGCCGAAACCTTACTACTGGCGAGCCCCTTCGATTATGCCAATCAGGCGCTGCTCTGCGTGCCGCGTTTCCTGCCGTCGCCCAATGAGCGCGGCGGTTCGCGCCAGTTGGCCAAAATGCTGCTGCCCCTGATTGAAGCCAACAAGGGCCGCTGCTTCTTCCTCTGTACCTCGCATCTGATGATGCGTGAGCTGGCCGAAGAGTTCCGTGCCAGCACCACGTTGCCCGTGTTGTTGCAGGGTGAAACCAGTAAAAGCCAACTGCTGGCGCAGTTCGTCGAAGCCGGTAATGCCTTGCTGGTAGCAACCAGCAGCTTCTGGGAAGGGGTGGATGTGCGTGGTGAAGCGCTCTCCTGCGTTATCATCGACAAATTACCGTTTACTTCGCCGGATGACCCGCTGCTGAAAGCCCGTATTGAAGATTGCCGCCTGCGCGGTGGGGATCCGTTTAACGAAGTGCAACTCCCCGACGCGGTGATCACCCTCAAACAGGGCGTGGGACGTTTAATCCGTGATACCGATGACCGCGGCGTGATGATTATCTGTGATAACCGTCTGGTGATGCGTCCTTACGGGGAAGTCTTCCTGAACAGTTTGCCGCCAGCACCGCGCACCCGCGATCTCGCCAAGGCGATCCGTTTTCTGCAGAACGTTGAACAGCAGAAATAGCCCGCCGGTTATGCTAGAATCCCGCCCCCGAAAAAGGCCTTCAACGGCGTATTTCTGGCCTTTAACTCCTTTTTTCCGCCTGAGGTTTGGCATGTCCACGCGAATTTTAGCAATTGATACGGCGACAGAAGCCTGTTCGGTCGCGCTTTATAATGATGGCGAGACACTCGCTCATTTCGAACTCTGCGCGCGTGAACACACGCAGCGTATTCTGCCAATGGTGCAGCAAATTATGTCCGAAGCGGGGCTGACGCTAACTCAGCTTGACGCATTGGCCTTTGGACGTGGTCCGGGAAGTTTCACCGGCGTGCGCATTGGCATTGGTATCGCGCAGGGGTTGGCGTACGGTGCTGAGTTACCTCTGCTGCCAGTTTCCACCCTGATGACCATGGCACAGGGCGCGCATCGTCTGAACGGTGCTGAACGTGTGCTCGCTGCCATCGACGCTCGTATGGGCGATGTCTACTGGGGCGAGTATTACCGCAGCGCTGACGGTGACTGGCAGGGCGAACAGAGCGAAGCGGTGATCAAACCCGAACAGCTCCAGCTGCGTGCTGCTGATTTCTCTGGCCGTTTTGCGACCGTCGGTACCGGTTGGCAAACTTATCCTACTCTGCTGGGCGAAACGCGGAGTGCCGAACTCTTTGATGGCGAAATGTGTCTGCCACAGGCCGAAGACATGCTGCCATTAGCGCTGCAAATGTGGCAACGCGGTGTGCGCGTTACGCCTGAACATGCAGAACCCGTCTACCTGCGTAACGAAGTGACCTGGAAAAAGCTGCCGGGCCGGTAGGTTATAGCAACTTGTGCGGTAAACCGTGGTCAAAATTAACAATATCGTCCAGGAGTTTTTGCTATGCGTAAGTGGTCAGGTGTTCCACGGTTTTCGGCTCTGACATTCAGCGCCATTAGTTTGAGTGTTTTATTGCTGTCCGGCTGCGTTACGGTCCCCGATGATATCCGCGGGACGACGGATACACCGCAGATGAATCTGCAAGTTGTGCAGGGTGCGCCGCAGTTATATGCAGGTCAGGAAGCGCGCTTTGGCGGAAAAGTCGTAGGTATTACCAATGAGCAAAATAAAACGCGCCTTGAAATCGCCACGATGCCGCTAGACGATGGTGCAAGACCGATCCTCGGTGCTGCGTCACTCGGACGCATTCACGCGTATGTAAATGGCTTCGTGGATCCGGTGGACTTCAAAGGTCAGCTCGTGACCGTCGTCGGCCCAATTACCGGAGCCGAGGAGGGGACCATCGGCCAGACGTCGTATAAATTTGTCACGATGAACGTCAATAGTTTCAAACGCTGGCGCCTGACTCAACAGGTGGTGATGCCACCGCAGCCAATGGGACCCTGGGGTTGGGGATACGGAGGCCCGTATGATCCGCGTTTGGGGCGAGGCTATGGGCCCGGCTGGGGGCCCGGTTGGTATGACACACAACCCGCACGGGTCGAGACCGTCGTCACCGAATAAACCCCCGCCACCGGCCAGAGGAAAAGCGCTACCACCCCCTCCGCCACCGGCGAACAAGAAGTGAGTAAGACTTTTATAGGCGGCTCTGGCCGCCTTTATATTGATGTTATTGTTATGATTTATATCATTATTTTATTTTAAGTGACCACATTATTACCACCGCTTTGCAGTGTTCCTCCTTCCTACTACCTCCGCAATACCTTTGACGAAATCCGGACGGAAAGGGCCTGGGCTACAATGTTACCCGGCTACTTGTGACCCAATCAGCGTGATCGTCAGCGGATCCAAACGCGCGAACTTTTGCAAAAAATGAATTTGCCCCAATTAGCTTCCAGCCCATGCAGCGCAAGCCTTCCCGCAATTCACCGCCATTTTATAACCCAACTTTGACGCCGTTCCGATCCAGACGGAAAGCAATGAGATCCTTTTTAAAACATCAGCTTAAACAGATAGTTAGTTTTGACAATGGCCCTCGTTATTGCAAAACCCTGCAAAAGTTGGCGGCGTGTGCAAAGTGCCAGGGAAGCCACGACCCCAGCCACCGCGCGGGCTGGCGGCAGGGTTTGCGCAAAATTATCTTTGCAAAATATTTGTGATCCAAATCGTGCAGGCGGGTGTGGTGTAGCGCCGTTTCCGTCTCGGATGCGTTTCCGTCTGTGCGTTTCTGCTAGCGGTGCGGGGCGTGGTTTGACGAACGAAAGAAAGGCCGAACGGTGTCGGCCTTGAGGTGATGCGGTCAATGGTGAGTGTTACAGGCTGTTTTACGCAGTCGGTGTTTTTGCAGGGCTTTCTTTCAGGCGATCAACGGACCGTATTTGGCTTTTAACGTTACCGTTTTAGCCGCCATCTGGGTGAACTGACTGGCCTGCTGGCTGGTGCCAGTGTCCGGGTGCGTATGGCTTGCGGTCAGCTTTGCCAGCTCGTTGACGACGTCGAGCGTGTCGGTTAGCAGGGTAAGGACATTTATCTCGTCTGTACCCAGTTTAATAACAGGCGCAATTAACTGCTGTGCCTGGGCCACACTTCGACGGATACCGGCGATTTTCTCAGTGAGAGCGCCGCCGACCGTGATTGTGGCGTTAGCGGTGATCGTGTCGTCCAGGTTGGCGCCAACGCTGCGTATTAGGTTCTGGCCAACATAGACAGATTCGTCTTTGCTGCAGCTGATTGTTAGGCCGCCCGATGTGCCGATGCTGTAATCGCCTTCACAGATGTTAACCACGGCACCAGCCAACAGCGTGGCCGTGCCCAGTACGGTAGTTTTATCCGTGGCCTGGATAGTGGTATCACGCACTACTAGCGTGCGGGTTTCATCATCGGCCTGAATGACACGGGTCATTGATGTTTCTTTGATGGTCTGGTCTGTCTGGCGTTCCCAGTCACCCGCAACATTCACCCGCTGCGATACGCCTTCGCGCTGTTGTTGCAGCTGTTCGCCTGGCTTCACGGCGGGCAAGTTTTGACCCTGCGGCATGGTCTGGCGCACGAACGGTTTGTCCGGGCGCCCGCCAGTAAATCCCACTTCAACCAGAGTACCAGGCGGGGGAAACTGGAACATGCCCGACTCACTTCCGGCCATCGGTACCGGCAAGGGAACGGCGGGATAAACCGGCGTATCTTTGGCCGGATTGCCGTCCGCGTCGAGCAGCTGCAAATCGACCGCATAGCGCGGGCGAAAGGGGTCGGCGATGTTGCCGGTTGATACGTCTTCGCTCGGCGCTTCAACGCGGGCGAACTGAGGCAGGTGCAGACCTGACGCCAGTTCAGGGAACGCGCCTTCGACCTGGCGCTGAATCGGTGTTTTTTGCAATGCCTGGCCGGTGGTTTTGTTGCGCGGCTGCCAGGTGATCGCCATGTTGTCGTTTTCAAGCCGTACCTGATTCAGCCGTTGCCCGTTCACCTCCGCGCCAGGGCGCAGGCTTTGAATGAGCGGCACGGTCATGGAATTACCGCCTGCGCTGGCCTGGCTAAACTCGCTCGGAATGTCGACCGGCTTACCGGCAAACATGCTGTGCTGGGCGGCGCCCACAAAAACGCCGCCGTCCGGGAGTTGGTACCAGAGATAATCGGCTATCGAGAACGCCCGGCCCAGGTTGGCAAAAAGTTGGTACCCGGTGCCGCTGTGGGTGAAATGCGGGATTGGCTTGTCGGCGTAGTCGGCACCGGATGGCGGCGCAACGGCCAGGCCGCTTTGTTCACTTATCCAGTCGGTAACCTGGCACAGCGTGGGATGCTGAAACGAGCAGGGCCACGGCTTATCGAATACGCCGATCAACTCCCGGACAAAGAGACGCTGAAAACCATTTTCTGATGGCTGCGACCGCTCAACGTACCCGGTGAACCAGCGCAGGACTAAGCCGTCATAGCCGACGTCCAGACGCACCATTTTCCCGGTGTAATCGGTATCGGTTTGCGCGGTGATAAATCCCCGACCGCACGCGTTTAGCTCGAGCGCCAGATTGACGTCGACCAGGTGAATCGGATCGCTGGAAAGGTACAGCCGTTTAATCGGTTTCATTACTCACTTATCCCAGGGCGTCATTGACGGGTTTTAAGACTTTCTTCTCGAACCAACTCATTTTTTCGGGGTCTTCGCCTGCTGCGGTACCGCTGCCACCCGCGCCAGTCTGCTTTGTACTGCCGGTTGCGTTGCCTTTGCGTGCTTCACGCTTTTCAGGAACGCTGCTTTTTTCTCGCAGGGTAAAACTCACGTTCCAGGCGAGAATGTCCTCCTGCGGGATGGCATCAATCTGGCCGGTGAACGTGCCTTCGCGAAAGTTGATGGCCGATGCGGTTTCGTTGGCGATGCGGTATTTTTTCAGCGACCCGCTTGTCTCCGTGGCCGATGCCAGCTGAAAAAGACGCTGTAAAACGGCCTGGTCGTCGAATGCCACCAGGCCGGTGACGCGCAGCTCTTTGGCCTTGATGCCCTGTTCGGCATTGGTGGTGCTGGACGTCTGCCCGGATTGATCTTTTTCCTGGAATTGCATAGAGGGGGAAACCAGCATTCTTTTCATGATGATGCCTTCGCCATCAAGGGCGAGTTGGGCGGCCTGGCTCATTTATCATCTTCTCCAAATCTTTCAGTGAATCGCCGGTGAACATCATGGCGGCGGTATGCACGGCGGTAGCCTGGGGGATATTTTTCAGTAATTCGATGGCGCCGGTGTTCATATCCCCGGAATGGGAACTGTCTCTTATACACATCTGACGCTGCCGACGACTCCTTACGTGTAGA
>CAMLBO010000137.1 GCA_946478305.1 uncultured Enterobacterales bacterium
GCCGCATTTGGGCGAGGACTCCCGCGTCTGTACGCGGTTAAAAACGTGGACGATTGTCGCCAAACAAAAGACGCCAGCCGCCGCAGAACAGCACAAAACCAGGGAGGTTTTGACCTTACCGGACGGCCCCGCCGTCCCTTGGAGTTCTGTCAATAACTCTACGCAACAGCATTCTTACCTACTATCTCCCAACAACAACCTTACTTTTTCAGAAAATAAACCGCCTACAAAAATATGTTTCCACCACATCTATTCTGAAGTTATATTTGATAGTGTTTGAAACAAGAATTTAGAGATGAATGTCGAGCTTTTATTCACTGATAGATATTTTTATATAATTCCAAGCATTCAATATTAGCAGGCTTACAATTACGCAAAGGAAGTTTTAATGGATATCAAAAAATTTTCAATTAAAGGGCTTTATAATGAAAGAGATATCATCATCCCTTTCAGCGAAAAAGTTAAAATTTTAGTCGCTGAAAACGGATATGGAAAAACTACTGTTCTAAACTCCCTATACTCTTTGTTAACAGGTGACGAGTTACGTTTAAGGAAAATACCATTCACCTCATTGGAAATAGAATTCTCCAATGGAGAGTCATATTCAATAAATAAAGAAGATCTTGATTTATCATTACGCAACCTTGACGAAAGTCCATTTTATACAGTACTTATAAATAGAATAGGTGAACTACAGACCACAGAACTTATAAATTCTTTCATGAATACAAGTGAAGAACGATTCAAAAATTCCACTCGATTCAGACAAGTAAGAATGAGATCTGAAATGAGTTCCTCTATGTTGTTTACATATATAAAAGAACTTGTTGGTTCTGGTAATGAAGCTGCCCAATTATTAAAAGCAAGGAAAGTACTAGCGAAAATTAAAAACTCATTCAATCATACTCCAGTCTACCTTCCAACTTATAGGCGGGTTGAGCAAGATATCCGCCCAGAGATATTTGATGAACAATATCAACTAAGTACTGGTAATGAACAGATGAATTTTGGAATGGGCGATGTAGATTCAAAAATAAAAGAGATTACGAGAGAAATACTTTCATCTTCAGTAGCCTGGTTTTCAAAAATAAATGGCGAAATGCTCAGCCAACTAGTTGAAGGTTTTAATATAGATAGTATAGTAAGAAGCAAATCATTGGACTTAGATGCCGTGAAAATTGTTCTGGACAGGATAGGGAATAATATTGGGCAAGAACAAAAGAAAAGAATTCTTGAAATGATTAGATCTAATGAAATACTAAGTGGTCATGACCCATTAATCTATTTCATTTCAAACCTAACAAAAGTTTATGAACAACAAAAAGAAAACGATAGAAGAATTCATGACTTCACTGAGGTATGTAATAGATACTTGGGCGATAAAATGCTTCAGTATAATGAGAGTACAGTAACCGTAGATATAGTAAGAAGAAAAAATGAAGAACGAAAAGTTGATATCGAAAATTTATCTTCAGGAGAAAAGCAAATCATCTCTTTATTTGCAAGACTCTATTTGCAAAAAGATGATAATCTTGCAATATTTTTTGATGAACCAGAATTATCACTTTCAATGGAATGGCAGAAAACTTTACTCCCTGACATTATGAACTCTGGAAAATGCGCTTTCTTATTTACGACAACTCATTCTCCATTCATTTTCGAGAATGAATTAATTAATAACGCCGTTGACCTTGGTCTATATATTAAGGAGTTGTAATGGATAGGATTGAGGTCATGCAACAAGCCGGTTCTGGAATGTCGGTTAAATTCACAGAGGTAACCCGAGCTTATAGTAAAGATAAAT
Source organism: uncultured Enterobacterales bacterium (assembly GCA_946478305.1). Taxonomy (GTDB): domain Bacteria; phylum Pseudomonadota; class Gammaproteobacteria; order Enterobacterales; family Enterobacteriaceae; genus Ewingella. Next base: position 1,805 of record CAMLBO010000137.1, read on the forward strand.
CTCAGTTGATCTGCATCTTTGAAGGTGAGGATGAAAAATATTTTTGTGCAAGAATAAATCAAGCGTTAAATGACCGCAAGTGGCACCCTATTAACACAGGAGGTAAAGCAGTTGTTTTAGAGCTTTTTGATACTATAAGCAATCATCCAGACTATAAGACTATAGATTACAAGTGCTTCGTAGATCATGATTTTGAAGATTGGTATCAGAATCCTGAGCCCCGAAAAATATACATCACCCCATGTTATTCTATTGAAAACTTGTATGTGAGTGAATCCGTATTCAAGAGAGTAATGTCTGCCGAATTCAATGTTAACGAACATGCAGGAGATGGTTCTGACTATGCGCAATGCATAGCATTTTTCCGTCAAAGATTGGAAGAATACTTGAATCATGTGCAAACATTTAATCATTGGATAAAGGCACAGCGGATAATGGTAAGGGACCATAAATCAAATAAAAAACTAAATATCAGGAATATAAAACTAAAAAGCCTTGTCGAGACAGATATTAACAGCGTCACTATTAAATATGACCCCACCGATTCTACAACAATATTTTCAGGCGATCAGGCTTTAACTATTGATACGACGTCCTTAATTGAGGCACAAAACACTCTTCCCGTATCTCAAGGTGCTGTCAAGTTCAGAGGAAAACAAAACATTGAATTCCTTCGCTCTTTGCTCACCATACTAAAAACTGATAGGACGTCTGATAATCCAAACATTTTTTCAACTCGAGGAAATGTTCGATTGCAGCTATCTAAAGACAACATTATTTCCGAATTATCTCAATATGCCGAGACGCCACGATGCTTAGTTAATTTTCTTTCATAATTTAGAAAGTTAACCTACTGGGATGATGTGGTTAACTAGATACTAATAATTCTAGGGCGAACTGTCTTTGTTCAGGTTTAAGCTGGTCAATCAAAAATTTGACCAGCTTGTTACCGGTCAGTCCGCTGGGGCTGAGTGAGTGCGAGAACGTCGCATTGAAAACAAATGTGTGCCCGCACTTCACTTCTGAACAGGCACAGCACAAATCGGCCAGTTTCTTGTCTATTCATTCACGCTTTACGCGGTGTTTCTTTCAGTCCATGCGTCAGTATAGAGAATGTTACCGTCTACATATTTCCAGGTGATTCTATCGTACATCATGGAGACTGACTCCATGTGATTCAACTGTGAGTTGCCCGACATACGGATATTTGGCACGCCCGGATTTACGCCGGTGATCTTCACACCTTCCATTGTAATGACAAAGTAACAAACCTCTTGTCCTGCATCATTGATGTTGTAGAAACGAACCTCCGCGCTTTTCAGCGCCTGACCGGTGGCAACGGCTTTGTAGAGATAAGGGCTGGAACTATCGAACTCTTTTTCAAACATGAAGGGGGAATGTGACCGGGTGCCGGTGATTTTTCCGTTCGCTGAGTCAACAGGCAAGTTAAGGCCATGACTCATACCTATGACCTCAATGCTGCCTTCTCGGTCTTTAACATCAACCGACCCTTTAATGTCTGCACCACCATCATCTTTAAGCCACATATATGGAGGGATTGGCATTTATATATTCCTTATTTTTTTAATTAATTTCATTATCACGATATACCCAACCACGGCGGTAAGTACTGAACAAACCACCCATATTAAAACCCATAGATCATCAAAATTTTCCTGACTGACAAAACCATCTTCCCACTTAGCAAAGCTTTCTGATGCATCAAGGCTGATAAAGCTTTCGGGGTTTATTGCCATTGAAGCCAAATAAAGCAGCGCGAAAAACAAGGCAACCTTTGATAATTTCATGGCTAAATATTTGAGCCAGGCTTTCAAGTTACGGGCAGGTGTTGCCATTCACTATTACCTCAATGGATCCATAAGCTTTTAAACTTTTCATGCAAGGAACATCAATTAGCGTTGTTCTTAACAACGCATTTCTTAACAGCGAAAAATCTGAATCGTGGGGAAGAGTTATACATCCCTCAGATAAGGTGCCGGGGTGTAGGCGAAAATTGCCCCGTTTTACTGATTCAATCCATGTGTAATCATCAATTGCCCAATCATCACGCCATAAAGCAAACCAGTCAGAATGCTTAAAGATAGCGCCTTTTTTATAGTGGTTATAAGTGTCTTTTACTGATGAAATTATTTGTGATTTCATGCCACCTTCGGGGCGGTCAAGAATCCAATATTTACCCGGTGGAATTGGCCCTTTAACTGGGATCATTCCGCACCCGCCGCGATTGCGGTAAACACCATCGCCCGAGAAGGCCATAAACGTACCAACCCCGGGGAAACTCAGTGGCGAATAATCTGCATCATTAATTACAAACTTTCCCTGTAGTGCCATCTCAATCCCTTCGCTTTAAAATTTGAGTTAAGGGATATTTTAGGCGCACAACCTTGTAATTAGTATGGGTTTAATTGTAACAACGTTTCGCTTTGTGACGCGTCACTCACTGATTTCATTGAGTAGAAATGCATCCACTGCTGGCGGGGGCTTGTTCGCACTGGAGCATGATAAAAAACAGGGGGAAAGAACCACTGATGGCACTACGCCAATTTATTAATCGTATTAAAACAGCCGTAAAAAAACCCGCCTGAGCAGGTTTCCTTGTTTATACAACCTGCCCATTTAGCAGGTTAAGCGCAAATTGCCTTTCGTCCGGCTTCAACTGGTCAATCAGGAATTTAACCAGCTTATTGCCGGTCAGTCCGCTGGGGCTGAGTGAGTGCGAGAACGTCGCATTGAAAACGAAGGTATGGCCGCACTCCACTTCTGAACAGGCACAGTACAAATCGGCCAGTTTCTTGTCTTTCCAGTCTGATTTACGAATGATGGCCGGTGAACCGCATTCAGGACAATTGATTTTAAATATGCGCATGTTTACTACCCCGCACGCCAGCGCCAACAATGGGGAGGATTTTAGCTTATTCACGGTCATTTTTCGCCCTTATCCGCGCTTATTACTGGGATTTCAACGCTAAAATTGAGATGTAAATGCGCGGGGATCTCCCGGTCGCCGTTAATCCCATTCATAAACTTGCGCTGGAGTGGGATCACCTCATCTTTGCGGTAGGTATCGCGGGCCGTTTCGGGGTTCCCCATGACTGCGCCATTGGTCGGAATAATACCCGCCAGGCCAGCCGGGAAACGGTGCGCGGTAAAAACATCCTGCGCGGTGATCCCCTTCACGCTGGCAAATTCATCTTTCGCGCTGACTTCCCCGACGGGCATCAGCTTCACGCCCTCCGGGTCGCCTTTGGGAATATTAATAAACATGTTGCGGAAGTTGCCCAGCCCTTTTGACTGCTCAATTTTGCTTTTAATTTCGGCTTCCACCTCGCCGGTGATATTGGGGTCATTGGCATACAGAATAAAGCCCATGTGAGCGCCGTTGTTGTAATACCGGCGCCTGAATATTGTGGCTTCGCTGTTGAGTAACACCGAGTGAATACCCCCGATATAATCCGGCAGGCCGTAAACCTGTTGGCGCGGGTCGTAGGTTTTGAAAAATACCACGTCGCGCGGGTCATATATCAGCGCGGGCCCTTCCTGCAGAACGACAAAATCTCCATTTTTCCGGCAGCGCAGATACAGCGACGGCAGCGGCAACATGTCGATCACCTGGCCGAACGTGTTACGGATTTTCAGGACGGCCACGTCGCCAAATAACAGGTAATCAAACACCATTTGCTCGACCTGGTCCGTGGTCAGCCCTCCGCCCATGTAACCACCGGCCACCATGTTACGCCGCGCATAAAGTACGCCGCCGTGCTGGCCGTTGAGGTTAGGCAGTTGCGCCAGCGCCAGCCGGTCGATAGGCAGGCGCCAATGGTCATAATCGTTGTCGTACCGGCGCAAAATATTATGCCGCAGGGTGCAACCACGGCCCGCGCCCAGGCAGCACAGGCACAGGCGCCGGTCAGCGTACCCGCATCAGGCATGGCCCAGACAGCCGCGCCGACCTTGAGCGGTAAAAGCCTGGTCACCGGCAACAAGGTCAGCGCCGCCGTGCCGCGTGAGGGTCTGATGAAACAGGTTAAATCCGACAGCAAGACCACGATCAGCAATAACAGAACATCGGGCGACACCTACGTGAATGCCCCGAACGGAATATCGCCGGGACAACTGGCCGAATTTATGGAGATGCAAGCCGGATGACTGACGAACCGCTGTACATCGATTTACTGATAACCGACGGCAATTTCACGCTCGACAGCGGCAATGAGCCGGGGTTATGCAACAACCGCGTCAGCATCGGCCAGGACGTGATCCACAGCATTTTAGAAAGCGGCATCGCGGCGCTGTTGATTGGTGAACGTAGCCCGACGATGCGCGGTGACGTGTTAACCCAGTTAACGCTATTAGTTGAGAGTGATGAACGACTCGTCCCCGGCACCGTTACCATCACAGAAGAAAGCGCGTCGCGCTGGGCGCTAATCAAAATATCACCGTCACGTCGAAACCGACCAAAGTTTGGATTGACGTCTGCTTTACCGGCACGGTCACCAGCGTTTTCCAGGCGGCGATTACATTTACCGTGGCACCCACGCTGGCGAACTACGTCACGAACGGCGTCGCGCACTATGTGTTTGCCTTGGCGAGTGTCGACGCCGCAGGCGTTATTACCGACCTGCGACCAAAGGGCAGCAGCCAGTATTTACGTAAAGACCAAAACCTGGCTGACATTGCCGACCCGAATTTGGCGTTGAATACGCTCAACGGCGTGCCGAAAACGCGAAAGGTTAATAATAAAGACCTGTCAGCAGATATCACGCTGACCCCGGATGACGTTGGGGCGCTGCCGTCTGGTGCCACTGCCGTGGCCGCCACAAAACTGGCCACGCCGCGAAAGATTGCCGGTGTTGAATTCGACGGGACCAAAGATATTAATCTGACGCCGGAAAATGTAGGGGCGCTACCTTCAGGCGGTACGGCAGCGGCGGCCACCAAGCTGGCGACGGCGCGAAAGATTGCCGGTATCGCCTTTGATGGCACAAAAGATATTGCTATTACATCGGGCGATGTTGGAGCCGTGCAGCAAGGCGGCGGCGCTGGCATGAGCACCAATAAAGTGATTTTAGGCTGGGACGGCGCGAAGTTGTGTGCGCAGGTTGATTCAACGTCGATGGGCGCACTTTATTGTGAGAAAAATAAACCCACGGCGCAGGATATTGGCGCTTTGCCTCTCTCGGGTGGAGATCTAAAAGGTTCGGTAACTACCACAGGTGAAATTTCCGCTAAAGGAGATATTCATTCTGACAGCAATATTCACAGTTTTGGAACAATTCAGGCTGCTAAGGGGGTGTATGACTCGCCGGGCGTCCGCGCCTACAGCTCTAACAATAAACCGTTGCCTAAAGATTTAGGGGCGATTGAACGTGATGGGTGCAGTGTGGCCGGGTTTGTTGGTGGTAATGGCTCAGCTCCTTATATGCGTTACGCCGCATCAGACACCGTTGTGGAACTGGCTCCGCGAGACTGGGTTAATGGCAACTTTATTCAGCGCGATGGTTGCCGTGCAGCGGGCTTTGTCGGTGGAAATGGCGCAGATCCGTACATGTTGTACACCGCGTCTAATACCGTTGTTCAGCTAGCCACCCGGGATCTGGTTAATCAAAACTTCCTTACCAGCATCTCGCGTGGTGCTCAGGCCTCCATGGTCATGGATGGCCAAATGGTAGAAGCGCCGTCTGGGTGTGTCCTCACAGGCGGCAACGGTAACGAAGGTAATATGATTGGCGTTGCCCTGTATCGTCCATTGCAGATGCGTAGAAACGGCGTCTGGTTAATTATTGAGGGATGACAAGTGAAAAATAAAAATTGGAGTAAATATACGCCTGACGAGCCAAAGCATGGCGAAGGCTTTATGTATCTTCAGGATGAGGAGGGTAATGATTGGTACGATTCTTACCCTAAATTTAAAAAGAAATACAAATTCAGATACGACACGGAAACGGGTGTTATTACCAGTGTCAGTGAAAATGCAGGCTTAATGTACGTTTGCGGCTTCAGCGTAGCCGACACTGACACCCTACCAGACGGTTTTGATGTTTTGGGGGGCTGGATTTACACCGGAAAAAAGATAATTTCTAACGCTGAATACCTGCTAAAAATTGCCGAGTTACAGCAAGGGAATTTATCAGCGGAGGCAGAAAACCGTATCAAGTTGTTAGAGCGTGTCGTCCGGCTGGGTGTCGCAACTGACGCCGAAAAATCCAGTCTTCAAGCGTGGGAGCTTTACAGTATTGCACTTAGCCGCTTGGATATTTCCTCCGCGCCGAATATCGAGTGGCCGCAGGTGCCGCAGTAATGTGGCGCAAAGCAGTACTTAAGATTGCCGACGACATGGCACCACTCTCATGCGTCATCGTTCCGGCGCATCCGTGGGTTTACGGACTGGGCCAGGCCGCTGATTCAGGCGGCTACCTTAGCCCGGCCAACGCCCTGGCATACTTGGCTAAAAAGCTGACCTCCAGTGGCAACACCGGCGATGTGATCGTCATGATGGTGGCTGAGAATACCCATGACGCATTCATGCAGGGACTGAACAGCCTGGCCGCCGTGTTTCCTGCCCCGGCGTTTACCCAGGTAAGCCGAATGGCAAAAGCCGCCGCCGAACTGAGCGCGGTCAAAATGCAGCTACCGGGCAAAGTTGCCAACGCCCTGCCCGCCGCCGTTCCGCTGTCTGTCTCCACCAATCGGGCCGCCGTGAATGCCCAACGCGTAGCCGCCGCCCAGTTGGCCGCCGCAGGCAGCACCAGCCCCACAGGTTTACAGGCGCAGATTGCCAGTTTTGTGAAGGCCCGCACCGGATTATTGACATCAATTAGCCAGGGACTCAGTGACCTGAAAGGCGCCAGCGCTGACGT
>CAMLBO010000138.1 GCA_946478305.1 uncultured Enterobacterales bacterium
CGACTGAACAACTGATCGACTCACGTATCGTGTCCGTCAAACCGAAAAGTCTGGACTGGGCGCAGGCCGCCGCCATGCCGCTGACCGCACTGACCGCCTGGGAAGCGCTGTTCGAACATCTGAAAATTCAGGATGCCTCTGCGGACAAAACCCTGCTGATCATCGGCGGCGCTGGCGGTGTCGGCTCACTGGCCATCCCGTTTGCCACACAGCGCAGCAAAGTGAAAGTCATTGCCACGGCGTCACGTCCGGAATCGGCCCAATGGTGTCTGGACCGCGGTGCGGACTTGACCGTGAACTACAAAGATCTGAAAGGTGAACTGGCGAAGCACGATATCAAGCAGGTGGACTTCATCCTGTGCCTGAACGACACCGATGGTCACTGGGCGGCGATCAGCGATCTGATTGCGCCGATGGGCCACATCTGTACTATCGTCGAAAATGAAAAACCCCTGGATATGAATACGCTGAAGCTGAAAAGCGCCGCGCTGCACTGGGAGCTGATGTACACCCGCAGCATGTTCAATACGCCGGACATCGCCGAGCAGGGTGAAATCCTCAAACAGGTTGCCGCACTGGTTGATGAAGGCAAAGTGCACACTACCCTGAGTGAAACCCTTCACGGCCTGAGCGTCGAAAGCATTGAAGCTGCCCATGCCAAAGTGCTTGATGGCCATATGCAAGGCAAAGTCGTTGTCGCATTTTAAATAAAGAAAAACCCCGTAACACAAGTTACGGGGTCAGGTTTTACGGCTGACGGACATTAAAATTAAGGTTGTTCGTCAATTGCCTGCCAGCTGTCATCGGGGTCAAAACTGTCGATTTTTCTCGCCTGCGCATCCGTGTCATCACCCATATCTTTCTGATAGACAACGCCCTTCTGATTGATCATAAAGCTGGTGATCCCGGTATGACCATAGGAGGCCGGCCAGGCAATCAGCGCAAAACCTTTGGTCATCTGACCGTTATCGATATAGCTGAGTGCGCCGCCGTCGGCATTTTTCCCCTGCTGCGTCAGGATCTTATAGTAGTAGCCATGGTAATCAGAACCCGGCTGATCATTGCCAAAGGCGGGGCCGAGCGGGCTTGGTGCTTCCCCCTCCTTCACCGGCCAGTAAAGCCCATCGTGCTGACCTTCGCTGCTGATCAGCTTTTGGGCATAATGTGGCGGGTCGCCAGCAGTTTGCCAGTACTGTTGCTGAGCATCGGTGTAGGCCGTTACTGCCTGAATCGCGGATAACTCATTTCTGCCGATGGCGCGGGTTTCAATTTCCGCCGCCCCCTTTTGCATATCAAACGACCAGCCATCAGCCGTCTTCACCATTGGAATCGGCAACTGCCAATTTTCCGCGCCGACGTTCAGATGGGCGACGTCCCCCTGCAACACAAGATTGTGCGATACTTTCCAGTCACGCAGGAAACGCGACACGGCATCCGGGTCCACATCTTTTTCCGGCAGATAGACCTGCCAGTCATCACCCAGTAATTGCTGCAACGCAGCGTCGTCATGGTTGCCAACGGCCTTAACCAGCGCCTGAGCGGCCTGGTCCGGCGTACTGAAATATTGCTGAGCAAAGGCGCTCAGAGGCAGCGCCAGCAAACCCGCTGAGATCAGAACATATTTGAATGTATTCATTATTTTTCCTCTTCGCATTAGCGACGGTGCAGATGCACTGGCTCTGCGTTAGCAGGGCGCGAGCGCATAACGTCATGCCTTTGCTGACGGCTCTGATTGCCCCGCGCCTGTTGCTGCTGCCACGACGGCGAACGGCTGGAGTTACCGCTGAAAGCCGAGCTGCGCGACTGATTCATCATATTGTTCGGATGCAGATTTTGCATCTGCTGATGGCTACGGTACTGCGCTGGCATCTGGCGGCTGGAACCAGAGTTTACCTGCGCACGGTTTGCCAGATTATTGTTAGATGAAGGCACTGAGCGTGGCGCAGTTGTGGCTGTCCGCCCTTCATGGCTGTTCATCACTGAAGCTGCCTGCTGGCGACGCTGCGCGGTGGTTTGGCCTGCCGCTGGGCCGTCAAAGCCCCGGTAATTGTTGCGCTGGGCTGCACGTTTCAGTGCCTGATTTTGCGTGGCACCGCCAAGGTTAGCCGGATGATTTGGCGTACCGGCATTGAAAGAAGGATTATGCTGCCAGTGCGTATTGTTCTGCGCACCGGCATGATTGGCAATATTATTGTTGCCGGAGACCCGGTTGTAGTTATTGGTATTTACGTTGATGAAATTGTTTTGCTGACCACCATGATGGCCGTCATCATGATGCCCATCGTCGTGGTGGTCATCATGATGATCGTCGTCGTGATGATGATGATCGTCATCCCAATCAATGCTGCCGAAGATAGCGTAGGTTGCAGCCACCCCCACCCCAAATCCGATCCCTGACTCTACACCATTAACAAACTGCTCTCCCGGCGGCGGCGCCAGATAGACTGGTGGGTAGGCCGGTGTCGGCCACGCACCATACACTACATTTGGGTTATAGCTCGGCACATAAACTACCTGCGGATCGGCAGATTCAATAATTATGGTCTGTGGGGCAGAGTTCACCACCGTCGTACTGCCCTGCGCAGCGGGTTTCACAATAACTTTTTGCTGCGTTGTGCTTTTCAATGCCCCACTCTTCTGGGCTATCTGGCGGAATTTCTGCACGCTCTCCATGAGATCAGCCGGCTGTGCCAGGAATAAATTACCCAGGTTCTGTACCCACACCGGATCCTCTCCCATCAGCGTTAACAGTTGGGGGAAGGCCACCAGCGATTTCACACTCGGGTCCCAGGGCTCGTTAGCAGCCGCTTTGACCGCCGCATCACCCTGCAGTTGAGGATGATCACGCGACCACTGCTCTGCCTGAATCACATTGGTGGGATAGGTCGACGCCATCAGTACTTGCGACAACAACGCATCCGGGTAAAGAGCCACGGGGGCCACCCACTGATCGATTTGCGCCTGCGTGTAAACCGGTGGAGCGGGTGTTGCCACCGTCGCGGGCACGGTAACAGGCACAATCGCCGTACTGACCGGCGCGGTCGGCGAATTAACCTGTGCAGGTACGGCCTCAGCCTGCGAACTCGTCGGCAACCAACCTTGAATAAAAAGGACGCTGGCCAGCGCAAACGCCCCTATACCGCAGGCCAGTGCTGTACCCCAGAACTTGAACGATGAATTCATTCTGTTCACCTTTGAAAGCCCGCCCCAGCAGGCATATCGGATAAGTATAATCCGCTAAATACTTATGAATGGGCACACTCTATTTTTATTTTCAAACCATGCCTTACGCATTAAATGCGCAATGAAATATGCACGAAACATTTATTTTATAACCTATTGAATAACAATAATTAAAAATTAAAAACCGTTACAATCCGCATTAATTAATGTTTAATTAAAATGAATTTAGGATTATTGGTATCGAAAAAAGCGGGCGTTATTTTATTTTAACTCCCGGTTATTCAGGCTCACCCACATAAAAATGCCCCCGCTTTTGAAAGTGAGGGCATAGAGGATAAACCTGCACGGTGTCGCCGCAGGGGTTACTTTACTTTTAATGGACGGCGCACACGGCTGGTATCAGCCGCTAACATGGCCTGTACCAATTCAACACATTCGAGGAAGCGCTGATCGTAGTCTGAAGATTCAACGTGGACATAATTAACGCCGTTTTCTTTCAGCATGTCGATCAACAGATTCTGGAATGACATACGGTCGGTGTTGCTGCCCAGACTGCGCAGGCCATCGGCGACCCATGGCGTGTTGTTTTCTAACAGGATCACCAGATCAAAGCGGTATTCATCCATCAGTGCCTGCACAAAAGGATGTTCACGACCTTCGTATTTCTTACAAAAAGCCTGAGTGGTCAGGAAGTCAGTATCAATAAAGGCCACTTTATTGGCATATTTTACTGCAAAATCAATGTACTGCGCCTGACCCAAAGCGATTTTATCGTAATCCGAATATTGCAGCGCCATCTCATCCCCCCCCAGGTGTGAGAAGACGTAATCCCGGCCATATTCCCAGGCACTGGTCGTGTTAAAGATATTGGCTAACTTGTTGACCAGCGTAGATTTACCACTCGACTCGCCGCCGAGTATCGCGACGGTACGCACAAAAAACGGCTTCACTTCGGTCGGAATATAATCCCAGTAACGGAACGGATCCTGACGGATTTGCGAACCACTTATTTTCATAAATGAACGTTTGGGATCAATAAGCACGGTATCAATCCCAAGATGGGTACGATACTGCGGGGCATCATTTTCTTCGCTGGAGTAAATGGTGTTGGGATGAATACCCTTCTTCTCCATAAACTCAGTGATGCCGCGGCTCCACACATCCCAGCCATGCGGATAGGGCTCCATCCCCTCTTCATTGAAGGAGTGGATATGAATATTTTTCTGATATTTGAACGTTTGTAGTAACCAGCGCAGGCGGTCGCTGACCGTCGGCTGTTGTGACATCGAACTGTTTTCAAACAATGACCGGTCGCGGGGCTCGTCATAGCCCATGATCAGATGCAACTCATCAACCTGGCTACAGGCACGCTGGATCAGATAAATGTGGCCGGTGTGCAGCGGGTAAAACTTACCAAACACCACACCAATTTTTTTCTCCCTGCGAGGGAACTCAAGATCCAGAAAACGGTGCAGTGCTTCCAGCTTCTGGGCACTGGGGCTTTTAATTTTGGCATTAAGTAACTGGCTCAAATAGCCTTTTGTCATGCCGCTGGCATCGGCTACCTGCTGTAAGGTGCATCCCTGTTGTTTAATAGCCGTTTTTAAATAATCGAACTGTGACATACCTTGTCCTCACCTCATGTTTAGTTTACTAAACAAAAATACCACAGCTCACAGCCAAAGCAACCTATTGCCTTTGTTACAAATCATCAAGCAGGGCCAGCGCATCGGCCAGCTTCTTCACGCCAAACACTTGCATGCCAGCAGGCAATTTTTTCGGCACGTTAGCGTGAGGAACAATGGCACGTTTAAAGCCATGCTTAGCAGCTTCGGTAATACGCTCCTGCCCGCTCGGTACCGGACGAATTTCCCCAGCCAGCCCCACTTCACCAAATACCACCAGATCCTGGGGTAAAGGACGATCACGCAGGCTGGAGACCAGTGACAGCAGCAGCGCCAGATCCGCACTGGTTTCGGTGACCTTCACGCCACCGACCACGTTAACGAAGACGTCCTGATCGGCCATCTGCAAACCGCCGTGGCGGTGCAGCACCGCCAGGAGGATCGCCAGCCGGTTTTGCTCAAGACCCACCGCCACGCGACGCGGGTTTCCCATCATCGAGTGATCCACCAGCGCCTGAATCTCTACCAACAGCGGCCTTGTTCCTTCCCACAGCACCATCACCGAACTACCCGAGGTAATTTCATCACCCCGGCTGAGGAAAATAGCGGAAGGGTTGCTGACTTCGCGCAGGCCCTGTTCGGTCATGGCGAATACGCCCAACTCATTCACCGCACCAAAGCGGTTTTTATGGCTGCGCAAGGTGCGAAAGCGAGAGTCCGCATCGCCGTCGAGCATCACCGAGCAGTCGATACAGTGCTCAAGCACTTTTGGCCCGGCCAGAGAGCCATCTTTGGTCACATGACCCACCATGACTATCGCTACACCACGCGTCTTGGCAAAGCGCGTCAGGTAAGCCGCCGTTTCACGCACCTGCGCCACGGTGCCAGGCGAAGACTGGATATCTGACATGTGCATCACCTGAATGGAGTCAATCACCATCAGCTTTGGCTTTTCCTGATCGGCAATCAGGCAGATTTGTTCGATGCTGGTTTCAGACAGCATGTTCATATTGGCCGTGGGCAGCCCAAGCCGGTGAGCTCGCATCGCCACCTGCTGCAGGGACTCTTCACCGGTGACGTACAGGGTTTTCATGCTTTCACCGAGGCTGCATAAAATCTGCAACAGCAGCGTACTTTTCCCCGCACCGGGGTTGCCGCCGATTAAAATTGCACTGCCCGGCACCACGCCGCCACCCAGCACACGGTCAAATTCCTTAAAACCAGTACTGAAGCGCGGCATCTCATCGAGACTGATGTCCGAAAGTTTCTGCACCCGGCTGACGCCGGTATCACCCGCATAGCCCGTCAGACGTTCGTTGCGGGCCACGGTCGGCGATGCCGACAAACGGATTTCGGTAATGGAGTTCCAGGCCTGACAGGCACTGCATTGCCCCTGCCAGCGCGGATAATCTGCGCCGCATTCATTACACACAAATGCCCGTTTTGCTGCTTTTGCCACAACGTACCTCTGAATTAGGATCTCAATAGATGAATTATTATCTAGGCAACGCTGCCACTGAGGATACACAGCACGCCAATTAAATCGGCATGGCGAATGCAGACTTCAGCCTGTACGTAGACTTTAGGTTTAGCATGATAAGCAATGCCCATGCCTGCTACCGCCATCATTTTTAAATCATTGGCCCCGTCACCAATCGCCATGGTTTGCTCTTTCGCAATACCGAGCTTGTCGGCCAGTTTTAACAGCGTATCGGCTTTGTACTGCGCATCAACAATCGGGCCGATCACCCGGCCAGTGAGTTTACCGTCGCGGACTTCCAGCTCGTTAGCTGCCACGTCAACCAGGTTCAACTGGTCACGCAGGTACTCCGCGTAATAGGTAAAACCCCCTGAGGCGATGGCGACGTGCCAGCCCAGTTCCTGCAGACGTTGCACCATGCGGGTCAGACCCGGCATCAGTGGCAGGGTTTCACGCACCTGTTGCAAAATACCGGCATCAGCATCTTTTAAGGTTGCGACGCGCTGGCGCAGGCTGGCGGAAAAATCCAGTTCGCCGCGCATGGCACGTTCGGTGACTTCAGCTACCTGCTCACCTACCCCGGCCAGTTTGGCGATTTCATCAATGCATTCAATCTCAATCGCGGTAGAATCCATGTCCATCACCAGCAGGCCCGGTGTGCGCATATGGGGAACTTTTCCAAGCTGAGTGACGTCCAGCTCGAAGGATTCAGCCAGCGCTTCCACATCAGCGGTCAACGCGCCGGCCAGACGGATAACCTGATAATCATCCACCGTCCAGGCACTGACAATGACCAGCGCACGGCCTAAGCGGCGCTGGAAGTGTGTAATGCTTGTTTTGTCGAGTTTCCTGCCATACAGCAACCAACCAGTGTGCCCGGCGCGGTAGTCCAGCGGCATCACTTCATCGCCGCTAAGGGAAAGGGGAAGTCCCGGCCATTGGTGGATCTCCGCGGGAAGATCGCAATAGGTCAGACTGTTTGGCATGATTACTCCTGTCGGGCGATGGGGGCTTAAAAAAGCAAAGACGTCACACTATACCGAAAATAATTCGAGCTGTCGGAAGGCAGCCAACACAGAGGCAGCTTGAAGGATGAAGGGTATAAATGACGCATCAAGCTACCCTATCGAGAACGCTTCTGGCAACATTAAAGTCGTCGAAAATCTTAAGGAAATGGAATGGCAAAGGCCAAACTAAAATTTCGCCTGCATCGCACGGTTATCGTACTGATTTGTCTGGCTTTGTTGGTCATCCTTATGCAAGGTGCGTCCTATTTTAGCCTCGGCCATCAGCTTGCGCGGTCTCAGCAGGTGGAACAACTCGCCCAAACACTGGCGAAACAGGTGGCCTTTACGCTGGCTCCACTGATGGACAGCGACAATGATGGCGCTGATATCGCGCAAATTTCCACTATTTTGAATCAGCTTACCGACAACAGCCGCATTCTTGATGCCAGCGTTTATCAACTGGATGGCTCTCTGGTAGCGCACGCCGGTGAAAAAGTCCCGGTGCGGGACCGGCTCGCGCTCGACGGCAAACGCGCAGGCAGCTATTTCAATCACCAGATTGTCCAGCCTATTGAAGATAAAGATGGCCCGAGCGGTTTTCTGCGCCTGACGCTGGATACGCACGTGCTGGCCACCGAATCCAAGCAGGTAGATAACACCACCAACCTGCTGCGTCTGATGATGCTGGCCGCACTTGGCGTCGGTATTATTCTCGCCCGTACTCTGTTGCAGGGCCGTCGCAGTCGCTGGCAGCAGTCGCCGTTCCTGCTGACCGCCAGCACGCCGTTAAAAGAGGATGACGAACCGGAAGAAGAGGAAACCGACGAGTTCGGCCCGCCGCCAACGCTCAATATGACCGAACCCGATGCGGAAGTCGCCCCCGCCAAACCGGCCACAGAAGCGCAAACTAAAGAGGCCGCCCAGGCGGCTTACCGCAGCTTAAAGCGCAGCCGTGAAAGACGAGATTAAGCCAGGCGCGGGATATCGGCGATCAATTCTTCCACCTGCTCCAACATTTGGCGGGCCATCTGCCGAAACGGTCATTGACTTCGGCGTCGCTAATACCCATAAAAGCCTGACGTACCATTTTATACGGAAGGAAAGGGTTATTATGAATAGAAACACTTACGCGAATGAATAAAAAAAGGGTGCCACATGGGCTAATGCTGGTCACTTAAGGTGACCAGCATTGTTTTTTAAAGGATATTTCGA
>CAMLBO010000139.1 GCA_946478305.1 uncultured Enterobacterales bacterium
TCATGAAAAAGCGCGGAGTCCAGAGGCCCGCGCGACTGCGGGTCTCTGGTCGGTGTGGGCCGACGCCCATGACCTTGAATTTGAATTTGAATTTGAATTTGAATTTGAATTTGAATTTAAAAGCGGCCGGTGAGCCGCCACCTCACCCTCACTTGGGCCATGAAGGCCACACCTTTCTATCGTATTCTTTGTGAATATCATTCTGCGTCAACCCGATGTCTTTGAGCTGATCAGAAGTAAGCGAAAGCAGGATTTTGCGGCTGACGCGCCGTTCATTCCAAAACATCACCTTCTGTACTGCTTTTTTCAGCCAACCTGCTGATTTCTGTTCAGCCGCCGGTGTACTCTGTTCCTGTGGCAATTCGCTGCATACAACTGATGCACAACCACAAAACTGACGTTCTTCAATGATATTTTTCATGCTGTAACCTCCCGTTAACCCTGTGACAACAGAATGCCGCAGTGTACGACCACATTACAGATTCAGATATTCGTTATTTAAACCATACAGTACTGGCAGGAATGACAGTTAATGGTCTAGATTAGCGGTATCTGTACTGGTTTTATTTCAACGCGGCAGGGATACACATGAATCGATATGAGAATCTGGCACACGTACTGAGCGAGCGCATTGAGCAAGGGCTTTATCCGGCGGGCGTGCGGCTGCCATCGGTGCGAATCCTCAGCAGCGAACACGGTGTGAGTGTCAGCACTGTGCAGCAAGCATACCGCGTACTGGAAGAGAAACATCTGGTAGAGGCGCGGCCTAAGTCCGGTTATTTCGTCACTTCGGCCCGTCCGCAGGCGGCGCTGCCTGCGGTGTGTCGCCCTGCCCAGCGGCCGGTGGATATTACCCAGTGGGACCAGGTGCTGGAACTTATCACCTCGCCGGATCGCCCGGATGTTACCGAACTCGGCCGCGGATCACCGGACGTATCGGCTCCGACCCTGAAACCGTTGAACCGGGCTATGTCACGCGCCGGGCAACATCAAAATTTACTGGCGCTGAAATACGATACTATCTACGGATCCGTTGAGTTGCGCGAACAGATTGCCCGTCTGATGATTGATAGTGGCAGCCATATGGATGCCAGTAACATCCTGATCACCACCGGCTGCCACGAAGCGCTGTCGATTGCCATCCGCTCGGTGTGCGACGTGGGTGACATTGTGGCGGTAGACTCCCCCAGTTTTCACGGTGCCATGCAGACTCTCAAAGGCTTTGGCATGAAGGCGCTGGAAATCCCCACTGACCCGGTAACCGGTATCAGTATCGAAGCGCTTGAACTTGCTTTAGAGCAGTGGCCCATCAAAGCCATACAGCTGACGCCAAATTGTAATAACCCGCTGGGTTACAACATGCCGGATGAACGCAAAAAGGCGCTGTTACGTCTGGCACAATGCTATGACATCGCGATTATTGAAGATGACGTGTATGGCGAACTGGCTTATCAGTATCCCCGCCCGGCAACCATCACCTCATTTGATGAAGATGGCCGTGTCCTGTTGTGCAGTTCATTTTCTAAAACGCTGGCTCCGGGTTTACGTATTGGCTGGATAGCCCCAGGCCGTTACCACAACCGTGCACTGCATATGAAATTCATCAGTACCGGCGCCACATCTACCCTGCCGCAAATCGCCCTGACGGATTTTATCAAACAGGGGTACTACCATCAGCACCTGCGGCGTATGCGTAATCAGTACCAGCGTAACCTCTGTACCGTCACTGACTGGGTGACCAAATATTTCCCCTGCGGCGTGGGTGTCAGTCGTCCACAAGGCGGCTTTTTACTGTGGATTGAACTGGATGAGCGCCTTGACGCCCAGCGGCTTAACCGCTTGCTGGAGGAGCATAAAGTCCATATTGCCATCGGCTCAATATTTTCTGCGTCCGGGAAGTATCGCAACTGCCTGCGGATCAATTATGCTCAGCCGCTGACAGATTCTTATGAACGGGCAATCCAGCAGATTGGTCTGTCGATTCACCAAATGATGGCGTGCCCGTGAAATCTGCGATCCGGCGGCAAAATTCGCCCCGATGACTCTGTGATGCTTTGAGGATGCGACGTGCAGATTGAACCCTTACCCCCGCTGAATACCCTGGTGGCTTTTGAATGTGTGTCGCGTTATTGCAGCTTTTCCCGTGCTGCAGATGAACTCAATCTGACCCAAAGTGCCATCAGCAGGCAGATCTTGCAGTTGGAGGAGGTGCTGGGCTGCAAGCTATTTCAGCGTAACCAGCGGAAGGTCAGCCTGACGCCGCGCGGTGAGATTTATGCTGAGCAGGTACGCAAATGGCTGGGCGACATTTCGCAGTCCACCGCCGAAGTGATGGGCTGGAACGGTTTACCGCAGGTGACACTGGCCTGCACCAGCGCTATGAGCGGCCTGTGGCTCTCGTCACGGCTCTCAGCACTGCGTGAGCTGATGCCTGACCTGCAAATCCGCATGAAAATCTCTGACAGCTTCTCAGAGCTGAAATCCTCAGAATTCGATCTGGCGATTTTCTATCTGCGCGCGCCGCCGGTTGGCTACGACGCTGAACCACTGTTTGACGAAGTCTGTTATCCGATGTGCTCCCCGGCCCTGCTCAAACAGCTACCGGTCGACGTCAGCGCCGCCGACCTGCTTAACCACACCCTGCTGATTCAGGATGACCCGCAGCGCGAATGGACCGGCTGGCGCGACTGGTTTGCCTCACAGGGCATCCAGTACATCGCTCCGCGGCAAACCTGGCGCGCCAACAATTATCCGTTTCTGGTGCAGTCCGCCGTGCTGGGAGACGGTATCTTGCTCGGCTGGGAAGGGCTGGTGCAGGATTTCGTCAACAGCGGGCAGTTGGTCCCCGCCCACCCAGGCAAGCTCGCCGCCGAGGGGAAGTGTTTTATGCTGACGCCAAAAGACCGGTATTTAAGGCCCGTGATTCGACGGGTAAGTGAATGGCTTTTGAAAAGCCAGCAAACTAACCATTGAGTTGCGACTCAAACCCGCTTTTTAAATTCAAGGTCAAAACCTTGGGTTGCCACCCAAACTGGCCTCAAGGGTGGTCTATCGCCACCACCCTTGAGAATCCCGGGCTCTTTTAAAAACAGCAGCTGCGCTGGTCACAATGGCCGTGTTTCAGGTACCACAGTGATAGCCGCAAAATGTCATCGCTCCGCGATCCCCGGCTGCGGGTTCGAGCCAACGATAAAGATGTTGTCTCTCCACCGACTTGCCGGTGACATTTTGAACACGGCCGAAGCTTCATAAAATTCAAGACCAAGCACTTTTTGCCTTTCAGAAGGTTACCTTTAAATTCAACATCAGAGCCTTTCTTGTCTTTTAAAAAAGTCCTGGCCGCATTCAAAAATACCGCCGGAGGAGAGGTGCAAAACCGCGCGTCTTTTTGCGCGGGTTGGAACCCGAACGAAGGGGACCGCAACGCGGCGGGATTTTGCGGCTATAGCAGCGGTAACTGGAACACGTCCGTCCCGATTTAGCGATAGCGCGCAGTTAAAAAAGCGGGGAGTCCAGAGGGACGAGCGACTGCGGCCCTCTGGTCGGTGTGGGCCGACGCCCACGAATTTGACGTTAAAGCGGGTTTGGGTGGCCCCCCAAGGTTTAGACCCTGAATTTAAATTTTGTAATAAAAATCTCGCCTTTATTTTAAATGTCAACTCTTGGAGTTTTATTCCGTTCCAAATACCGGCGTTTTCGCGCCGCATTCATTCCAATTAAAGTAAATAAAAGCCAGCATGACTGGGAAATACAGGATGCCAGATTGAAATCATGGCTCAAAGAATAGAGCCCAAACACCCCGCCAATAATATTAAGATATGCGTAAACATTAGCATCAACTGCTAGTCTTCGCATCTGAACCAGTGCATACGCCAACAGATAGCAAAACACGCCAATTAAGCCCACAACGGTATGCAGTTCCACCGGTTATTTCCCATTTTAAAAATCATTCACAGGCAAAATAAAACTTTCCGGGGTGTTCTGCCGCGCATTTTTCGCATACCCTCATGATAAATTCTCATGCAAGTCCATGGAGGTGTTTTGATATAAATCATTTGGACAGAATACAAATACTGAACCACTTTTGCCTGCAATCACCAGGTTTCGCCACCACGGAGTCATACAATAATATGAAAGATAAAAATTCCGCTTTGACGCAATTAATGCAGGATGCAAAACTCAGCCGCCGCGGCTTTATTACCAGCGCTGCTGCTGTGGGTATTACTACCGCTTATGGCCTTTCACCATTATCCGCTTTTGCCGCTGAACCAAAAAAAGGCGGCGTATTAAAACTGGGAATGTCAGGGGGTAACACCAGTGATACCTTAGATCCCACATTATTCAGCGACTGGGTGCCATTAAATCAGGCATATATGCTGATGAACGGTCTGGTAGAGATTGACGAAAATAACAAAGCCATTCCTGAATTATTTTCCAGCTGGGAAGCGAAACCCGGCGCTAAAGAATGGTTGTTTACCCTGCAGGATGACGTAACATTTCACAACGGCAAAAAACTCGATGCCGACGACATTATTTACTCCATTAATTTACACCGTGGCGATAAATCCAAGAGCGCCATCAAAACTCAGCTGGCACCCATTATCGGCCTGACCAAACAGGGCGATAAGCAAATCCTCATCACGCTGGAAAGCGGTAACGCTGACCTGCCTTATCTGCTGGCAGATTATCACCTGCTGGTGGTGCCGAACGGCTTTACGGACTGGTCGCACCCGATTGGAACCGGCGGTTTCACCTTCGACCAATACGAGCCCGGCGTTCGCTCACTGTTCAAACGCAACCCAAATTACTGGAAAAAAGATCGCGCCTTTGTCGACGCTGTGGAAGTCATCGTCATCAACGACCCAACGGCCCGCACCAATGCGCTGATTTCTGGACAGGTTCATGCCATCAACCGCGTTGACTTCAAAACCGTCGACTTCCTCAAACGCAGCCCGATGCTCAACATTGTGCGTTCCTCTGGCGGCCAGCACTTCACCTTCCTGATGGACTGCAGCGTCGCACCGTTTAACACCAACGATGTGCGCATGGCGATTAAACACGGTATCGACCGGCAGAAAATTCTCGATACCGTACTGCGTGGCTACGGGTCGCTCGGCAACGACCATCCGATCCCTAAAACCGACCGCTTCTTCAACCACCAGCTTGAGCAGCGTGTCTACGACCCGGACAAATCTGCCTTCTACCTGAAAAAAGCCGGGCTGACCGATCTGAAAGTGGAACTCTCCTCCTCCGACGCCGCATTTGCCGGTGCCCTCGACGCCGCTGCCCTGTTCCAGGGACAAGCGCAGAAAGGCGGGATTCAGGTAAGCATCAAACGCCAGCCGGCTGACAGCTACTGGGACGACGTGTGGATGAAAGCCCCGTTCAGCATGGGTTACTGGGGCGGACGTCCGACGGCAGATCAGATGTTCTCCACCGCCTATCAATCCACCGCCAAGTGGAACGATACACACTGGAAAGATGACAAGTTCGACACCCTGCTGGTACAGGCCCGTTCCTTGCTTGATGACAGCAAACGCGCGGAAATTTACGGCGAACTGCAAAGCATCGTGCGCGATAACGGCGGCGCGATGATCCCGTTGTTCGGCGACTATCTCGATGCCGCCAACAAGAAAGTCGGGGGTATTAAACCGCATCCGATGTTCAACTTCATGGGTGGTCGTCTGGCCGAGCGCGTCTGGCTGGAGGCATGATGAAGAAGAGGATTTTACAACGCGTATTGCTTGGCGTGGGTACGCTTTGGCTTGTGTCACTGCTGATTTTTGTCGGGACAGAGATGCTGCCGGGGGACGTAGCTACCGCTATCCTCGGCCAGAGTGCTACCCCGGAGACGGTCGCAGCGATGCGCCTGCAGCTGGGGCTCGATGAACCGGCGGTGCTGCGCTATCTTCACTGGCTGGTGGGGATTTTGCAAGGGGACCTGGGTAACTCACTGGCAAACGGCAGGCCGATTGGTAACGAACTGCTGCCGCGCCTGGGCAACACGCTGTTTCTGGCAGGTTACGCCGCCATCATCGCCATTCCACTGGCGGTCGGTCTCGGCATTGCCTCGGCGATCTGGCGCGGTTCGGTGTTTGACCGGCTGGCCAATACGCTGACGCTCATCAGCATTTCGGTACCTGAGTTCTTCGTTGGTTATGTGCTGGTGATCGCCTTTGCCATCCGGCTGACGTGGTTCCCCAGTCTGGCCATGGTCGATTCCGGCACGTCGTTCGCCGAGCGGCTGTATGTGTGCACACTGCCCATGCTGACCCTGACGCTGGTGGTGCTGGCGCATATGCTGCGCATGACCCGCGCGTCGGTCACCGCCGTGATGTCCAGCCCCTACATCGAAAGCGCGGTGCTCAAAGGTATCTCTCGCTGGCGGATTGTGGTGTCACATGCGCTACCTAACGCCCTCGCACCCATCATCAACGTGGTGGCTTTCAACCTCGCCTATCTGGTGGTTGGGGTAATTCTGGTGGAAGTGGTGTTCGTCTATCCGGGCATCGGCCAGTACATGGTGGACGCCGTGACCAAGCGCGACCTGCCGGTTGTGCAGGCCTGTGGACTGTTGTTTGGCGGCACCTATATCTTCCTTAATACCACCGCTGATTTGCTGGCGATTTGGTGTAATCCCCGTTTACGCCATGCGCGCTAGAGGCCGGACATTATGAAACGTTCATTTATCAACATTCCGGTCTCGGCCTGGATTGGCATCATTATCATCGCGGTCAACCTGCTGGCGGCCATTTTCGCCCCCTGGCTGGCACCGCACAGCGAGACCGAACAGGTCGGCGATATCTGGCTGCTGCCGTCGGCAGCCACACCCTTTGGCACCGACAGTCTGGGCCGCGACATGCTGTCACGCATCCTGTTTGGTGCCCGCACCACCATCGCCATCGCGCTGACTATCACCATCACCTCATTTGTTATCGGTATTATCACCGGCTTTGCCGCGGCGATTTATGGCAAATGGGTGGATGTGGTGCTGACGCGCATCGTCGATACCCTGATGTCCATTCCCGTGCTGATTTTCGCCCTGATGGTGCTTTCAGTGATGGGAACCTCCATTCCGGTACTGGTGCTGACCATCGCCCTGCTCGACGCCACCCGCGTATTCCGTCTGGCCCGTCTGGTGGCGCAGGCCATTGTCTGTCAGGAGTACGTTGAAGCGGCACGTCTTCGCGGTGAAGGGCTGCTCTGGGTGCTGCGCAAAGAGATCTTACCCAACGCCATCCCGCCGCTGCTGGCGGAGTTCGGTATGCGTTTTTGCTTCACCTTCCTGTTTATCGCGGGTTTAAGCTTCTTAGGATTAGGTATTCAGCCGCCGTACGCCGACTGGGGAAGCATGGTCCGCGACAACGCACAGGCGATTAACTTCGGCCAGTTCGCACCGCTTTACCCTGCCGCGGCGATTGCCGTACTGACCATTGGCGTCAATCTGGTGGTTGACTGGCTTCTGGCCCGCAACAGCCTGCCACACGGAGAAGAAGCATGAGCCAATTAACTCAGGAACTGAGTCTGCAAATGCGCGGGCTGCGGGTGGAGACCCTCGATGGCTCGCCGCTGGTCCACAATATTTCGCTGCAGCTGGCGCGGGGCGAAGTCCTCGGGCTTATCGGCGAATCCGGTGCGGGTAAGTCAACCATCGGGTTGGCGGTGCTCGGTTATGCGCGTCAAGGCTGCCGGATTGCCGGTGGCGAAGTGATCCTCGACGGCACTGACATTGTTTCGCAACCGGCGCGCATGAAGCGTGAATGGCGCGGACGCCGCGTCGCCTACGTGGCCCAGAGCGCCGCAGCGGCTTTCAATCCGGCACTCACCATCGAGAAGCAGGTATGCGAAGGCCCGATCCGTCACGGTCTGATGAGCAAGGAGGAGAGCCGTGAGTGGGCTATCACCCTGTTCCGCTCGCTAGATCTACCGGACCCGGAAAACATCGGCAAACGCTATCCGCATCAGCTCTCCGGCGGGCAGTTACAGCGCGCCATGGCGGCGATGGCGATGTCCTGTAAACCGGACCTGCTGGTGATGGACGAGCCCACTACTGCGTTGGACGTGACCACGCAGATAGAAGTGCTGGTGATGCTGCGTAAACTGGTGCGCGAGTTCAACACAGCGGCACTCTATATCACTCACGATCTGGCCGTGGTCGCCCAGCTGGCCGACCGCATCATGGTGTTGCGTCATGGTAAAGAGGTGGAAACCGGCACCACGGAGAACATTCTCAATCATCCGCAGCAGGAGTA
>CAMLBO010000140.1 GCA_946478305.1 uncultured Enterobacterales bacterium
AAAATATTGCGACATTGCTGGAATACGCGTTTACCCATCAGCGTTGGTTTTAGCGGTTTGGTTTGCCGGTTGAGCAGCGGTAAACCCAGAGATTCCTCGAAATTTTGTACGCGTCGCGTGATGGCTGGCTGAGTCAGTCCCAGCTCCTCTGCCGCCAGACGGGTAGATTGCAGGCGGATCACCGCGACGAACGCGGTCAGGTCTTCAATTTTCATCAGCAAAAGGGGTCTCTATCAATAACGCCATGTGCGGCATCCATAAAGGGAGCATAAAACAATTCGCGCAGCGAAGCCGTAATGCGCAGCACATTTTTATGTGTAATTTGCATATTAGCTTATCCATAAAATGAATTTTGATTGAGTGAGGCCAATGCTAGCCTGCGTTGAAGCCCATCTTACGGAGCAGATATGACAGCCTTACATGACCCTTCATTACATTTTTCGCCGCTGCGCGATTTTCTGGCCTCACTGACCCGGCTGGTTGAAGCCACGCAGGGTGAAGGGGAGATTCTGGCGCAGGGCGCTGAACTGCTGGGTAAATTGGTCGCCCGCGATGTGTGGCTACCTGATGAATACGCGCAGCCGCACCCGGAGCACTACCAGCAGTACCTGCTATACGCCGATCCGTTATCACGGTTTTCCGTCGTGAGTTTTGTCTGGGGACCAGGGCAGAAAACGCCGGTGCATGACCATCGCGTCTGGGGGGTGATCGGCATGTTACGCGGCGCGGAGATCAGCCAGAGCTTTGAGTTCAGTCCAACGGGTGAACTGCACGCAGCGGGTGAGGCCATCCACCTGACGCCGGGCAGCGTGGAGAAGATCTCCCCCGCACAGCAGGATATTCATCAGGTCAGCAATGCATACAGCGACCGCGTTTCCATCAGTATTCACGTGTATGGCGGCAATATTGGCGCAGTGTCCCGTGCCGTTTACCTGCCGGACGGCCAGCAAAAAGCCTTTATCTCCGGCTATTCCAATCTGTCTCTTCCCAATATCTGGGACCTGTCGAAAGAGAACTCTCATGTCTGAATCTTTATTGAATCGTTCGCTGAATTGCGCTGGCGTGCCGCTGCGTCATGTCGCGCAGTTACAGGATACGCTGCGAAACGGCGGTGAAGTGGCGCTGATTGACCTGCGCGAAGAGGCTGTTTTCGCCACCGGCCATCCACTGTTTGCGGTGAATTTGGCACTGTCGAAACTGGAAATCGAAGTACTGGACCGCCTGCCACGCCGCAACGTGCCGATCACGTTGTATGACAACGGCGAGTTCTGGGACGCCGCGCAGGGGATCCGTAAAACTACCCGCGCCGTGGCAATATTGCAGGCGCTGGGGTATGCCAATATCGCGTTACTGGCAAGCGATCTTGCTGGCTGGAAAGAGGCGGGGGGCGAGCTGTTTATTGATGTCAACGCCCCCTGTAAAGCCTTCGGCGAATGGGTAGAGCATCACTACCACACGCCTTCCTTCAGCGCCGAACAGGTAAAGGCGTTGCAGGCACAAAACGCCAACATTGCCATTCTCGACGTGCGACGCTTTGATGAATTCACCACCATGAGCATTCCTGCTGGCATAAGCTTGCCGGGCGGCGAACTGGTTCTGCGCCTGCGCGATGCAGTACCGGATCCACAAACTCAGGTCATCATTAACTGTGCAGGGCGTACCCGTAGCATTATCGGCACGCAGTCACTGATTAACGCCGGTATTCCCAATCCGGTTGCTGCCTTGCGCAACGGCACGATTGGCTGGACGTTGGCCAATCAAGAATTGGTCCAGCAGCAGCAGGCCAGCTTTCCACCGCTCAGTGAGGCATCACGTCGGGCCGTCGCAGACAACAGCAGGGCGCTGGCACACCGGGCTGGCGTTACGCGCATCTCGCCAGAGCAGTTAGCGCCATGGCAGCAGGACCGTACTCGTACGCTGTACTTGTTTGATGTCCGTACGGCGGACGAGTTTGCCGCTGGCCACATTGATGGTGCCTGTCATGTACCGGGCGGGCAGCTGATTCAGGAGACCGATCATTACGCCAGCGTGCGCGGAGCGCGCATCGTGCTGAGTGATCATCAAAGCGTGCGGGCTGAGATGGCCGCCTCCTGGCTGGCCCAGATGAACTGGGAGGTCGCCGTACTTGATGCACCATTGTCAGCCTATCGTGTACCTGGCAACGGGAGGGCCAACGTGGCGGCAGCTCCGGCGGTAGAAGAGGTGACACCACAACAACTGCGTGGCTGGCTGGCCGAAGGGGATACGGGCGTGATCGACCTGACGACCAGCGCCAATTTCCGCCTGCGCAGGATCCCCGGAGCACTCTGGACCACCCGCGCCAATATCGCGCAAGTCCTGCGCCAGCACCCTTCGGTAAAACGCTGGGTCGTCACCTGTACCAGCGGTCTGCTGGCCCGTTATGCGGTCACTGAGGTGGCTGAACTCACCGGACTGCCTGCTTATTTACTGCAAAAAGGGACTCTGGGTTGGATTGACGCCAGTCTGGCGCTGGAACATGGGGATTCGGCCTGGATTGAAAATGCGCAGGATCGCTACCGCCGCCCCTATGAGGGCACGGATGTCAGCCCACAGGCGATGCAAGATTATCTGGACTGGGAATATGGACTGGTGGCACAGCTGGAAAGAGACGGAACCCACGGGTTCAAACTATTGCAGTAATGAGGCGGGAAGTGTGGAGGGGCTCAGCAACCTGCTGAGCCCGTTTTTAATCTTTTAACGACGGCCGCGTGGGTGCGTTCTGGCGGTCCAGTCATAAGTTGCAGATGTACTTGGAACAGCTTTAGCACGGCGCTTTTCTGCACGAGCTTTGGCGGCAACTTTCTCTTTCTCTTCCATGAGTTTGTCGATGTAGTTGTCTTTAATCCGGTTGGTTTCGGAGTTGGTCAGGTCGCGCCCCTGAGCTTTACGGCTCTGATCAAGCAGTGTTTTAAGCTCGCGCTGTTCGCTTTCCGTCATATCTTGCTGAGTTAATCTTTTCATTTACGGGCATCCGTGTGAGGAAAGTGTCATCCAGTGTAGCCGTTTTCAGCTAAAAAACTCAGTGATAACGCGTTAATCCGCCAACTTGATGCCAAAATTGTTGAAAGCGATCTTTTATTGAGCACATCCCGCAAGGCCGCGTGATAAACCTTCAGCTATAAGTTTTACTTATTATCCAATTTTATGACGCAGGCATATTCTTTCTTTTAATAAAGAAAACCTTACCCTGATGAGAGAAATAATCATGTCTGTTTCACTGCGTGACACGATCACGCTTCACGATGCAAGCATTGCCGATATGGTGCAAATCCAGGTGATTTACGCCCATCATGTGATCCATGGAATTGCCTCTTTTGAAACAGAACCGCCTACGCTGGAGGAGATGCTATCGCGGCGCGAAAATATCCTCAGCAAAGGACTGCCTTATCTGGTTGCCAAACGGGGGGAGCAGGTGTTGGGCTACAGCTATCTGGCACCTTACCG
Source organism: uncultured Enterobacterales bacterium (assembly GCA_946478305.1). Classification (GTDB taxonomy): domain Bacteria; phylum Pseudomonadota; class Gammaproteobacteria; order Enterobacterales; family Enterobacteriaceae; genus Ewingella. Next base: position 3,466 of record CAMLBO010000140.1, read on the forward strand.
CCCACGTTATGCCTATCGGTTTACCTGCGAAGGCTCGGTGTACATCGCCGAGGAAGAACAGGGTCAGGGAATAGGTAAACGGCTGATGCAGGAGGCCATTAAACGTGCAACGCGTGGAGGCTGGCGGCAGATGATAGCCAACGTGGGCAATAGCAGTAATTTTGGGTCGATAAAACTGCACGAATCGCTGGGATTTGAAATCGTCGGCACCCTTAAAAGCGTAGGCTTCAAGCATGGCCGTTGGATTGACACCGTCCTGATGCAACTTGAGTTGGGAGACGGCGACATTACGTTGCCGGGTAATTGCGGAAATTAACGATAATCATTATCATCTTAAGTCTGTTCACTGGATTTTGAGACGTTATGCGTATTTCCTGCCGGATGCTGTTACTTGCCAGTCTGCTCGCCCCCGGATTGGCACAAGCCAAAACAGTCACTGACCTGTTTGACCGTACTGTTGACGTCCCGGATAACCCCCAGCGTATTGTGCTTGGTGAGAGCCGTATGCTCTATACGTTGGGTCTGGTGCGTGACGGTGATCCGGCTAAAGACGTCGTGGGATGGCCGGGCGATATGCAAAATCTTGACCCGCAAAGCTGGCAACTCTATATCAATGCTTTCCCTGCCATTGCCAAGATCCCCCAGTTCGGCAAAAACAACTTTACCCAGATGAACCCGGAAAAAGTCATCGCGCTGCATCCGGACCTGGTGATCCTACCGCGTTACGCTAAACAACCCGCCGATCACGACCAGATGCTGGACAGCCTGACCCGGGCTGGCATTCCGGTGATCTACGTCGATCTGCGCGTGGATCAGATTAACAACACTGTGCCGAGCGTCAGACTGCTGGGTGAAGTGCTGAACAACCCGCAAAAAGCCGAACGCTTTATCACGTTCTATCAGCAACATATGGACCGGGTAAAAGAGCGTGTTGCGCAGTATCAGGGCAAGAAACCCCGCGTGATGTTGCAGTTACAGCCGGGACGGCGTGAGGGTTGTTGCACCACGGTTTCTCACGGCAATCTTGCTGATCTACTTAGTTTTGCCGGTGGGGATAATATTGCTCACGGTGCTTTTAAAAGTGTCTATGGGGAAATGAACCCTGAAGCGGTCATTGCCGCCAATCCTGATGTTTATATCAGTACCGGTATGGGCAGTCCGCAGGGGAATCCGGCAACGGAAATCATGCTGGGGCCTTTGGTTTCGGCCGTTCAGGCTCAGGGGAGTTTCCGGCTGGTCATGGACAAACAACCGCTGCTTTCCCATTTAAAAGCGGTCAGGGAAGGGCGCGCTTATGCGGTCTGGCATAACTTCTACCTCAGCCCGTACCATATGGTCGATGTTGAGGTGTTTGCTAAAGCAATGTATCCGCAACTGTTTAAAGATGTCGATCCTCAGCAAACCGTTAAAGAGATTTACACGCAGTTCCTGCCCGTACCCTTTAGTGGCACTTATTGGACTCAGTTGTCTGCGACCAAAAATATTCCTGGTTTATAATATCGTTGGTTAAGTTAACAGAAAGAGGTCGTATGAAACGGTTGTCATTTGTACTGGTCATAGGGGCGCTATTGCTTTCTCGCGGGGCGATGGCTTCCAGTCAGGATGCCTGGGCTCAACATGATGCTGACGTAAAGGCCGCATGTGTTAAAGCCAGCGGTTTGAAAAATGCCAAACCGCTGGGGGATATTGTACTTTTTGAGGATAACGTCGGCTCAGCACTGCTGCTTGAAGGCATCTATCCTGGTAAAAATATGAAGCATCAGCGTGGGCGTAAGCTCTGTCTTTATGAGAGAACCGCAGGACATAAAGTCCATGTTACCGACGCTGATACCCTGATTGTGAATAAATAATAGCGCGTCAGAAGTCCACTACCGCCGATAACACCACATTGCGTGGTTCGCCTTCAATGACGCGCAAATTCCCGGCACTGGACGAATAATATTCCTTATCGAACAGGTTATTCACATTCAGTTTGAGCTGAGTATGCTTGCCCAACAGCGTGCTGTCCCAAGCAATAAATGCATCGGCTACGGTATAAGAAGGCATGGTGAAACTGTTTTCTGGATCCCCGGCGCGGCTGCCGACATAACGTGCACCGCCGCCGATGCGCACATCACCCGGTAGCGGTACCCAGCGCAGAATATGGCTCAGATAGAGCCCCCCCATCTGGGTGGGGGCATTGACCAGCCGGTTGCCGACGTTATCCTGATTCACATTGTCCTGCGTGATTTCAGTTTTGTCGTAGCTGTAGTTGGCGCTGACGCTCCAGTCAGTGGCTATCTCGCCATTGACTTCGAGTTCAACACCCGTTGATCGTGCCTTCGGGATACTGCGTGTCACGCCGTTGATAAATACCGACATATCCTTTTCATCGATGCGATACAGCGCCAGCGTGGCGTCTACTCGCGGTGAGACCTGCCATTTTGTTCCGACTTCATAGGTCGTACCCAACTCTGGTTGCGCCACGTTGCCATCGTCATCGGTGTCGGTTGATGGTGTAAACGAGCGGCTGAAGTTGCCATAAAACGACAGGTCCTGTGTCAGCTTATAGACCAGCCCGAGTTGTGGCAGGAATTTAGTGTCGGTGTCGTCAAGCGTTTGCGTCGGGTTAATAAACCCGTAGGAGGATTTCTGGTTATATTGCTGATAACGGCCGCCAACTACACCGATCCACTGGTCGGTGAAGTGAATACTGTCTTTTATATAGACCGATTTATTGAAAAGGGTATTGCGCAGGTTACTTAACTTGTCGTTATAGGTGCTGCTGTCCGTTGTCGGTGACAGACCATACACCGGGTTATACATATTGAACTGACTATTCACCTTGCCGCGATACGAGTACTGCTTATAGGTCTCATTCTTCTCATAATCCACGCCGAGCAACAGGTCATGGGTCATGCCGAAGATTTCGGGATTGCCAATCCAGTCCCACGCGGTGTAGTCGGTCTGATGATTGAAACCGCGGTTGGCATCGGCGCGGCGTGTGACTGCACCAGTGGTGGTATTGATGGCCGTCGCCCGCACTTCGTTGCTGTCATAGCGGCGTTGCATCCAGGCGTAGGTCAGGCGGGTTTTCCACTCCGGACTCACTTCATATTCCCAGGTGGTATTCAGGCGCTTATTCTTGCCCCAGGCATGATTAGCCAGTTCGTCAAGACGGCGCTCGTAAGGAATATTGATGGGCTTACCGTCAATAAACGCGGTGCCGCGATCGTAGGGAATATCGTATTTGTACTCCTGATAGCTGATGTTGAAGCTGGCCTTTTCCCCGAACCAACTGAGAGAAGGGGCGAGCAAGGTATGCTGGTCCTTACCAAAGTTACGCCAATAATCCTCAGACTGTCTTTCAGCGATCATGCGAAATGCAAACCCATTCCCCAGCGGGCCGGTGACATCCATTGCACCACTCCCGCCGCCAAATCCCCCGGTGCTGCCGCTAACCTGGGTATTCCAGTCATACTGCGGTTTCTTACTGATGATATTGATCACGCCGCCAGGGTTTTGGATCCCGTACAGCAGCGAGGCAGACCCCTTGAGTACTTCGATATGGTCGGTGGTGGCGTTAAATCCCAGACCCTGGTTGCTACGTACGCCGTCGAGTAAAATTGATCCATCACTGTTGGCACCAAAACCCCGTTTTACGAAGCCATCTTCGGTGCCCCCCAGGGTATTGCCCTGGGTCACGCCGCTGACAAACTTCATCGCATCGTTGAGGGATGTCATCTGATAATCGTTGATCATCGATGATGTCACCACGCTGACCGACTGTGGGGTATCAATAAGGGGGGTATCGCCTTTACTGGCGGTTGAGGATTGATTGGCACCGTAGTCATTGGCGTAGGGCGAATTGTCGTCAGCGGTAACGGTCAGCGTCTCCGCCTGCGGTGCGGACTCCGTCGCCGCCAGCAGCGGTGAACAGTTGAGGATTGCCAGCGCCAGTACGGATTTTTTTAACCCGCTCGTGGCGATATTTTGATTTTTTCTCATAGATACGTGAACTTTCCCTGAAAATGCAAATAATAACGATTTGCATTCTAATTAAGAATTTCACGATGGGAAGCAAAATATTGGCTTTTTAGAAAAGCCTGTAAAATTTTCACTTCAAATTTAAATTCAAATTCAAATTCCAGTTCAAGACCGTGGGCTCGCCGCCCACGCTGGTGAACCTTGGGCTGCCGCCCAAACCCGCCCAAGAGGAGGCGTAAACGCGCCTCCTCTTGGAACTCCTGCGTTTTTTTTCTGAGACACCGACAGCTTCGCCGCTGGCAGGGCACGTGTTTCAGTCACTTCCGTTCACGGCGCAAAATGTCACGGCTCCGCCGTTCCCGTATTGCGGGATTACTCGGCCTTTAGCCTCGCCCTACGGGCCGTCGCGGTGCGACGTTGTCTCGCTTCGCTCGGCTGAGCCATAGGTCTCGAACCTCTCATCCGGTGACATTTTTGACTGCACCTTATCGGCTATGTAAATCAAAAGATAAAGACAAAGCCTGGTCTGTATTTGTCTTTTCAAAAAGTGTGGGCCGCAATCAAAAATGGCGCTGAGCAAGCGGTTCGAGACCTGAGGCTCGAAACCCGCAGCGAGGGTACCGCCTACGCGGCGGCATTTTGCGGCTATAACAGCGGTGCCTGAAACACGGCCATTGTGACCAGCGCAGCTGGAGGAGTTTCATAAAAAAACGCAGGGGTCCTGGGGAGGCGCGTTTACGCCTCCCCCTGTCTCTTATACACATCTGCCGCTGCCG
>CAMLBO010000141.1 GCA_946478305.1 uncultured Enterobacterales bacterium
CACGTAAGGAGTCGTCGGCAGCGTCAGATGTGTATAAGAGACAGGAATAATACTGTGCAGGTCGTCAACGCTATACAAGTAAGCATTGGCGAGTTTGCCGACTTCCGGCTCGATATCGCGCGGAACGGCGATATCCACCATTAACATCGGCTGATTTCGGCGGGCTTTCAGCGCCCTTTCCACCATGCCTTTACCGATAATCGGCAGCGGGCTGGCAGTCGAGCTAATAATGATATCTGCTTCGGCCAGACGGGAGTCGATATCCTGCAAGGTGATCACTTCCGCGCCTACTTCATCGGCCAGCAGTTGCGCACGTTCACGGGTACGGTTGGCGATCATCATATGGCGAACTTTATGCTCACGCAGATGACGCACTACCAGCTCGATAGTTTCCCCAGCCCCCACCAGTAGCACACTGACATCGGACAGGGATTCAAAGATCTGGCGTGCCAGCGTACAAGCCGCAAATGCTACAGACACGGCGCTGGCGCCAATGTCAGTTTCAGTACGCACACGCTTTGCAACGGAGAAGGATTTTTGGAATAAACGCTCAAGCTCACCGGAGACGGCCTGACCATGCTGAGACTCTGCAAAGGCTTTTTTAACCTGGCCGAGAATTTGCGGCTCACCCAGTACCAACGAATCAAGACCACTCGCCACACGCATCAGATGACTGACGGCGGCGTTATCCTGATGCCAGTACAAGCTTTTTTTGACTTCCTCAGGGCTGAGGTGGTGATAATCACATAGCCACTTAACCAACTGTTCCTGAAGATTTTCCTGTTGTTCCACACTGAGATACAGCTCGGTCCGGTTACAGGTGGACAACACGACACCGCCCTGCACCAGCGGTTGCTGGAGCAGACTGGATAGCGCCTGTTCAATGGTCTCGGGAGAAAATGTTACCCGTTCACGCAAAGAAACCGGTGCGGTTTTGTGATTGATACCTAATGCAAGCAGGGTCATAGGGAAGCGATTATCGAGTAATACTTATGTTGGTATGGGTTTACGTCTTGAAGCGCATTCTACAAGATGCGCGGGATCAATAAAAGCTAAGCAGCATTAACCGTTAAATCCGATTACAAATCAGCTTTGCCACTGGCAGCCTTCTCAAAGATGATCAACGCTTATGTGTCATTCCAAATGAATAAAGCAACAGGGAAATGTTCCTGTTTTTGAAAACGTCCGCTGCGCCAGTGTGATAAACTGGCGGCCGCCGAATTTGCCCAGGCACTAATGCCTCTGCACCCAAGGACTTAATCCGTTATGCCAATGCGTAAAGCCCATCTACTTCGCCTTCTTCCTCTTGCCAGCCTGGTACTTGCCGCCTGTTCGATCAATGCCCCCAAAGGCCCGGCAACCAGCCCGACTTCGCCGCAGTGGCGTGAGCACGAAGCGCAGGTCAAACAGCTGGAGCATTATCAGACCCGCGGCGCCTTCGCCTATATTTCTGACCGTCAAAAAGTCTATGCCCGCTTCTTCTGGCAGCAATACTCTCCGGATAGCTACCGTTTACTGCTGACTAACCCGCTTGGCAGCACCGAGATGGAGCTGAAAGTACAGAGCGGCGTCGCCCAGATCACTAATAATCAGGGCAAGAAATACACCAGCGACAACCCTGATGAGATGATCCAGAAACTGACCGGCATGTCGATCCCGCTGGCGAATCTGCGGTTGTGGATGCTCGGACTGCCGGGCGATGAGAGTGATTTCACCCTCGACAGCCAGTACCGTCTGTCAAAAGTGAACTACAGCCAGAATGGCCTGAAAGGCAGCGTGGTTTACCAGAGTTACAGCGATGACGTGATCCCTTCCCTGCCAGACCGTCTGGAACTGACCCAGGGCGATCAGCGGATCAAATTGAAAATGGACAGCTGGACCTTAAACTGAGATGACGCAATCGTGGCCTTCACCGGCTAAACTCAACTTATTCCTTTATATCACCGGGCAGCGCGCCGACGGCTACCATGAACTGCAAACGCTGTTTCAGTTTGTGGACTACGGCGACAGCCTCGGTTTTACGCCGCGCACTGATGGTCAGATTGTGCTGACGACGCCCGTTGCCGGCGTCGCAGATGAGGATAATCTGGTCGTTCGCGCCGCACGTTTATTACAGCAACACGCCCGCACGCCATTGGGGGCTGATATTGCGCTGACCAAGCGCATCCCGATGGGGGGCGGTCTGGGCGGCGGTTCATCCAATGCAGCAACCGTACTGATCGCCCTCAATTTCTTGTGGCACTGTGGCCTGACCGACGAGCAGCTGGCTGCATTAGGTGTGACTCTGGGAGCGGATGTACCCGTTTTTGTTATGGGACATGCGGCCTTTGCCGAGGGTATTGGCGAGGTGCTTCAGCCCGTTGACCCGCAAGAGAAATGGTATTTGGTTGCACATCCGGGGGTCCATATTCCTACTCCGGCGATTTTTGGCGATCCGCAACTGATTCGAAATACGCCAAAACGCCCGATTAATGTGCTTTTAAGCACAGCCTGGACAAATGATTGCCAACCGATTGCGAGAAAACGATTTTGCGAGGTTGAACAGCTTGTTTCTTGGCTGTTAGAATACGCGCCGTCACGTATGACTGGCACGGGTGCCTGTGTGTTTGCCGAATTTAACTCAGAGCATGAAGCCCGTGAGGTTTTGCGTCAGGTTCCTGCGTGGGTTTCGGGTTTTGTGGCGAAAGGCGTTAATGTCTCCCCCCTTCACTCTTACCGCGCTGAACTGTTGAGAGCCGCAGGCAAAGCGTAGAGCAACCACAGTCCCGTTCTCTGTGTCTGTTCTTTGCCAGCCTCTCAGTAGGTAACAGAGTTCTTTTTGCAGTAACGTTTTGATGTACCGTAGTATTTTTTCTCGTAAGCATAATGCTGTGACACCGCTCACCGCCCGGTAGTGTCATAAGCCGATGTCTTCCCTGGACGCAAGCCTGAGGTTCTTCTCGTGCCTGATATGAAGCTTTTTGCTGGTAACGCCACCCCGGAACTAGCACAACGTATTGCCAACCGTTTATACACCAGCCTTGGTGACGCCGCCGTCAGTCGTTTCAGCGACGGTGAAGTAAGTGTGCAAATCAACGAAAATGTACGTGGCGGAGATATTTTCATTATCCAGTCCACCTGCGCGCCTACTAACGACAACCTGATGGAACTGGTCGTAATGGTTGATGCCTTACGCCGCGCTTCCGCCGGCCGTATTACCGCCGTCATTCCTTATTTCGGTTATGCACGTCAGGATCGCCGGGTGCGTTCAGCCCGTGTGCCTATCACCGCTAAAGTCGTTGCTGATTTCCTTTCCAGCGTGGGTGTTGACCGCGTTCTTACCGTAGATTTACACGCCGAACAGATCCAGGGCTTCTTCGACGTACCGGTTGATAACGTGTTCGGTAGTCCCATCCTGCTGGAAGATATGCTGCAACAAAATCTGGAAAACCCAATTGTGGTTTCCCCGGATATTGGCGGTGTTGTCCGTGCACGCGCCGTCGCTAAACTGCTTAATGACACCGATATGGCTATCATCGATAAACGTCGCCCTCGCGCAAACGTTTCTCAGGTCATGCACATTATTGGTGATGTGGCAGGCCGGGACTGCGTGCTGGTTGATGACATGATCGACACAGGCGGTACACTGTGTAAAGCCGCTGAAGCACTGAAAGAACGCGGTGCAAAGCGTGTGTTTGCTTACGCAACTCACCCGATCTTCTCCGGTAATGCGGTGGAAAACATCAGAAACTCCGTCATCGACGAAGTGATTGTATGCGATACCATCCCGCTGTCCGCTGAAATCCGCGCGCTGAAAAAAGTACGAACCCTGACGCTGTCAGGCATGCTGGCTGAAGCTATTCGCCGCATCAGCAATGAAGAATCTATTTCAGCCATGTTCGAACATTAATCACTTTCCCTTCCCATGCGGAAGGGTTAATTGATTATTGCGTCAAAAGATCGAAGCGGTAAAAATAGACAATAAAAAAACCCGTTATGGCCTTGGCGATAACGGGTTTTCTTTGTATCAGAAGGCTATTTTAGTGCCCCCTCTGATAGCAGAAAGTTACGGATGACGGTGGCTTTTACGGCAGCGGGCATCATAATGACGCACCCAGAAATAACGGTCAGCTACACGTTCGCGCCCACCGACTCTTGCTCCCACCAACCACAAGATCGCGCCGACGAAAATACTGGCGACGGCACCGTGAGCAAGAAACTGCGGTAAACCCAGATTAGGCAATTGGTTAAGAATGGAGTATCCGACTCCGCCGACCATAGTGACCAGACCAAGCCCCATCAGCACGTTGCCTAATACTGCTGCGGTTTTACGTTTCATATGTCACCTCCTGTAATCCATCAATTAAACAGCCACGCATATCTGCTTTTCCTGACTAAAGTGTAGTCGGCGACCCGATTTAACTTTGCGGCAACGATCACAGTCGTGAAACATTGGATGACAAATCTTTACGTAATCCCGCCATTTAGCTTCGAAGGGTGAATAGTATGCAACCCATATTATTCACCTTCAAAAGTAATAGACGCTAATTCTCCTCCCCACGTTTGGCACAACCAGGTTGCGCAGGTAAACTACCGCCCTGAACGTCACCTCATGAAGAAGCGAAACTAACGTGAGCAGCATTAAATTAATAGTGGGTCTGGCCAATCCTGGCGCAGAATACGCCCAAACGCGACATAACGCAGGTGCCTGGTACGTCGACCTTCTCGCCCGCCAGCACAATCAGCAGTTGAAAGAAGAGAGTAAATTTTACGGCTACACCGCTCGCCTGTCGTTGTCCGGACAAGACGTCCGCCTGCTGGTGCCGACGACCTTCATGAATCTGAGCGGTAAAGCGGTGCTGGCAATGGCTAATTTCTATCGCATCGAGCCGGATGAAATTCTGGTTGCCCATGATGAGTTGGATATTCCACCGGGTGTGGCAAAAATTAAACTCGGTGGCGGCAATGGCGGTCACAACGGGCTGAAAGATATTCAAAGTAAACTGGGCAACAATCCGAATTTTTACCGTCTGCGCATTGGCATCGGCCATCCGGGTGATAAAAGTAAGGTGGTGGGATTTGTGCTCGGCAAGCCGCCTGCCAGCGAACAGAAGTTGATTGATGAGGCAATTGACGAGTCGTTGCGTTGTACTGAGATGCTGATGAAAGAGGGGCTCGAAAAAACCGTTCAGCGTCTGCACAGTTTTAAAGCGCAGGCTTAACTGAACCGTCCAACGGGGTTCGCGCTGTTGAACCCCGTGTTAATTCCCTCCGTCAGAGGGTATCTTCTGCGACATAATAGTCAGGGTCATCCAGCTCATGGCTGCAAAACGGCCCGGCTTTTTTCAACAAACTCACGCAGTCACTGCTTAAATGGCGCAAACGGATTGTTTTCCCGGCCTCCAGATAACGCGCAGTCAGCTTGTCGATTGCCTCAACACCGCTTGAATCCATCACCCGCGTACCGGCAAAATCCAGTACCACATTTTGCGTATCATTCTGCGGTTCGAACAGTTCAGCAAAGGCCGCGGCAGAGCCAAAGAACAGCGGTCCGTCGAGCTTATAGACCGTCAGTTCGCCTTTGGTTTTATGCTCACGGATACGGATACGCGCCTGCTGCCAGGCAAACACCAGCGCTGAAATAATGACGCCGCTGATCACCGCCACCGCCAGATCGGTGAAAATAGTGATCAGTGTGACGATCACCATCACCAGCGCATCGGCTTTAGGCATCCGACGTAAGCGCCGCAGGGAACTCCATTCAAACGTGTTATAACACACCACTAACATGATCCCTGCCAGCGCCGCCACCGGTAACAGTCCGATGTACCCTGACAGACTGACCACAAACAAAATCAGTAAAACGGCACCGACAATGCCGGAAATGCGCCCACGTCCACCCGACGTAAAATTGATGATCGACTGCCCGATCATCGCGCATCCGGCAAAACAACCAAACAGTCCGCAGACTGTATTCCCTGCCCCCTGCGCAAGACATTCACGATTACCGTTGCCTTTATGGCCGCCCATCTCATCAAGCACCGTCATGGTTAGCAGGGATTCGATAAGCCCCACTAACGCGATCACAACCGCATACGGCAGCACCACCTTGACCATCTCAAGGTTAAACGGCACCACCGGCAGGCTGAAGTGCGGCAAGGCACCGGAGATGTCCGCCAAATCCCCTACTCGCAACGTATGCAGATTAAAACCAATCGCCACGGCCGACACCACAATGAGTGCAGCCAGTGACGCGGGGATAACGCGCGTCAGTCTTGGGAACAACACCACGACCACAATGGCCAACAGCACCAGCCCGTACATCAGCCCCCCCTGCCCGGCAATCATGTGTAGCTGCGCCAACATAATGACGATCGCCAGCCCGTTAACAAAACCGTGGATAGCAGGCAGTGGCACCAGGCGGATGAATTTTCCCAGCCGGAAAGCGCCAATCAGCATCTGAATCACCCCGGCAAAAATGGTCGCCCACAGCACGTAACCCATGCCGTGCTGCGCCGCCAGACTCATCAACACCACCACAATGGACCCCGCGGCACCAGATACCATGCCCGGCTTACCGCCAAATAGCGCGGTCACTAATCCGATAATAAAAGCCGTGTGCAGACCCACAATGGGTGACAAACCGGCCACCAGCGAGAATCCAACGGCTTCCGGGATCATCGACACCGCAACCACAAATCCTGCCAGCGTTTCGTTCTTCACGTCTGACAATTTCAGGCTACGCAGGCTAAACATAAAACATCCGGTTTATTTCCAGTCAGTTAAATAATTGTGACAAGTATCTAAAAATGCCCCCGGTGAAGCAAGGTTTGGATTGTTCGATGACTAGCAGGAATGCCCTACATCATTCGGGGTACATTATGGCAGCAAGTGAATGAACCCCGGGGAGCTTATACCAGTAAACGACAGGGATGAGCGAACGCAGCCAGCGCAGAGGCAGCTCGAAGGATGACAGGGATTCGAGAAAAAAAGCGATTGCGTGTATAATGCGGCCTATTATGGTCATTACATCGTGCAATTAACATTAATTGCTTGATTATTAAGATATTAAGGTGAGAACAACATGGGATTCAAATGCGGTATCGTGGGCCTGCCGAACGTCGGTAAATCTACTTTGTTCAATGCGCTGACGAAAGCGGGTATCGAGGCAGCTAACTTCCCGTTCTGTACCATCGAACCTAACACCGGCGTGGTACCGATGCCTGATTCACGCCTCGACCAGTTAGCCGCCATCGTAAAACCTCAGCGCATTCTGCCAACCACCATGGAATTCGTGGATATCGCTGGCCTGGTAAAAGGCGCATCCAAAGGTGAAGGCCTGGGCAACCAGTTCCTGACTAACATCCGCGAAACCGAAGCTATCGGTCACGTGGTACGTTGCTTCGAGAATGACAATATCATCCACGTTAACAACAAAGTGGATCCGGCTGATGACATTGACGTTATCAACACCGAATTGGCTCTGTCAGATCTCGACACTTGTGAACGTGCTATCCACCGCGTACAAAAACGTGCCAAAGGCGGCGACAAAGACGCCAAAGCCGAACTGGCCGCGCTGGAAAAATGCCTGCCACAGCTTTCTGAAGCCGGTATGCTGCGTGCGCTGGACCTTACCGATGAAGATAAAGCGGCCATCCGCTACCTGAGCTTCCTGACCCTCAAGCCAACCATGTACATCGCTAACGTCAACGAAGACGGTTATGAAAATAACCCCTACCTCGACACTGTGCGTAAAATCGCGGAGGCTGAAGGTTCCGTAGTAGTTGCCGTATGTGCCGCCGTTGAGTCTGATATCGCCGAACTCGAAGATGAAGACCTGTCTCTTATACACATCTGACGCTGCCGACGACTCCTTACGTGTAG
>CAMLBO010000142.1 GCA_946478305.1 uncultured Enterobacterales bacterium
AGACGGGTGAGGGCCGGGCGGGCTGAGGTTTTTGTGGTCGGTTTAACGTCGGCGGCGCGGGTTTTTTGCTGCTTCACCGCAACGGAAACCGAATCTGCAAGCGACATGATGTTGGTCCTCAGTCAGAGCAAAAAGTCGCTCAGATCAGACGGGACTGACCTGAGCGAAGGGGGATTAGTTTTCCATCACGCGGGAGATTTTCTTCTCCGATTTGTCCATTTCCTGTTTGGCATCGGCACCCATGAAGATCCGCTTCAGGCTGGCAATCCACATATTTTGCCATTTCGGCGTGTTGGTCCCGGCGGTCGGGTAGGCTTTGGTGAATTCGAGAGTTTCGATATACGGCGTGACATCGACATTTTTGATGTTGGCCGCCCAGGCTTTGGCCGCGGTTTTATTGGCTGGGATCACCGCCTTGGCGAGGATCTCCTGCGAGGGTTCAGAGCTCATAAACTGAATGTAGCGCCAGGCTTCCGCTTTGTGGCTGCCTTTGGCGGACATGGCGAAACCGAGGCTGTGAGCCACGCCGGACTGGCGTTCAATTTTCGGCATAATCACCACACCGATGTGGTCGTTAATCAGCGGGTTGGCGGCAAATGGCGCGGCCAGCCACGAACCGGCATAAGCCATAGCCGCGCGGTTGGACTGGAAGATGTTCTCGGTTTTAACTTCACTCATCTGCTGCGCGGTTGGCAGCTGGCCCGCTTTCATCATTTCCTGCAACTGCTGATAAACCCAGATGGATTTGTCGTTGGCAATGTCAGTCGGCTTACCGTCGGTTGGCACCACGTTATTGCCACTCTGGTAGAGCAGGTTGAGGTAGCTGTCCTGGCCGTCGCCGCTTAAATCCATCACCAGCGGGAAGGTGTCGCCTTTCATGCCCGCTTTCAACTGAGTGGCTTTGGCCTTCAGTTGATCCCAGGTCCAGTCGCTGGTCGGGTAGGCGACTTTCGCTTCATCAAACAGTTTTTTGTTGTACCAGACGGCAATGGAGTCCACGTCACGCGGAATAGCCAGCTGTTGTCCTTTATATTGGTAAGCTTTCACCGAGCTGGCGACAATATTATTCATGTCCAGTTTGCTTTTCTCAATATCGTTGTTTAACGGCTCTAATAAACCGTTTTTAGCGTATTGAATGAAATAGGGCATATTGATCCAGAATATATCCGGTGAGACACCACCGGCAGCGGCAGCATCTAATTTTACGAAATATTGCGCGGCCGGTGTTAATTCAATGTCTATTTTAATATTCGGATTTTCTTTTTCGAAGTTTTTGGCAATTTCCTGCTCGGCGGCTAATTGGTTTTTATCCCACACGGCATAACGCAGGGTAACGGGATCGGCGGCCTGTACGGACAGGGAAAACAGAGCGGGTAATAATATCGCTGAGGTAATCATGCTGCGGCGAAATGACGCCTGAGCAAGGTAAGAGGTGGTGCATTTTCTAAGTGACATTGACATCCCCTTGAGCGTTCGAAAAATAAACATTTACGTAACGTTTAATCTTTCTATCCCCTAAATTTCAGTGTGTCAATACAGCTGCTTTTGCCCTGAATCAGTGCGCTAACCTTTCGATCTTGTTAAAAACGAAAGGGGTAAAGTGAAAGTTGAAAGGTCTTTTTTTGTTACTTTTTTATAACATTTGCCCCCTGTTTTCCCTGATGACAAGCGCTGCTGGTCGCTGATTTCATGGGCTGGAAGACGAAAAGCCCTGCACTATGATGGGGAATGGAAAAGCTTTTATTGTGCAGGCGGATAAATCTTTCATTTTTGTGATGCAAACAAACAAAAAAAAGTGCCTTTCACTGTGAAAAGAGGGCATCAATCAGGGAATGGATTTTTAGTATCTCGGCTTATTGTGGGTGATAAAGGGTGATTGTGCGTTTATTAAAAAAATGTCAGTCTGAGAATTCCTGCTATTTCTCCATTGATGCGAGTCTGACTATTATGCGCCTGACACTATTACTTACTCATGGTCTGGAAAAGATATTCCATCAGAAGAATATTCAACAATTAACGCCCATAAAGAATCTTTCATTATTAAACAATGAAAGTATCTCTTTCCAATGTGTCTATTGTTTACATAAAGAAGATGATGAACCCCGGCGGCAATTACGGGTTTCTCTCAGCGGCGAATTGGCCAATGCTATTAGTGTGCGACAGGTGCGGTATGTTCCCAGCCTGTTTCCCTGTTACCGCACCACCGATGAGGATTATCTCACCACGGAGCCGGGGATGTTTCCCGACCCACTCATGCCGCTCCCGGATAACACGTTCTTCGTCAACGGCGATTATTACGGCAGCCTCTGGCTAACGCTCAATCCGCAAAACGAAAGTTTACCGGCCGGTAAGTCGTCGCTGACCTTACGGATTAACGACGTTATCAGCGGAGAACAGCTTGGCACCACTCAACTGACATTTGAGGTTATGGCCCAGGCATTGCCGCCGCAAACCCTGCTGCATACAGAATGGCTGCACGCCGACTGCCTGGCAGATGTGTATGGCATAGAGGTATTTAGCGAGGCGTGGTGGTTGGCGGTGCGCAACTTTGTGCGCTGTGCGGTTAGTAATGGCGTGAATATGTTGCTGACGCCGGTATTTACGCCCCCCCTGGATACGGCCATTGGCGGCGAACGCACCACGGTGCAACTGGTGGGCGTAACCCATACCGCAGAGGGCTATCAGTTTGATTTCACTCTGCTGGCACGCTGGGTTGCGCTTTGCCAGCAAGAGGGCATCACCACTTTTGAGATTTCACATCTGTTCACCCAGTGGGGCGCTAACCATGCACCGAAAATCATGGTGCAGGAGGAGAAGGGGCTGAGGCGTCGGTTTGGCTGGGATACCGATGCCCACGGGCCGGAGTATCGTGAGTTTCTGCACGCCTTTCTGCCTGCGCTGTGCGGCTGGCTGCGGGAGCATGGCCTCGGCAAACACGCCTGGTTCCATATCTCGGATGAACCGAAAATGGCCGATATTGACGCCTATCGCCGCGCCAGTGAACTGATACGTCCGTTGATCGACGGTTTTCCGGTGCTGGATGCGCTGTCCGACTATGAGTTTTACCAGCAGGGATTGGTGCAGAATCCGGTGACGGCCAGCGATCATATTGAGCCATTCCTCGAGAACAAGGTGCCGGGCCTGTGGACCTACTACTGTTGCGTGCAGAAACGGGAGGTCTCGAACCGCTTCTTCGCGCAGCCCTCGCAACGTAACCGCATTCTGGGCGTGCAGCTGTATCTCTATAACATCACCGGTTTTCTGCACTGGGGTTTTAACTTCTATAACAGCGGCCATTCCCTGGAGAAGCTCGACCCGTATGCCATCACCGATGGCCAGGGAGCATTTCCTTCTGGCGATCTGTTCGTGGTCTATCCGGGCGAAGAGTATCAGCCGGTGGAGTCATTACGATTGATGGTGCTGCGTGAGGGGTTACAGGACCTGCGGGCGCTGCAACTGCTGGAGTCACTGACCAGTCGTGAGGAGGTGGAGAGCCTTATCGAACGGCTGGCCGGAATGCGCATCACCTTCAAACAATATCCACGGCAAGCAGGGTTCCTGTACGCACTGCGCCATGAGATGAATAAGCGTATTGCTCAGGCGTGATTAGCCATACGCAGAAGGTCACTTTTTGTGTAGGATCAGGAGATTGAAATTTTCTGCGCGGGAGAGTTATGGCTTCGCTCAAAGAGGTGGCGCAACTGGCGTCGGTGTCCCTGATGACGGTATCCAGGGCAATAAATCAGCCACAACGGCTGAAGCCTGAAACGCTGGCGCGTGTACTGCATGCCATCAATAGCCTGAATTATGTGCCTGATTTCTCTGCCCGCAGGATGCGTGGCAAAAGCAGTAAAGTATCGACGCTCGGCGTGCTGGCACTGGATACCGCCACGACGCCGTTTTCCGTTGAGTTATTGCTCTCCATTGAGCTGACTGCCAGAGAGTTTGGCTGGAGCAGCTTTCTGGTCAATATCACCTCTCAGGAAGATAGCGATCGCGCGGTAAGCCAGCTGCTCTCCCAGCGCCCGGACGGGATAATTTTTACTACCATGGGGCTGCGTGAGGTGGATATTCCCGAACGTCTGCTGGATAAAAATCTGGTGCTGGCTAACTGTATCAGCCGGGGAAAACCTTTACCGGGTTATATCCCTGATGATTTTGACGGCCAGTATCAGGCGATGAAAGCCCTGATCGCTCAGGGGTATCGTAAGCCGCTCTGTTTCTATTTGCCGCAGTTAACCCCGGCGGGCGTCAGCCGTCGTGCCGGAGCCGAACAGGCCTGGCGTGAAGCCGGGCTGCCGGAGACCGATCTGCGCCAGCATCATATGGCGTGGGGGGACGAACATTACCGTGATGTGGTCACCCTGCTGGATGAAGTCATCATCGGCGGGAAACCGGATTTTGACGTGCTGGTATGTGGTAATGACCGAATCGCTTTTCTGGCTTATCAGGTACTGCTGGCCAGAGGCATTGCAATTCCACAGCAGGTGGCGGTGCTGGGTTACGACAATATGGTCGGCATTGGCGATCTGTTCTTGCCCCCGCTGACCACGGTACAATTGCCGCATGTGGAAATAGGCCGAGAAGCGGTGCTTCATCTGATTGAACAACGTCCGCATCGCGGCCTGATAAAAATCGCTTCGCCCCTGCTGACGAGGGCTTCGTTATAGATCTTATCCGGCGGCAAGCTGCCAGCAGTCGCCGCTTTGCAACACGGCCTGACCGTTTTCAGCAAACAACGACAGCCTGCGCTGTCCCGCCTGCGGGTAAATCCGGCTGCTGAGCGTAGCCTCCCCCTGATTAACGAATACCTCTACTGATGAACGGTCAATATACACGCGCAAATGCAGTTGGCCTTGGCGCGGTAAGGCCACGCTGCGCTCCCCGCAGATACCGTATTGCGCCGCATAATCCCGTTTCAGCACTAAACGCTGGGACTGGCTATCAACGGTAATCGTCAGACCATTCCCGAGTTTCAAACCGAAGTTCCTTGCCGTGGATGCATCGAGGTCCCACCGGGTGATGAGCTCGACGGCGCGGGCATCGCTGCTGATCTCTTCCATGTTGTCGCGCAGTGTGACAGCCCGGAGTTGCTGGTGCTCGCGGCGCAGTGTTTCCAGCTCGCGCACCGGTGTCATACACAGTTTACCTTGTTGCAGGTGCAGTTCGCGTGGCAGGGTCATGCAGCCTGCCCAGCCACCGGTTTTGGAAGGCATGACCGACTCCCACATATCCATCCAGGCGATGACCACCCGGCGGCCATCGGCGGCGAGGAAGGATTGCGGTGCATAGACATCATGGCCGTGGTCCAACTCGCGAAAGGTATGGCTGATAACGAAGTCACCGTCCGGCTGCCACTGGCCGCGCAGGCAGCCGCTCTGGAAGAGATTGCGGTAGTCATCACCGCAGGCCTGTATGCCCTGCGGTGAAAACATCAGGACATGTTCATTGCCCAGCGGGAAAAAGTCCGGGCACTCCCACATATAACCTTCATGCTCACTGGCCTGCGCCAGCACGCGATCTAATTGCCAGTCACGCAGGCTTCCGCCTTTGTAGAGCAGCACCTGACCACGATCCTCGGCGTCACGTGCGCCGATCACCATCCACCAGTAGCCTGCTTCGCGCCACACTTTCGGATCGCGGAAATGCATAATGCCGGGCGGCGCAGTCAGTACCACACCCTGTTTGGTAAAGTGAATGCCGTCAACGCTGGTGGCCAGACATTGTACTTCGCGGATGGCGCTGTCATTGCCTTCTCCGTTCAACCAGACATGTCCGGTATAAATCAGACTGAGCGTCCCGTCGTCATCGACTGCGCTGCCGGAGAAACAGCCGTCGCGGTCAAATTCATTGCCCGGTGCCAGAGCAACAGGCTGATGTTGCCAGTGCACCATGTCATGACTGGTCGCATGCCCCCAGTGCATCGGCCCCCAGTTTTCGCTAAAGGGGTGATGCTGATAAAACGCGTGATAAAGGCCCCGGTGAAATATCAGGCCATTAGGGTCATTCATCCAACCCGCGGGAGGTGCGAGATGATATTCGGGATAAAATGCGTTATCGCGCTGCGCAGTTGCGGCGCTCAGGGCCGCGGCGGCGAGTTCCAATCGTTGTTTCATAAAATCTCACTTTGATTGAGGTGCAAGGTTGGTGGCGTGCTGCGTTTTTCACCCAGCAGCAGGAAGCAGGAGAGCAGGGTCAGGGCCAGGACCAGCAGCCCCATGATCATGTAGGTGTCAGCAAATCCGATCAGGTCGTAGCCGCGCCCGGCCAGAGGTGAAAGCACGCTGGCGCAAACCTGGGTAATAAACTGGAAGCCGACCAGATACAGCGTGGCAGAGAGCCGCGGGTCGAAACGGGTGGTGATGTACTTGAACATGGCGATAAGCAGGATAGGCAACTCCACGGCGTGCAGCAGTTTCATCAGTGAGATGGTTACTGCATCGGCGGCCAGGCCAGAGCCAAAAATGCGCAGCGCCATGATAAGTCCGCTGAGCAGCAGGCCGTTTTTTGCTCCTATCCGGTTGACGACAAAAGGAGCCAGAAACATGCCGCCAGCTTCCAGGAAAACCTGAAATGAGTTAAGGAAGCCATACATTTCATTGCCATTTTTGACATCACTGAACAGTGAAGAGAAGTAGACCGGGAACTGCTGGTCATAGACGTTATAGACGCTGACTCCCATGACAAAGACAATCAGTGCCCAGAAGCGCGGCAGGCGAAACAGCGCGGCGGCGTCTTTGAAGGTCAGGTTTCCTGGCTTGCCATATTCAAGCTGACTCATGGCATCAGTTTTAACCTCACGCAGGCACCCTAACAGGATCAGGAACACCCCAGCGGATAAGGACGCCATCCAAAAGTTGAGGTTTGGATCAATATTAAACAGCATACCGGCAAAGAAGGTGGCAGCAGCCCAGCCCAACGACCCCCACATGCGTGCTTTACCGAATTCAAATCCCAAAATGCGGCTCACCCGCTCGGTGTAGGATTCCAGCGCGCCAATCCCGGCAAAAAAAGTGGCTCCGACGTAGAGGCCGCCCGCTGTGGCACCGAGTAAAATATTGGCCGCCAGCAATGGCGCGAAGACAAAAATAAAGAACGGACCGCTCATCAGCAGCAAGCCGCCTATCATCCATAGCAAGTTTTTACGCAGTCCCAGTTTGTCCTGAATAAACCCGTATAACGGCTGGGCGCACAGCGCAGTCAGGGCAATCGCGGAAAAAATGAGGCCGGTTTCCGTGCCTTTCAGCCCGACTTTCTGACTCAGCCATAATGAGATAAGTGAGAAGGCAGAGGACCAGGTATAAAAGAAACAAAACAGTAATCCGCTAAGCAGCAAATAATGACGTCGTTGATGGGTTTTCATGATGCATATCCGTTTGTCATGGCGGGAAATTCTGCGCATTGTTAACGTTAACTTTGTGCGGATGGAAGCCGCTTCGCGATAAATAGTCGATGTTAATCACGATTGTTAACGTTAACATTATAAAATTGTGATCTGTCTTGCAAATTTTAAGGGCGTAAAAGGAGGGGGGGCGCGGTGAACGCCCGGTGACTATTCTGCGTCGAACCAGTCGCTGTTTTGCTCGGCGATGGGGGTGATGGTAGAGATCATTTCTTGCAGATGAATGCGAATAGCGTGCTCGGCGGCGTCCGGATCATGAGCTTTTAGCGCGGCAAAGATATTGTCGTGCTGCTCGATCAGGCTTTCCGGCGGGGAGACTTTGCTCAGGGTAAGGAAACGCACGCGGTCCATGGTGGCTTTGATGTGCTCGACGGTTTCCCACGCCAGGCGGCAGTCGATAATCTGCGCGATGGTGCGGTGAAACTCATCGTCTAACAGCAGGAATTCCTGC
>CAMLBO010000143.1 GCA_946478305.1 uncultured Enterobacterales bacterium
CGCCCTGGCGCATGATGTAGGTAGCAAAACAACCAGCGTCAGCCGCCGACATAACGGCATCCATCGCCGTATCAGGTAAAAGCTTTTGCCCGCGCTTGTAGCTTTTGGCCTTAATCAGGTTGCCGACCAGCTGGTTAAGCGCTGTTTTCGGAACGTTGATTGAATTTCAGCTTTTCAATGACCCCAACCCTTTGGCTAAATTGAAAAAGTGCGTGAAAAAGTCACTGAAATGGATTTTTTATCACTTAATGACGTAAGACGGTTAATTGATCCACTTTCAGGGGATGATCACCAGTTAGTAAAATTTTGTCTTGCGACTGGTGCGAGATGGGCAGAGGCGGCGAGTTTGCGAACTGATCACGCTATCAATGATCGGCTTACTTCCGTTGATGTCAAAAATGATAAAAACAGAACCGTCCTATACCACATACTCTGTTCACTGAGATCACTGACGAAAAATCTCGAATGTTGTTCCCGCAAGCAAACTATATGACGATTTTGCTATGTCTTAAACAAGTAGCCCCCTGAACTGCCAAAAGGGCAGACCGTTCATGTTCTGCGGCATACGTTCGCCAATCATTTTATAATGAACGGTGGCAACATCCTGGGACTGCAAAAAATACTCGGTCACGCTAATATTATGCAAACTATGGTCTATGCACATTTTGCGCCTAACTACTTAAGTGATGCTGTCAGGTTTAACCTTTTGGAGTCGATTTAATGGGTTCAATGCGCCACATCAGGGTCCACAGCATGTCCCAATAGGATTGATTTATACCTGTTGGGATTGGTTTTCTTTACCAGTTAACTTACTAATTCATAGTTAATTAATTGATTTTAAACGTATTTAAAAGGCGGTATGTGTGGATTTATTATCTCTTTATGGTCTGTTTCTGGCCAAGGTTGTCACCGTAGTTATCGCCATCGGAGCGTTAGTGATTCTGGTTGTGGGACTGAGACAGCGTAAATCGCAGGGTAAAGGCGAGTTGCATCTGGTGGATCTGGGTGAGCAGTACCGCGAAATGCAGCGCGAAATGCGCACCGCACGGCTTAACCCCAGTGAGCAAAAATTAAGTAATAAAGCGTTTAAAAAACAGGAAAAGGCTGAAGCGAAACAGAAAAAGTCGCAAGCCAAAACCGGCGTAACCAAAGGCAAGCCTTGCCTGTATGTGCTGGATTTTAAAGGCAGTATGGATGCTCACGAAGTCACGTCACTGCGCGAAGAGATCTCGGCCGTACTGGCGGTAGCAACACCGGAAGATGAAGTGCTGCTGCGTCTGGAAAGCCCCGGCGGCGTGGTGCACGGCTATGGCCTGGCATCTTCACAGCTGGCACGTTTGCGACAGGGGGGGATTCGTCTGACCGTCGCGGTGGACAAAGTCGCCGCCAGTGGCGGTTACATGATGGCCTGCGTGGCAGACCGGATTGTGGCGGCACCGTTCGCTATCATCGGCTCCATCGGCGTTGTGGCGCAGATCCCTAACTTCAGTCGTTTACTGAAAAAGAACGACATTGATGTCGAGTTACATACTGCCGGTGAGTTCAAGCGAACCCTGACGCTGTTCGGTGAAAATACCGAAGAGGGGCGCGAAAAATTCCGTGAGGATCTCAATGCAACCCACGTGCTGTTCAAAGCGTTCGTGCATGAGCATCGGCCTTCGCTGGATATCGATAGCGTCGCGACCGGGGAGCACTGGTTTGGTACCCAGGCGCGTGAAAAAGGGCTGATTGATGCCATCGGTACCAGTGATGATTTATTGATTGCCGAAATGAAAAACCATGAAGTGATTGCGGTGCGTTATAGCCGTCGTAAACGCATGATGGACAGATTTACCGGCAGCGCGGCAGAAAGCGCGGATCGTCTGTTCCTGCGCTGGTTGCAACGTAGCCAGAAGCCTTTGCTCTGAACCTGCTCTATAAATGAAAAAAGGGACAATTGTCCCTTTTTTATTGCCCGAAAATCGGGAGGTAATACTTCTTTAATGAGCCCAATAAAAGGCTTAAAAAGACTTAATCTACCAGATGGTATTTTTCTGAAAAGAGATGTGCCAAATGTTTGAACATATTAAACACAGCGGTAGTTTTCAGCGTTGGTAATCCGTTGTCATCAAGGAAGAATTCTCCGCGAAAAACCAGTACATTTCCTTTCTGTTCAACCCCGGTGGCGACCATTCCATGCAGATAATCGCCATGCTCACGAATGACTTTATTCGCTTCGATCAGTAAAGCTTCACGACTAATTGCCGATGTATTTCCGTGCATGTTATTTACTCCCCACTATAATTGCTGGCGATATTGTAATCCTGCCATGGATAAAACCGCAAATCCCCTAAGGTTAAACGAGATCTTAATTGTGTGTATTTTGTACACATTGGCGAAAAGCAGAATTACGTGCTAATTAAGTTGCGTGGCGATTTTTATCAGGTAGAGTGTGGGATTTTGTGGCTTCAGGTGGAATGTTTTGTTTACGCTTGGTCACTTCTTGTCATCCTTAAATGAATTACTGTGTGTGAGTTGACTCACTAAACTCCCGCATAATCAGTTGATTGTGCCTCTGGAAGTCAGTTTGAGCGTCGATTTAAAAAAAAGTGTTGACCTCCTGACTCACTGCCGCAATATAAAAAAAGACGTTACATTGTGCCGCGGCATAACAAGTTAAAATCTTCTTCAGCAGAAGAATAAATTAGGTAAAAGGTAATTATGGGCAAAGCTCTCGTAATAGTTGAGTCCCCGGCAAAAGCCAAAACGATTAATAAGTATTTAGGGAATGACTACGTGGTTAAGTCCAGCGTCGGTCATATCCGCGATTTGCCTACCAGTGGTTCCGCCAGCAAAAAAGCCGCCAGCTCACCTGAAGAAAAAACAAAGAAAAAAGTAAAAAAGGATGAGAAAACTGCGCTGGTTAACCGCATGGGTGTTGACCCTTACCACGGTTGGGAAGCGCAATACGAAATACTCCCGGGTAAAGAGAAAGTCGTCGCTGAGTTAAAAGCCTTAGCCGAAAAAGCCGACCACATCTATCTCGCAACCGACCTTGACCGCGAAGGAGAGGCGATAGCCTGGCATTTGCGGGAAGTGATTGGTGGTAATGAAAAACGCTTCAGCCGCGTCGTGTTTAACGAAATAACCAAGAACGCGATTCAGAACGCGTTCAAGCAACCGGGCGAGCTGAATATTGATCGTGTGAATGCTCAGCAGGCGCGTCGCTTTATGGACCGCGTGGTGGGTTACATGGTTTCTCCTCTGTTGTGGAAGAAAATTGCCCGCGGCCTGTCCGCTGGTCGTGTTCAGTCCGTGGCAGTGCGTTTGGTGGTTGAGCGCGAAAAAGAAATCAAAGCCTTTGTCCCGGAAGAGTACTGGGAGTTGCATGCCGATTTGCTGGCGAATAAAGATACCGCTTTGCAAATGGAAGTTACGCACCACCAAGACAAACCGTTCAAGCCGGTTAATAAAGAACAAACCCATGCTGCCGTGTCGTTGCTTGAAAAAGCGCGCTACACCGTGGTGGATCGCGAAGATAAACCGACCAGCAGCAAGCCGGGTGCACCCTTTATTACTTCCACATTGCAACAAGCTGCCAGTACGCGTTTGGGCTTTGGTGTGAAGAAAACCATGATGATGGCTCAGCGTCTGTATGAAGCCGGTCACATCACTTACATGCGTACCGACTCCACTAACCTGAGTCAGGATGCAGTGGAAATGGTACGGGGTTATATCGGTGAGAATTTCGGTGACAAGTACCTGCCGAAAGCGCCGTTGCAATACAGCAACAAAGAGAATTCACAGGAAGCGCATGAAGCGATTCGCCCTTCCGATGTGGCGGTGGTTTCCGAGCAACTGAAAGATATGGAAGCTGACGCGCAGCGCCTGTATCAGCTGATTTGGCGTCAGTTTGTTGCCTGTCAGATGACACCGGCACAGTACGATTCCACCACGCTGACCGTCAAAGCGGCAGACTATTCACTGCGTGCCAAAGGCCGTACTTTACGCTTTGACGGCTGGACCAAGGTTATGCCAGCGTTGCGTAAAGGCGATGAAGATCGCGTGCTGCCGGTGATTGAGGTTGGTACTGAACTGAAGCTGCAACAGTTGCTGCCCACTCAGCACTTCACTAAACCGCCTGCGCGTTTTAGCGAAGCGTCACTGGTTAAAGAGCTGGAAAAACGCGGCATCGGCCGTCCGTCCACTTATGCGTCGATTATTTCGACCATTCAGGACCGTGGCTATGTTCACGTTGAAAACCGTCGCTTCTACGCCGAGAAGATGGGTGAAATCGTTACGGACCGTCTGGAAGACAATTTCCGCGAGTTGATGAACTACGATTTTACCGCCCGCATGGAAGATGGCCTCGACCAGGTTGCTAATAACAAGGCGGAATGGAAAGCCGTGCTGGATGAGTTCTTTACTCAGTTCAGCCATCAGTTGGAAATCGCCGAGAAAGATCCTGAAGAGGGCGGAATGCGCCCAAATCAAATGGTACTGACCAGCATCGAGTGCCCGACCTGTGGCCGTCCGATGGGTATCCGTACCGCGAGTACCGGTGTGTTCCTGGGCTGTTCAGGTTATGCCTTACCGCCAAAAGAGCGCTGTAAGACCACCATTAATTTGATTGCTGATGCTGAAATCCTCAATGTGCTGGAGGGCGATGAAGCCGAAACCAACGCATTGCGTGCCAAACGCCGTTGTGCAAAATGCGGCACGGCGATGGACAGCTATCTGATCGACAACCAGCGTAAATTGCACGTCTGCGGTAATAACCCGGAGTGTGATGGCTACGAAATCGAGCAGGGTGAATTCCGCATCAAAGGCTATGACGGCCCGATCGTTGAGTGTGAGAAATGTGGTTCTGAAATGCACCTTAAAATGGGCCGTTTCGGTAAGTACATGGGCTGTACCAACGATGAATGTAAGAACACCCGCAAGATTTTACGCAACGGCGATGTCGCACCACCGAAAGAAGATCCGGTGCCGTTACCTGAGTTGCCGTGTGAAAAGTCAGATGCTTATTTTGTGTTGCGTGACGGTGCCGCCGGCGTCTTCCTGGCAGCCAATACTTTCCCTAAATCTCGCGAAACCCGCGCGCCGTTAGTGGAAGAGTTGGCTCGCTTTAAAGACCGCTTGCCTGAGAAACTCAGCTATTTGGCTGATGCACCGCCAACAGACCCGGAAGGTAATAAGTCGATGGTGCGCTTCAGTCGTAAGACTAAGCAGCAATATGTCTCTTCTGAAAAAGACGGCAAAGCTACCGGCTGGTCAGCGTTCTACGTTGATGGCAAATGGGTAGAAGGCAAAAAATAAGTCGACTGCTTTAAGAATTCTGTACTCTCTAAAACCAGCTCATCGGGCTGGTTTTTTTATTGCGAAAAGATCTATTATCGCTGCGTTATAAGCATTTTTGTGCTTATGCTTCTTTTGTCGTCTATTCACGTCGTCCGCGGGCCATTAACCGACTATACAACGTGTCAATACTTGATATAATTGTTATATAAAATCTCTTTTTATGCTTAAAAGCTATTACGCATCGAGCTGGTCAGTTGAGGCTGGGCATTTGGCATAACGGAGTAAAAGCACAATCTATTTCCAGACCTTTCAGCCACAGGGCGAACGGGTATGGCTGACAGGGTTTGAAACTAGGATGGTATGAGATATGAAGCTACAGCAACTGCGCTATATCGTAGAGGTTGTTAATCACAATTTGAACGTCTCCTCGACGGCAGAAGGCCTGTATACCTCGCAGCCAGGCATCAGTAAGCAAGTACGTATGCTCGAAGATGAATTGGGTATTCAGATTTTTGCCCGCAGCGGTAAGCACCTGACTCAGGTGACGCCAGCCGGTCAGGAAATTATCCGCATCGCCCGTGAAGTGTTGTCGAAGGTAGATGCTATCAAAGCCGTTGCCGGTGAACACACTTATCCGGACAAGGGCTCGCTCTATGTGGCGACGACCCATACCCAGGCACGTTATGCGCTGCCAAACGTCATCAAAGGCTTCATAGAGCGCTATCCGCGTGTTTCCCTGCACATGCATCAGGGCTCGCCGACACAAATTGCTGAGGCGGTGTCCAAGGGCAATGCGGATTTCGCTATTGCGACCGAAGCGCTGCATCTCTATGACGATCTCATCATGCTGCCTTGTTACCACTGGAACCGCGCCGTGGTGGTTCAGCCCGATCATCCTCTGGCAGGCAAAGATAAGGTCACCATTGAAGAGCTGGCCGCTTACCCGATTGTGACTTACACCTTTGGCTTTACCGGCCGCTCAGAACTGGATACCGCATTCAACCGTGCAGGGCTGACGCCACGTATTGTGTTCACGGCAACAGACGCAGACGTAATTAAAACCTACGTTCGCCTTGGCCTGGGTGTCGGGGTCATAGCCAGCATGGCTGTAGACCCGGTTCAGGATCCTGATCTGGTCACCGTGGATGCGCGTGATATCTTCACCTACAGCACCACCAAAATTGGTTTCCGCCGCAGCACTTTTCTGAGAAGTTATATGTATGACTTCATTCAGCGTTTTGCACCGCACCTGACCCGTGACGTAGTAGATACTGCGGTGGCACTGCGTTCCAATGAAGACATTGAAGCGATGTTTAAAGACATCAAACTGCCGGTAAAGTAGCAGATTTAAACCGGGCAAAAATGAAATCCCGATCGGCCTAAATGGCGGTCGGGATTTTTTTTGCTGTGTCCGCAGCCTTTCTCAACGGAGGTTCAACCCGATGAACACTTCGTGTTGTTATCAAAATGTTACTCATATTTTGTGTTATGTTTGTATAAGCACTTATAAGCCAGCGGGTTATTCGGCGGTAAAACCGTTACCCCCGATAAACATAACCCGATCTGTGCTGAGCACTATTAAGCCAATGTTATTTACCTTAAATCATTCAAGTTGCATTAGGCGGCAACGGAGTGAAGCCCAGAGAGCTTACGATGGTAAGTGACCGGGGTGAATGAAGGCAGCCAACGCTAAGGCAGCTTGAAGGATGACAGGTAAAAAAGGAGAAGCTATGTCGTCCGATCTTCGAAAGATAAGTCAGGATAAGCTGGCAGCCCTCGATAAGGAATATCACTACTACAGCCTGCCGAAAGCGGCGCAAAAGCTGGGTGACATTCAACGCCTGCCTAAATCCCTTAAAGTCCTGCTCGAAAACCTGTTGCGTAATATTGACGGTGACACTGTCACCGAAGATGACCTGCGAGCTCTGGTTGAATGGCAGAAAACCGGCCATGCCGATCGCGAAATTGCTTACCGCCCGGCCCGTGTCCTGATGCAGGACTTTACCGGCGTACCTGCCGTGGTGGATCTTGCTGCTATGCGCCAGGCAGTGAAGCGACTCGGCGGTAATGTTGAGCAGGTAAACCCGTTAACTCCCGTTGATTTAGTGATTGACCACTCAGTGACCGTTGATGAATACGGTGACGATAAGGCTTTCGATGAGAATGTCCGTCTGGAGATGGAGCGTAACCATGAACGCTATATTTTCCTGCGCTGGGGCCAAAAAGCCTTTAACCGCTTTCGAGTAGTGCCACCAGGCACCGGCATTTGCCACCAGGTAAACCTTGAATATCTGGGTCAGACGGTATGGCATGAAGAGATTGACGGTAAAACCGTGGCCTATCCGGATACCCTGGTCGGAACCGACTCCCACACCACCATGATTAATGGTCTGGGTATTTTGGGGTGGGGTGTGGGGG
>CAMLBO010000144.1 GCA_946478305.1 uncultured Enterobacterales bacterium
GCCCAGTACTGGGCCGGGGATGGTGTGGATCAGTGCACCAAACTTGGGAGAGAAGCCCAATACAATGGCAACCAGACCCGCAGCGACAAAAATCAGTGTTGAATAGATTTTGGTGACGGCCATAACACCAATGTTCTCAGCGTAAGTTGTCATACCGTTGCCACCTACCGAGGCAGAGAGCATGGTCGCCAGCCCGTCACCGACAAAGGCCCGCCCCATATACGGGTCGAGGTTTTTACCGGTCATCCCTGCCACGGCTTTAATGTGGCCCAGATTCTCTGCTACCAAAATCACCGCTACCGGGGCGATAAGTAACATGGCGTGGGTGTTGAAGACTGGCGTGGTGATCGTCGGTAAACCTATCCAGGCGGCCTGCGAAATGACGCTGAAATCAACCGGCGTGCCGAGCCCCAGGCCATTAGTGATCACCACATAAATCAGGTAAGCAGCTATCAGCCCGAGCAGCAGCAACAGTTTTTGCACCAGCCCGCGGGTGAAGACTGCAACACTGCCAATACACAGCACGGTGACGACGGCCATCCAGCTGTCGAAGGAGGAGCCTGAGACACCGTGCACGGCAATCGGCGCCAGGTTCAGGCCGATAGCCATCACCACTGCGCCGGTCACCACGGGGGGCATCAGTTTTTCAATCCAGCGCGTACCAATGGCCATGACGATAAAGCCAATTAGCATATACACCGCTCCGCAGGCAATGATGCCACCCAGAGCCAGCGCAATATTGGGATTAGGACCGTGGCCGCTGTAGCCGGTAACCGCAATCACCAGCCCGACAAACGCCGCGCTGGAGCCGAGATAACTAGGTACCCGTCCGCCGACGATCACGAAGAACAGCAGAGTGCCGATACCGGACATCAGGATCGCGATATTAGCGTCAAAACCCATTAGCAGCGGCATCAGCACCGTTGCCCCAAACATGGCGACTGTATGTTGCAGGCCCATGATGATTGTCTGCCCTAAGGGCAGCTGTTCGTCCGGCGCGACGATAGCGCCATCCAGATTGCCCTGCCGTTTACGCCATTGTGGAAACCAGGAATTCGCCATCGTATGCTCCGGTGTGTGGGTGGAATGTTAAGTAATGGCCGCTGTATCAGGCATTCTGGCGCATCAGCGGATGATAGCGCCGGTCGAAATAAGCCAGTCCGTGGCTCTCGTCGTTACGTACTAATGCAACCACTTCACAAAACAGAATGTCGTGCGTGCCAACGCGGGTAACCTGCGTGACTTTGCAGTCAAACGACACCACAGCGCCGCTTAAAATCGGCGAGCCGGTGGCCAGAGACGACCATTCGGCGGCCTCGAAGCGCTGCTCCATCGAGGTTTTCCCCCCGAACAGATTCGACAGGGATTCATGGCTGTCGGCCAGCGTATTGACGCACAGCACCTGGTTTTCTTTGAATGCCGGATAAACCGACGCCGAACGGTTTAGGCATACTAGCAGCGTGGGCGGCGAGTCTGTCACGCTGCACACCGCTGAGGCGGTAAAACCCGCACGACCTGCGGGGCCGTGGGTGGTGATGATGTTGACGGCTGAACCGAGACGCGACATGGCGTCGCGGAAATCTTGTTTTTCCACTGGTGGAATTTCACTATTAAGCATGGCTGTTTGCATGATGATCTCCCGTATTCAGATCCGTTGGCAGGCGCGGTCAAAGTCAAGGCGGGGCAGACGTCCGTAGACTTTGCTGCTGTCGCCATAACCGATATTGATCAGAACGTTGGATTTCCACCCCAGTTCAGATAAAAACAACGCATCGACCTTATTAGCATCAAAGCCAGACATCGGGCCGGTATCCAGCCCCAGAGAGCGGCAAGCCATGATCAGATAAGCCGCCTGCAAGCTGCTGTTGCGAAAGGCCGTTTCGTAGGCCAATTGCGGGCTGGAGGTAAACCATGAACGGGCATCTCCATGCGGGAACAGTTCCGGCAGCAGGTCATAGAATTTCGGGTCGTACGCCACAATCGCCGTTACTGGCGCGGCGAGCGTTTTGGCCAGATTGCCACTGGAAATAGCCGGAGCCAGTTTCTCTTTGGCTTCTTTGCTTTGTACAAAGACTAAGCGCGCTGGGGAGCAGTTAGCCGAGGTTGGCCCCATGCGTGCCAGGTCATAAACCTCTTCAAGCAGTTCATCGCTGACGGGCTTGTCCTGCCAGCCGTTGTGAGTGCGTGCCTCAGTGAACAGGGTTGCCAGCGCGCTGGCAGATAAGGTTTCGGTCATCATGACTCCATCGATATTGGGTTTGAAGATGCGCCTGCATGCGCCAGCAGCCACTCAAGTAATATCGGGTTAAAGGTTTCGCTGTTGGTCACGCTCATGGCATGACCGCCGTAATTCATCTGCTGATGTTCACCGTTAGCCAGCCCGTCAGCCAGCGTGACGGAACAGTGCCACGGCACCAGCAGGTCATCTTTGCAACTGAGCGCCAGCGTTGGTGTGACGATTTCGCTGAGTGTGTTGCTCAGGTCGGAACCCATCAAGGCCTGGAGTCGGTGCAGCAGATTTTCCATCACCTGAAAATGCCCCATCTGATGCGAGTGCTCTTCCTGCAATAACGCGTCGTGCTCAGACAGCCAGTCAGCCGGATAAAGAAACAGCGGCTGCGCCTGTACGTAGGCATCGACGCCGCTGTTGAGCAGCAGGTTCTGGCGCACCTCGAAGCAGCGGCGGGTCTGGCTGTTGAGCTGCGCCCAGCCGTTGATGACGACCAGGCTGTGCAACAGCGATGGATAACGCCTGGCAAGATGCAGGCCGATAATGCCGCCGAGCGCATGACCGATAAGGTGGCAACGCTCGATGTGTAAATCGTTCAGCAGCCCGGCCAGTTCGTCGGCCATGTCTTCCATACGGTAACCCGCAGGGATACTGCCGTGGCTGCTACCGGTGCCGCGCTGGTCATACACTACGACGTGAAAATGTGCGTTCAACATCGCCATCTGGGGTTGCCAGAACCCATGGACACCACCGAGGCCGGATGACAGCACCACGGTTTCAGCCTCTGCACTATTTTTACCTGACACCTTGTAATACATCGCGTTACCTCACTGCTTGCCGATATGCGCAATCGACGCGATTTCAATCAGCGCCCCCGGTTTCACGAGCCCGCACTGAATGCAGAAACGTGCCGGTTTTTCGCCGGGGAAATATTCGGCGTAGACCTGATTCACCGATGCGTAATGGGCCCAGTCCGTGATGAAAATCGAGTTCATGGTGACGTCACTCATAGTGCCACCGGCGGTTTCAATCACGCTTTTGATGATCTCAAGCACGTGCCGGGTTTGCGCCGCCGCATCACCCAGATGCACGACGTTGTTTTCTTTGTCGAAAGGCAGGGTACCGGAGACGTAAACCACGCCATCGGCCAGCGTGCCCGGAACAACAGGGGCCAGCGGAACACCGCTGCCTGCCGGAATAATCGTGCTTTTAGGCATAACGTTTTCCTCAGTGAAAGGTCAGGCCGATTGGCTCAGCGGTTCGGTGTGGTAACCGAGTGCGTGGCAGAAGCTGTTCACATCGGACACCCAACCGAAGAAGGTTTCGATGTTGTAAATAGCGGCTTTTTGCGCAAAATCAGGGCCTGCCTGATGGGTGGCGTCTTCCAGCACCACGCCAAAATATTCGAGGAAGAAGCCGTCGCGCAGCGTAGATTCCACGCAGACATTGGTAGCAATACCGGTAAACACCAGATGATGAATACCGTAACTGCGCAGCAAACTGTCGAGCTGGGTATTGAAGAAGCCGCTGTAGCGGGGTTTTGGCAGCACGATATCGCCGGGTTGCGGCTGAAGTTCATCCACCAGGTCGTAATCCCAGTCGCCTTTTGCCAGCAGTTTTCCCATCAGTTCAGGACGCTTGCGCATGGTTTTCAGTGCATTGGATTTGTGGAAGTTAGGCGAGCCTTCTCCACCGGCCTCCAGGTACTGATTATCCCAGCCGTTTTGGAAGAAAATGATTTTTATACCCGCCGATCGCGCCGCCGCAATGGCTCGCCGGATGTTTTTGATAATCGGGCCTGTCGCTGAGACGTCGAAACCGGCCAGATCCAGATAACCGCCTTTAGAGGCATAGGCGTTTTGCATATCCACAACGATCAGCGCTGTTTGCTGTGGGGTGAAGGCAATGGCTTCAGGGCGTGCCGTGAGGGTAGTTTCCTCACCCGTGTTTTTGGGTTCGCGACGGACTACCGTTTGCTTCTCAACAATATTCATTAAGCCACCTCTTTCTGTTCTACCGTGATGTGCTGGCGGGTTTTCATCAATGGCTGGATGAAACGGCCGAAGCTTTCAATACCGTTCACGAAATCGTCGAAGGTCAGCAAAATGCCCTCTGTGCCGGGAACCGTGGCGATCTCGTCAAGCATTTTCGCGACGTTGGCATAGGAGCCGACCAGCGTACCCATATTGATATTGACCGCAGAGGTTGGGTCGGCCATCTGTCGCACGTTGGTGTCACTGCCGGATTGAGTGTCTTTGCTGCTCTGGTCGGTGAGCCAAGCCAGCGCATCGGCATCGGCGCCTGATTTATACAGCTCCCATTTGGCACGGGCGGCGGCGTCAGTGTCGTCGGCAATGATCATAAACAATACATAGGAGGCGACGTCGCGCTGTTCGGCAGCGGCGGCAGTTTTCATGCGGGCGGCGGTCGGAGCAAAAGCGGTCGGGGTATTGACCCCCTTGCCAAAGCAGAAGTTAAAATCGGCATGTTTGGCGGAGAAGGCCATGCCGGCGTCGCTTTGTCCGGCGCAAATCACTTTCATTTCGGCCTGCGGACGCGGGCTGACGCGGCAGTCGTCCATCTTGAAGAATTCACCGTCGAGGGTGCAGTGGCCGCTGCCC
Source organism: uncultured Enterobacterales bacterium (assembly GCA_946478305.1). GTDB lineage: Bacteria > Pseudomonadota > Gammaproteobacteria > Enterobacterales > Enterobacteriaceae > Ewingella. The sequence goes on from CAMLBO010000144.1 coordinate 4,852, forward strand.
CACAGGTCGCGCAGTACGGTGACGTATTCGGTCAGATAGTCGTAGCGGCGGCTGAAATAGTCATCGCCCGGCCACATGCCCATCTGCTCATATTCCGGTTTCTGCCAGCCGGTGACGACGTTAACGCCAAAACGGCCGTTGGAGATGGAGTCAATGGTGGCAGCCATGCGGGCGACGATGGCCGGTGGCATCACCAGCGTGGCGGCAGTGGCGTAGAGCTGGATGCGGGAGGTCACGGCGGCCAGACCGGCCATCAGCGTGAACGACTCCATATTGTGTTCCCAGAACTCGGTTTTGCCGCCGAAGCCGCGCAGTTTGATCATCGACAGCGCGAAATCGAAATTGTAGTGCTCGGCTTTCTGCACGATGGTTTTATTCAGTTCGAAAGTCGGTTTGTACTGCGGCGCGGTTTCAGAAATCAACCAGCCGTTGTTACCGATAGGAATAAAGACGCCGATTTTCATAGCTCACCTCATGACAGATTTTTGAAAATAAGGGATCAAAACAAGGGCTTGCGAAAATCTCTGCGCGGCTTGAGTGCGTCCTGCGGGTTCCAAATTGCACCGGGCTGAAATTTCCTGACGTGAAGACTATTGCAAAGGGAATGCCACTTTTATAATCACGCTGTTATTCAGGGAGTTAGAAAATTCTTTCGGTTTAAGATGGAGCAAACGGTCTGTTTCAGACCATTTGGTCAAAACAAACTGCACGTAAATCAGGCAGGATTGAACAGAAATGGTGCAAATTTGTTAAATTTATAATCCTTTGTAGTTATGTGGTGTTAGATGGCATGTTGCTTTCATCATGCGGATGCATAGCGATAGTCGCTTATATCCCCATTTGTTATGATTTCCGCCTTGCCGTTTGTCTCAGGGAGACATTGTGAAGCCAATGGATGAACATCCGCAGCCTGCCGCCGGGGTTAGCCAACCTCGTAAAGCCGCAGCGAAAGCCCCGACGCGACGTTCACGCGCCGTCGCCGCCAAACGTGGCAATATCATGGCCGCGGCGCTGGAATTTTTTTCGTTGTACGGCATACACGGCACCAGCCTCGATCAGGTTGCTGAACGCGCCGACGTGTCAAAAACCAATCTGCTCTACTATTTTCCATCCAAAGAAGAGCTTTATATCGCCGTGCTGAAAGGGCTGCTTGACGTTTGGCTGGCACCGCTGAAAGCGCTGCGCGCGGAACAACTCCCGCTGGAAGCCATCGGTGAATATGTGCGTCTGAAGCTTTGCGTATCGCGTGATCATCCGCAGGCCTCGAGGCTGTTCTGTCTGGAGATGGTGCAGGGTGCGCCTCTGCTTAAGCAGGAGCTGGGCGGTAGCCTGAAAATGCTGGTGGAAGAGAAGTCCGGGGTGATCCGCGGCTGGATAAACGCAGGGCTGATCGCTCCCGTTGAGCCTTTGCATCTGATTTTTATGCTGTGGGCCACCACGCAGCATTACGCAGATTTTGGCGTTCAGGTTGAAGCGATCACCGGGAAAACCCTGAGTGACCCGCTTTTCTTCGAACAGACCGTGATTAACGTCCAGCGTATTATTACCGGCGGCATTCAACTTCGCGGGCAGGAGCAATAATGGATTCGGTTTCACAGCTTGTACTGGGAGCGGCGGTAGGGATTGCGGTGATGGGCAAGCGCACGCCGGTATGGCAAGCCGCCTTAGCCGGTGCGGTGTGCGGAACGTTGCCCGATCTCGACGTATTTTATGATCACGGCGATGCCATCAGTAATATGACGCTGCACCGCACTGAAACGCATGCACTGTTCTATTTGACGCTGGGTTCTCCGCTGGTTGCCTGGCTGATGGCCAAGCTGTTCAGCGCCGGTGCGCATTTTCGTCACTGGTGGCTGGCCGTCTGGCTGGCGCTTATCACCCATCCACTGCTCGATTTAATGACGGTTTACGGCACCCAACTGGGCATTCCATTCACTCACTTCCCGTATGCCGTCGGCAGCATTTTTATCGTCGACCCGCTCTATACGTTACCGTTGCTGATAGGCGTCGGCGTTGCACTGTACCGGCATAATCATCGGGGGATATTCTGGAATAATCTGCTATTGGGCGTCAGTTGCCTATATCTCGCCTGTACGGTGGTAGAGCAGCATCAGGTGACGCTGCATGTTGGTGAGGAGTTGGAGCGGCAGCATATTGAGAGTACCCAGGTACTGGTGACACCGACGCCGCTGAATTCACTGGTGTGGCGCGTGGTGGTGATGACCAAAGACAGCTATGGCGAAGGGTTTACGTCGCTGCTGCACCCCGATTCGCCGATCCGTTTCTCTTTCTATCCGCGGGGTGCCGCGCTGTATGAAACCTATAAAGATAATCCGTTCCTGGCGCGTGTCGCCTGGTTTAGCCATGGTTTTTTCAGCGTGAAGCAGCAGGGAAACAATATTCTGGTCAGCGATTTACGTATGGGCCAGCAACCGGATTATACCTTTGTGTTCAATCTCGGGGATCTGCGTAAAAATGCCTCCACACCGCCGTCGCAGGTCGCTGCGGTCAGGCCTTCCGCCAGTAAGTTATTCGAGCAGTTCAGACAGGCACTGAAGGTGGAGTAGGGACGTGGCAGTAAAAGTAAAAGGAGCCGAAAGGCTAATGCTGATCGTTTAAGGATCAGTTGACCGATCCGGTGGCTCGTGTAAAAA
>CAMLBO010000145.1 GCA_946478305.1 uncultured Enterobacterales bacterium
GTGTGGGCCGACGCCCACGACCTTGACCTTGAATTTAAAGATTTAAAGATTTAAAGATTTAAAAGCAGGTTTGGGCGGCAGCCCAAGGGTTGGCGGGCGTGGGCAGCAAGCCCACAGCTTAAAAATTAAGCCCTTGATCTTGCATCCCCGCACTGAGCGGCGGCGGCGCAACATTCAGCGTTATCCAATTTGAGGTGACGTGTTGGGATTTACTGTCCACCACCGTGACCGACAACCGGTAGCTGTTGCTGGCTTCAGGCGAACTGTCCCATGCAGGAATGATCACGCTCCAGCCTTCGGTGTCCCGGTTATTGTGTGGCGGCGTCAAACTCAGCGCCTGAGTGTCGCCCTGCCAGCTTAGCGCCGTGAGACTGTTCAGTGCCTTCACATCTAATTTCAGCCCCAGCGTTTCGCCCGGCTGTAGTGTCCACGGCGGCGTAGCAAGGAATACAGAAAGCGTCTTGCGCTGTTTAAACTCCATCACCGGCATATTGTTTCGTTCCACCGTGTCCATGCGGCTGCCGCGCAGCGAGTGGGCCTCATCCACATAGTTGGGCGAGAGCTGCTGAGCCAGCGGGACACCTAAACGGTAATTGACCGATAACTGCACCGTGTCCTGATTGTCGCCATCCTGCCCGGCCTGATGGGCCGCTTTCACCGTCACCAGCGGCACCGGCGTGTAATTGACGCCAAACGTCATCGCCGAGGGATTGGTCTGGCGTGTGCCATTACCCAATAAATCCACCTGATTGCCGTAATACTGCTCATAGCTCAGGGAAGCACCAAGCTGACGGTAAAAGGGTAAATAGCCTTTGGTGGTGATGTCATACCCCCGTGCCTGCCTGCGCAACTGGGTTGAGGTGCTGTTATCTGGCCGGTACGAGGAAAATGGCTGATAGAAGTTGGTGGAGAAATGCAGGTAATCAGTCCAGGCTTCTGCGCCAAGGCTGCCCCGCGTCAATTGGTGTTCAAAATCGTTATCCACAAAGGCGTTGTAACCCAACATCCAGGCACCGGTATTCCAGCGTTGACCTAAACCGACATTGCCCACGGTGGCATCCGCGGCGCTGCTTACGCCGACCTGGCTGTAAGTCAGCAGATTTTTACCGTTATAAAGTGGGCTGAATAACTGCCCGGAGCTGCCGTCTAAATTACGCCCGCTGACGTCAAGCGACATGCTGGCCGTACCGAGCGGCGAGAGCAAACTGCTGGTCTCTTTCTGTACCAGTTTCGCGGCCTGGGTGAGTGCCAGCGTTTCAGCCTGCTCCCGTAAAGGGTCTTCACTGTCGCTGGAGGTGCTTTGTTCACCGAACTGCTTGAGGGTGGTGGCTATTTTAGTGGCCGTGGCGCTGGCACCGGCCTGAGGTTTGTACCAGGCGCTGCCCAGACTCGGCAGCATATTGGGATCCGTAACCGGCGTTCCAGCATTGAACTGAGAATCGGCGTCACCTGCCGGAGCAGAAAGGTCAACATCAGGAGATAATGGCTGGTAAGTGTCTACCGTCAGCGCACTGGCGCTTGCAGTATAAAAAGCGGAACCCCACAAGATAGATAATGAGACCCGCAGGCTTGGCGCAATACGCTTTAATAAACCGGGGAAAAAATCTGTGACGTCTGTCATGTCCTGCACAATTTTAAAGTGAACTGCGATCTTAACCCACCAACGCCATATTTCAAGCCTGCACGGCACGTTAGGTCCATGAGGCTGGCTTTTTCAGGTCATTCTGAAACATTTTTTACATTTGGTTTAAGTTTGGTTCACCTTGCGTCGGTTATATCTCAATACACCGATCCGTGAGCATGCTGTCATTCCCCTGATGACGAAGGGAGCGACGGATTCTTGCCCTGGATTATGGAGATAACGGATGCTGGCAGCACCGAAACAACGTTTTATTGGCCTGGAATGGTTGCGGTTTTTGCTGGGCTGTTACGTCATGGTCTACCACTCACTGCATCAATATCCTCAGCGTTTTAGTGTGCCTTTCCTGGCAGAAATCACCAGCATGGGCTTTTTTGCCACCAGCACGTTCTTTGTGCTGTCAGGCTTCCTGCTGACGCACGTCTATTTTGATGGCAATACAATGCGGGAATCTGGCGGGAGCTTTCTGAAAAAACGCTTCTGTAATTTGTATCCGATACACATCGTGGCGCTGGTCAGTTCGGTTCTGGTCGTGAGCCTGATGCAGTGGCTGGCTATTGCGCCGGAAGGCCCCGGTGCCAGCTTGCGCTTTGTGGTGTATGACACGAACTCAGAACTTGCGGGCACCAGTCCGGAGCTGTTTCGCCACTATATGACCAATGCCCAGTTAGCGTTTAACAGCGTGCTGCAATTGCTGATGTTACAGGCGTGGAATCCCTACTTCCTGACGTTTAACGCACCACTGTGGTCGCTTTCCACCCTGTTCTTTTTCTACCTGTTTTTCCCTTGGCTGGCACCTAAACTGCTGGCCGCACGGCACAAGTGGCTGTGGATGTTGTTGATCTGTGTCCTCTATTTACTGCCACCGGCCTGGGTTATCTGGCAGCAACAATATGGGATGCCTTACACGGGTTTGTTGCAGCGTGGGCCGCTGTTCCGTTTACCGGAATTTCTGGCCGGGATCCTCGCTTACGGTATTTTCCGTCAGCACCGGCAGGCCAATCTTTCCCTTGCCGGTTCAGCCAGAACCCTGATGGTGGTGGGCATCTTGCTTTGTTTCGGCATCGCCACCGCGCTGTTTACCCACGGCAGCGGGCGCTACTGGTATTTTCTGCTGCATAACGGGTTGCTGCTGCCCTCGCAGGTTTGTCTGGTCTATCTCCGCGCACTGGCACGCGATCCGGCCAGCGCCTGGTTGCGTCACTGGTCTCCAAGGCTCGGCGCTGCCTCACTGTCGATTTTCGCCCTGCACGTACCGTTGTTTAACCTGTTCCGGACGCTGGAACAGTTTTTACGCGGCGATCCGCTGCTGTGCTTTCATGATTGGCAGGCGTGTATCGCCTCAGCGGGTAAGGTGCCGCTCAGTATTGCCGGTTACCTGATTTATCTGCTGCTGACTGTGGCAATTTGTGTGATTTTTCAGGAACGCTGTGTGGTACGGATGCGCGATGCCATGTTACGGCTAACTTCCGGTATCAAAAAAACGCAACCTCAGTAAATACGGGGTCTGTGGGATATTTTTTCCTTCTCACAGGCTTTTATAAATGCCTTGAATTGTGTAAATTTAGCGCGTTTTTCATAATACCCCTACCCAAAAACACACATTTCATAACATTTTTAACATCTGATCGCGTTCTCTTTACAAGCGCTTTTCATCTATCCTAATGACGTATGTTTGATGTGGCTACGCCACCCGAATGCAAATTTTTATTTGCAGTGCGTGACTATCATCACAGTTTATTGACGTTATCAGCACGACGTCTCCCACTCGCCAAACAGCACAGACTGGTTGGTGAGAAGTGCGCATTCTATAAAACAAGGGAACATAGATGAGCAAAAAAACCTTGCCCGGCGTCACGCGCCGGCAAATCCTGACGTTTACCGCCGCCTCTGCTGTACTTGGCGCAGCCAAAGCCGCCAACGCCGTTTCGCTCAAAGGTACGCCCGTGTGGAGCCCCTTTGATGCAAGCCCACCCCCACAGATAGAAACCGACGGCTGGGTGTTTTTCACCGACGCCGAAGCAGCCGCTCTGGAAGCTATCGTTGATCGCCTCATCCCCGCTGATGAACTCAGTGTGGGGGGGAAAGATGCCGGTTGTGCTGTGTTTATCGACCGCCAACTGGCTGGCTTTTACGGCACCTACTCCCGTCTATATATGAAAGGCCCTTTCCAGCCTGGTACGCCGGAGCAAGGCGACCAATCGCCGCTGGTACCGCAACAGCGTTACCGCCTGGGGCTGGCAGGTCTTGAGCAATATACTCAGGCCGAGCATAAAAAATCCTTCAAAGACCTGACCGGTGAACAGCAGGACGCAATCCTGAGCGGTTTGCAGGCCGGAAAAATAGCCCTCAATGGGATCGATTCCAAGCTCTTCTTCGATATCGCGCTGAAGAACACGATGGAAGGTTTCTTCGCTGACCCGATTTACGGCGGAAACCGCAACATGGTGTCGTGGAAAATGCTCGGTTTTCCGGGCGCGCGTTATGACTACCGTGAATACGTCGGCAAACATAACCAGAAATTAGATCTGGAACCGCTGAGTATCTCCGGTGGAGATGCATGGAAGATAAAAAGCTAGGGGCGAAGAAAACGATTATGGCAAAGAAATTACCCAAAACTGATGTGGTGGTGATTGGACTCGGCTGGGCCGGATCTATCATCGCTAATGAACTGGCCGACGAAGGCATGAACGTGGTGGCGATTGAACGTGGCCCGTGGCGCGATACTGCCCGTGACTTCAACGTGGCAACCGTGACCGATGAACTGCGTTATAACAGCCGTCAGGAACTGATGGTGCAAACGGCACAAAACGCCATCACCATCCGTAATAATCCGTCGCAAACCGCCCTGCCGATGCGTGAATGGGGTTCGTTCCACCCAGGCAACGGTACCGGTGGTGCGGGCAACCACTGGGCGGGCATTACCTTCCGTTTCCAGCCAGACGAATTCCGTCTGAAGAGCCATCTGACCGAAAAGTACGGCGCGAAAGCGATTCCTGAAGAGCTGGTTTTGCAGGACTGGGGCACCGACTGGGAAGAGATGGAACCGCATTACGCGTCGTTTGAACGTTTAGCTGGCGTTTCCGGTAAAGCGAGTAACGTCAATGGCGAGCACCATGAAGGCGGTAACCCTTATGAGGGTATGCGCTCGATTGAGTATCCAACCAAGCCGATGGACATGCCCTACGGCCCGACGCTGTTTGCCGAAGCAGCCCGCAACATGGGTTACAAAGCCTTCCCGGTGCCGTCCTCGCTGGTGTCCGAAGCCTATACCAACCCGCTTGGCGTCAAGATGGGGCCGTGTACCTATTGCGGTTTCTGCACCAACTACGGGTGTGCCAACTACTCTAAAGCCAGTGCCATTACAACGGTTCTGCCTTCGCTTATCCGCAAGGAGAATTTCGAAGCACGTACAAGCTGTGAAGTAATGCGCGTGGTTAAATCACCCGATGGTAAACAGGTTACCGGCGTGGTGTACATCGACTCCTCCGGCGACGAGTGGGAACAACCGGCAGACCTGGTTGTGGTCACCGCGTTCACCTTCGAAAACGTCCGTCTGATGCTGCTTTCCGGCATCGGTAAACCTTACGACCCGATCAGCGGTACCGGCACCACCGGCCGTAACTACGCGTATCAGACCGCCAACAGCGTGCAGTTATTCTTCGATGATAAGAACTTCAACCCGTTCATTGGTGCGGGCGCGGTCGGGATGGGTATCGATGATTTCAACAACGATAACTTTGACCACACCGGCCTGGGCTTCTTCGGTGGCGGTAGTATCCGCGTGACGCCCATCGGTGGCGCGCCTATCGGTTACCGCCCTGTTCCACCGGGAACGCCGAAATGGGGTAAAGAGTGGAAGCAGGCCACGGTCAGCAACTATCTCAGCAGCATGTCGATTGGCTGTGAAGCCAGCAGCTACACCACGCGCACCAACTATCTGTCGCTCGATCCAAACTATGAAGACCGTCTGGGCCGTCCGCTGCTGCGTGTAACGTTCGACTTCCCGCAAAATGACCTGAAAATGGCGGCTTACTGTACCGGCAAAGTCGGCGAGATCGCCAAAGCCATGAACCCGCGCCAGTATGTGGAAAACCCGATGAAAGGTCACTGGAACGGTTCGCCGTATCAGTCTTCGCATATTGTCGGCGGCTTTGTGATGGGTGCCGATCCGGCCACCAGCTCCGTGAACAAATATCTGCAAGTCTGGGATGTTCCTAATCTGTTTGTGGTTGGCGCTTCAGCCTTCCCGCAAAACCCTGGTTATAACCCGACCGGCACCGTCGGCGCACTGGCTTTTAAAGCTGCTGAAGCCATTCGTAAAAACTACCTGAAAAAGCCGGGAGAGATGATCGCATGAAGACATTAACCTCATTCTCACTCGGACTGGTGGCACTGACCGTTTCTGGCCTGGCGCACGCCGCCGGTGATGGTGCTTTCGAACAGGTCGAACGCGGGCGCTATCTGGCGACCGTTGGCGACTGCGCGGCCTGCCACACCGCCTCTACGCCAGATGCCAAACCCTTTGCAGGTGGTGTACCTATTCAGACGCCGTTTGGCCGTCTGGTTGGCGCAAACATCACGCCGGATCCTGAAACCGGCATTGGCCGCTGGACCTTCGATGACTTCCAGCGTGCGATGTCAGAAGGTGTCGGCCACGGTGGAAAACGCCTGTACGGCGCGATGCCGTTCACCGCTTACACCAAAGTTACCCGTGATGATAACGCCGCCATCTGGGCCTATCTGCAAACGGTTCAGCCGGTACATAGCGAAGTAGAATCCAACCAGCTGCCCTTCCCGTTTAATATCCGTACCAGTCTGATGGGCTGGAACTGGCTGAACTTCACCCAAGGTGAATATAAGCCGAAAATGGATAAATCAGCCGAATGGAACCGTGGGGCTTATATCGCTGAAGGCCTTGGGCACTGCGGTACCTGCCACACGCCAAAAAATATTATTGGCGGTGACAAAGACAGCGAGTTCCTGCAAGGTGCGGTGATTGAAAACTGGGTTGCCCCGGACATCACCACTAATAAGCACACCGGGATTGGTAACTGGACCGAAGCCGACCTGATGCAATATCTTAAAACCGGTGCCAACCGTTTCGATATCGCTTCCGGGCCGATGGCTGAAGAAGTGGATCATTCGTCCCAGCACTGGACCGATGCAGATCTTAAAGCCGTGGCGGTTTACCTGAAAGACAGCGGCCATGACAGCGGGTCAAAAGCAGCGGAACCGTTGAAAGCCGATGACAAAGCAATGATTGCCGGTAAGCACATCTATGCCGACCGCTGCTCAGCCTGTCACACACCAGACGGGAAAGGACAGGAAGGCATGTTCCCACGCCTGGCCGACTCGGCGCTGATCAATCAGGGCAACGCCACGTCACTTATCCGCGTCGTCCTGGCCGGCAGCCGCCCTGGTGCCACCAACGCCGCGCCAACCGCACCCGCAATGCCTTCGTTTGACGCCAACATGAGCGATGAAGATGTCGCCAACGTGCTGACGTACATCCGCAATAGTTGGGGGAATTCTGCGGCAGCCGTTTCCAGCTCTGACGTCAAAGAGTTACGAGCAGAGCTGAAGAAGTAATTAAGGTTTCACCTTAATGAACCAAAGCTGTCTCTTATACACATCTCCGAGCCCACGAGACAGGCAGA
>CAMLBO010000146.1 GCA_946478305.1 uncultured Enterobacterales bacterium
ACACGTAAGGAGTCGTCGGCAGCGTCAGATGTGTATAAGAGACAGAAAGTGAATATTGATGACGCCGGTGAGCGTCTGATCATTCAAACGACTCTCGAGGCCAGCGATATCCCCTATCGTCATGATCGCGAGTTACTTCGCAAAGCGTTAGAAGAAGCGTTGCAGCGAATGATTTAAGATTTTTTTGTCAGCGGATGGTTGTTCCACGGGCTGTCCGCTGCCGGTTTAGCCGTGCTGACTTTCGGTTTTTGCACTTTCTCTGCGGACAACGGCGTGCGGCGTTTGCTGCGCGTCATGTCCGGGCGCAGATGGCCTTCGACAAAGTCCAGATACAGCGTTTCCACTTCTTTTCGCGCCCACGGCGTGCGGCGCAGAAACTTCAGGCTGGACTTGATGCTGGGGTCACTCTTGAAGCAGTTGATATTCACCTGCGATGCCAGCGCGGGCCAGCCAAAATTATCGACCAACGTCGTCAGCAGTGCTTCCAGCGTGATGCCATGCAGGGGATCTTTCGGTGGCGTCGTTGTCATTGTCTTTTCCTGAATTTTGGCTGGCGCACACATTAATCAGGTTTACCCTGAGGCACAAGTCTTTTAAAGCTAATAACATGGGGGCGATACCCTACATCATTCGAGTCACAGCAAGGCCGCAACCGAGCGAACCCCAGGAGCTTAGCCCACTCAGTGACTGGGGTTCGCGAGGGCAGCCAACACAACTGTGGTTTGAAGGATGACGAGTATCAGGAAAGAGCGATGAACTGAGCCCTCAATGCATGGAGCTCATCACGCGTATTAGCCGCCTCTTCGAATTCCAGATTCTGTGCATGCGCATACATTTTGCTTTCCAGCTCTTTGATGCGCTGATCCAGGGCCTTCGGCGTCAGCAGCTTGACGGTTTCTGAGGCCGCAGCATCGCGCTTGTCTTTGTTCTTCTTGGTCTTCGGCTGACCCAGTTGCAGGATGTCGGAGATCTTCTTATTCAGGCCCATCGGCGTGATGCCATGCTCGATGTTATACGCCTCCTGCTTGGCACGCCGACGCTCCGTCTCTTCAATCGCTTTTGCCATCGATTTCGTTATCCGGTCACCGTAAAGAATGGCTTTGCCGTTGAGGTTACGTGCAGCGCGCCCGATAGTCTGAATAAGCGAACGCTCGGAACGCAGGAAGCCCTCTTTGTCTGCATCAAGGATGGCCACCAGCGACACTTCCGGCATATCCAACCCTTCTCGCAGCAAGTTGATACCGACCAGCACGTCGAACTCGCCGAGGCGTAAATCACGAATGATCTCCACACGCTCGACGGTATCGATGTCAGAGTGCAAGTAACGCACCTTCTCGCCGTGTTCTTCCAGATACTCAGTCAAATCCTCAGCCATACGCTTGGTGAGCGTGGTGACCAGCACACGCTCGTTCACTTCAACGCGCTTGCGGATCTCCGACAACAGATCGTCAACCTGAGTCCCCACCGGACGCACTTCGATCAATGGATCCAACAGGCCGGTCGGACGCACCACCTGCTCAACTACGTCGCCACCTGACTTTTCCATCTCGTAGGTGCCGGGTGTGGCTGAAACATAAATACTTTGCGGCGCAGCGGCTTCGAATTCTTCAAAACGCATTGGGCGGTTGTCGAGTGCCGAAGGCAAACGGAAGCCGTACTCCACCAGCGTCTCTTTACGCGAGCGGTCGCCTTTGTACATACCGCCGATTTGCGGAATGGTGACATGGGACTCATCGACAATCAGCAGGCCGTCGGCTGGCAGATAGTCGAACAACGTCGGAGGCGGCTCACCTGGGCCGCGCCCTGAGAGATAGCGCGAGTAGTTTTCGATACCAGAGCAGTAACCCAGCTCGTTCATCATCTCCAGATCAAACTGGGTACGCTGACTGATGCGTTGCTCCTCCAGCAGTTTGTTATTGTCGAGCAGGTTTTTACGCCGGTCCGCCAACTCAACTTTGATCTCTTCCATCGCCTGTACAATACGTTCGCGAGGCGTTACGTAGTGGGTTTTCGGATAGATAGTGAAACGCGGAATTTCGTGCTGTACCTGACCGGTCAGCGGATCAAAGAGCGAGAGGCGTTCGACTTCCTGATCAAACAGCTCAATGCGGAGCGCCAGATCGTCAGATTCAGCCGGGAAGACGTCAATCACCTCGCCACGTACGCGGAATGTACTGCGCTGGAAAACCTGATCGTTCCGGGCATATTGCAGCTCTGCCAGACGACGCAAGATGGCACGCTGGTCGATGATCATGCCCTTAGTCAGGTGCAACATCATCTTCAGATAGAGGTCCGGATCGCCCAAACCGTAAATAGCAGAAACCGAAGCTACGACAATCACATCGCGACGTTCCAACAGGGCTTTAGTCGCAGAAAGACGCATTTGCTCGATGTGTTCGTTTATCGAGGCGTCTTTTTCGATAAATGTATCTGAACTCGGCACATAGGCTTCCGGCTGATAGTAATCGTAATAGGAGACAAAATATTCGACGGCGTTCTCCGGGAAAAACTCTTTCATCTCGCCATAAAGCTGCGCGGCCAGCGTCTTGTTGGGTGCCAGCACCATGGTTGGCCGGTTGAGATCGGCAATCACGTTAGCCACGGTAAAGGTTTTCCCTGAACCGGTTACGCCCAGCAGCGTCTGATGCGCAAGACCGTTCTCCAGCCCCTCTTCCAGCGCACGTATGGCCTCAGGTTGATCGCCTGACGGTTTAAAATCGGAATGCAGTTTGAATACTTTACTCATTGACGGGCTACCTGACTGAAGAGAAGGAACGCACAACACCGGCTAAGGAGACTCAGTATGGAAGACTCCGCGATTTTTGCCAGCCATATAGTACTGGATATAAAACCAGCTTCCAATGGTTAAGTTCCGCGCATTTTTTAACTCACTGTCATGGCTGCTTTTAAATCTGTGCACTCCTGCACTTTTTTAGGATTACAGAAGCCCTCCATTTTCCACATCACAGAACAATTATCCCCAGATATTTGCGCGAATTAACTTTCTGACCACAGGTTGACGAAAATTGACACTGACGGCGCACAGTAATTTGACAAAGCTTGATTTTAGTTAACCTGTTGTAAATATGAATATTTTTTAAAAAGCTGCGATTACGGACAAACTGAGCGCAACCCGCGTCCTGACTCGCTTGGCGCAACTTTCCCTACTCTCATGCACATGGTTATCCACAGGAATGGTGGATAACTCACATGGTGCCACGTGCGGCGGGACCTGCCAAAAATCAGCCTTTCATCCTCACCCGCTTCCCTGGGATGTTTTTTAGTTATTTTTAGCCATTTTTACTTCTTTATATATGCCGATTTTGCCTAGATATCCTGTGTCGAAGATATTGCAAAATGAAAAAGTGCATCTCACGAGGACCTTTTAGCTTTAGTGCTTCTGATGCATTGCACCAAAATCAGCGCTATCAGCACTGACAAAGTGCACTATTTGGTCTGATTTATGTCCGCCCTATTCCCCCTGTTTGGTATTTTGCCTGCTTTGTTCCCCTCCCTGCTGTAACCCCTTCAATCACCTACTCTTTAGAGGTTACAGGGCAAAACATGGCCCAAGAGTTGCAATATCATCCTTGTCTCAGCACCACCTTAACAGTGAAAAATGAATGTCAGAAATATGACAATGACCGTCAATGTACATTAACCATTCCGGACGTGATTGGCCTTCCCAGGCCATGATGGAGGGAATTGAGAGAGGACGCTCTGATGTTAAGTGTTAAATCGGTGAATCAATATTATGGCCAGAACCATATTCTGTGGGATATCAATCTGGAGTTGTACCGCGGTCAGTGTACCTGCCTTATTGGCCGTAACGGCGTCGGCAAAACCACACTGATTAATTGCATCATGGGCCATCTGCCGGTAAAGAGCGGCACCATCTCCTGGCAGTCGGCCAATGCAGAGCCGCAAAGCCTGCTGAATCTGCCGGTGGAGACCCGCGCATTGATGGGGATCGGCTATGTGCCCCAGGGGCGCCAGATCTTTTCACAAATGAGCGTGGATGAGAATTTGCAAATCGCCATGATGGCCGGGCGTAACAAAACCCGCCGCGTGCCTGAGGCGGTATATGAACTGTTCCCGGTATTAAAAGAGAGGGGTGTGCATAAGGCGGGTGAGCTGGATGAAAATCAGCAGCAGCAGTTGGCTATCAGCCGGGCACTGGTGCAGGAACCCGAGCTGCTTATCCTCGACGAACCGACCGAACACACCAGCGCAGCGATGACGGCGAACATGGGCAATATCATTCACCGCCTGAACCGGGATCTGGGACTGACGCTGCTGCTGGTCGGCCATAAACTGCCGTTTATACGTACCGTAGCTGACCGCTTCTGCCTGCTTGACGGCGGACGTAACGTGGCACAGGGTACGCTGGCGGAGTTGGATGAAGGGCTGGTAAAAAATTACCTCACGGTATGAGGCAGTCCAGATTCAGGTATTGCCCAACGTCACCGCCAATCGCCGTACCGAGGAAGGGGATCTCGCCCAGCAGTGGCGCAGGCAGCATACGCGTAAGCGTGGCCAGATAAGCCTGATGATGCTTCCCCGTCTCCTGTACGTCATTGGCTATCCAGCCCAGCAGCGGTAAACCGCTGAGTGCTACGGCCTGCGCGGTCAGCACTGCATGATTGATACATCCAAGGCGCATTCCCACCACCAAAATCACGGGCAATTGTTCGGCGATCACCCAGTCGGCAAAGGTTTCCTGTTCATTGAGTGGCGTAAACCATCCTCCCGCTCCCTCCACCACCGTCCAGTCGGCTTGAGGTTCGAGATGCCGCAGCCCTTTGCTCAGGGTATCGAGCACAATCGGCCGCTGCTCGAGCTGGCTGACAATATGCGGCGAGGTCGGCTCAATAAAGGTACAGGGGTTCACTTCGCCATAGCTGAGCCGCACACTGCTGCTGGCCTGCAACGCCAAGGCATCGCTGTTGCGCGCCCCGTCGGGCGTCATTTCACTGCCCGATGCCACAGGCTTATATCCGGCGGTAGAAAATCCGGCACGCGCCGCCGCCTGCAAAAAAGCAGTCGTGGCGACAGTTTTCCCGACTTCGGTATCGGTGCCGGTAATGAAGAAGGTTTTTTTCATTTTATTGTGACCCTTGCTGAAACCCAACGTCATTGGCGCTGTATCAAGGCGGCCAGCGAGTAAATCCCGATGGGCTGACATCATCAGTGATTTGGGTGAACTCGCGCAGCTAACGCAGAGACAGCGTCAAGGACGCAGGGTTTTATCTTGGGATTAATGTTTCAACATTGATGACGCCATAGACCAATTTATAGGTCAGCGGCAGCATGCCGTCCTGACGGGCGTAGTGTTTTTCCAGCAGCGCCACGCGGTCGCGGCCGCCCAGCCCGCCAAGGCGGCCATTTTTGATGTGCGTTGCACCGATGCCTTTAAGCGAACGCATCAGCGACATGGCGTCCGGGAACAGGACAGTATGCTGGCTGAACTGCACGTCATGCCGATACGGTGCACAGGCTTCGGCGATTTTGTCCGGCGTCAGGAACTGGTTCACGTGACGACGGCCATCCACTTTCATCCATGCCGCGGCCAGTTCGCCCAGTGACCCTTCCGCCAGCGTGGAGAACAAAACCAACCCGCCGATACGCGTCACCCGGTGCATCTCTTCGAGGGCACGCGGCAGCGCATTGCACCACTGCACGGCGAGGTTACTGAAAGAGATATCTACCGACTGGTCTTCCAGCGGTAAACGTTCGATGTCACCTGGCAGATAATGGTGGGCGGAATCCTGCGCGCGGGCCATGTCGATCATGCCCTGAGAGAGATCCAGCGCGGTAACCTCTTTGCCCATGTCACGCCAGCGGCGGCTGAAATAACCGGTACCGCAACCGGCATCGAGCAGCGTATTCCCGGCGGCCTGGTGAGTATTAGCCACCATGCTAATAAGGTGTTCGCCCACGTCGCGCTGCAGTTGTGCTGCGCTTTCATAACTCACGGCGGCGCGGCTGAACGCGTCGGCCACCGCCTGTTTGTTCACTAATTCAGTGACTGCACCCATGAAGGGACTCCAACAAAAAATCGATATCTTCCGGCCGATGGGCAGCCGTCAGGGTAATGCGCAGTCTTGCGCTGCCCGGTGGAACCGTCGGCGGGCGAATCGCACTGACCCACACACCGCGTTCGCGTAATCGCTGTGCCAGATCCAGCGTCGGCTGATTTTCACCAACAATCAGCGGCTGGATGGCCGTGGCAGAAGCCGTCAGTTGATAAGGCAAGCCGGCGGCTCCTGCACGAAAACGGGCTATATTGGCCGCCAGTTTATCACGCAGGTCGTCGCCTTGCTGAATGCAGCGCAGGCTGGCCTGCAGCGCACACACCTGTGCGGCTGGCATCGCGGTGCTGTAAATCAGATGGCGGGCAAACTGCAGCAGATAATCGGCGGTGGCGTCATCACATAACACCGCCGCCCCGCTGCAACCAAATGCTTTGCCGAAGGTCACCACCAACAGTTCAGGCCGCACGTTCTGTTGCCAGCAACTGCCACGCCCCTCTTCACCCAGCACGCCGACGCCGTGTGCATCATCAACCAGCAGCCAGCTGCCGTGCGCCTGTGATAAGCGGTGCAGATCCGCCAGCGGCGCAGCATCGCCGTCCATGCTGAATACGCCTTCGGTGACCACCAGCGTGTCACCGGCCACCGGTTTCTCCAGCAGACGCTGCAAAGCGTCTGGCTGATTGTGTTGGAAACGCCGCAGTTGTGAAGGCGCATGTGCCGCCGCTTCCAGCAAGGAGGCGTGGCTCAGTTTGTCGGCCAGTACGCGATCGTCTTGCTGCATGAGCGCTGCCAGAATCGCCTGATTGGCCGCAAAACCAGAGATAAACAGCAGCGCACGCGGATAGCCCTGCCACTGGGCCAGCTGCTGTTCGAATTCGGCATGAACGTCGCTGTAGCCTGTCACATGCCCTGAGCCGCCGCTGCCGACGCCAAAACTTG
>CAMLBO010000147.1 GCA_946478305.1 uncultured Enterobacterales bacterium
CAGCGTCAGATGTGTATAAGAGACAGGGGCCAGTGTGGGCGGCGAGCCCACGGTTTTGACTGCAAGTCCAGATCAAAAGCGGCTTTCGGACGCCACCGAAAACTCCGCCATCATTTTCACCAGATCCTGCATTCCGAGATTCACCTGATTAATCACCTCCCCCGCATTGCGACTGAGGGTGACGCCGCCACCGGCGCGGCTAACGCAGTTACCCATGCCGTCAATGGCAGCCATCACGCCGTCGCGAATGCTTTGCGTAAGCTGGTCAATTTCCACGGCAGCTTTACGCGACTGATCGGCAAGCGAGCGGACCTCACCGGCTACCACGGCAAAACCACGCCCCTGTTCCCCGGCGTGCGCAGCTTCTATGGTGGCGTTAATGGCCAGTAAATTGGTCTGTGAAGAGATGCGCCGGATAGTATCGACCATCTCGCCGATACGTTCTGAAGTTTGCCCAAGCTGACAAATAATGTCGGAAGTTCGCTTCGCTAGCGCCTCCACTTCCTGCATGTCTTCCACCGCTTTCTGCACGATGGTCACACCCTCGGCAGCGGTTTTATCAGTATTGAGAGACAGCGTATGCACATGATTCATCATGCTTTCCTGCTGGCGCTGTTGGGTCATTTGTTGAGTAATATCCTGGGCAATCTTCACCACTTTGATCACGCGGCCTTCATCGTCGAGTACCGGATTGTAGCTCGCCTCAAGCCAGATGCTCTGTCCCCGACTGTTCAAACGCTCAAATCGCCCGAGAATAAACTCCCCTTTTTTCAGCCGCTGCCAGTGTGAACGGTATTCGCTGGAATCCCGCCAGGTGGGCAGGCAGAACATAGCGTGGGAACGACCCTGAATCTGATGCAGAGAATATCCCATCACTTTCGTAAAATTGGTGTTAGCGTTAAGAATATCGCCATCAGGTGTAAACGTAATTAATGCCATCGAACGATCTAAGGCCTGTAATACTCCCTGATGTTCATGTGACTCATTAATGTGCTCAGTGACATCACTGGCTATTTTAATTATCTCAATTACGTTTCCCTGTTTATTTAAAACAGGAACATAAGTCGCTTGAAGCCAGATAACTGCCCCATTTTTATGCACACGTTTAATATTACCGCTGATAGATTTCCCCTGCTGCAATCCCTGCCAATGTAGACGGTAAGCATCGCTGGCAACGAATTCAGGGGTACAGAAGATTTTATGGGGTTGGCCCAGCACCTCTTCTCGCTTATATCCCATTCCCTTTAGAAACAGATCATTAACTTCAGTAACGATACCCTGCGGCGTAAAACTGATCATGGGAACAGCCTGAGAGAACGCTGAAAATTTGTCACGCCAGGCCGTACTGAATGGATGAGTGAATAGCTGCATATGTCGGAAACCCCATGGCTTATAACGTGATTGAATACACATTCCGCATTATCTGGAATAAGATGCTGGAAATAAAACACGTGCTCATGACTGCGCAAATTTAACGTAAACGTTAATTCGATAAGTTAATGAGTTTTGCCCCTGGGGTGAGCATGTTTTGGCAGGTGTACGACAATCGAAAAAAGGGGAAAAAAAACAACATACTGCGAATCATTATCTGAGTAATGATCCTATTTCTCTTATTGTGCATTAATCATAATTTAAAGCGCTAAAAAAGAAAGGGGGCGTTTAGGATTTTTTTTAGCCTGACGTCACACTGCACGTCAGGCTGAAGAATTATGGGATGAAACCAGCGGATAACATCAGTTCCAGCGTTTGTCAGCCCAGGTCTTTTGCTGCCACGGAGTGAGGAAGGTCCATGCAACAAAGCGGCTGATCTTATTGCCCTGTGTCATTTCCACGGTGCGCACGTCGGTCGCTTCCAGCTCTTCCAATGCTTCATACAGCAGGGGTAACGTGGTTTTCTTGGAAATCAGCACGGTGAACCACAAGCAGTTACTGCGTTTTTCAGCGCTCTCCTCGGCCATACGGACCACAAAGGACTCTTCCCCACCTTCGCACCACAATTCGTTGTGCTGGCCACCGAAATTCAGTTCAGCCTTGCCGGTGCGGCGATCGATACCTAGATTCTGACGCTTACGCTGGCTGCTGCCTGCCGCTTCTTCCGCAGAACCGTGGAACGGCGGGTTACACAGCACGGCGTCGTAACGTTCGTCATGGCGAATGATGGTGTCGAAAATACGCGGCGGTTTTGCCTGTAAACGGAAACGCACCTGATTGGTCAGCAGCGGGTTGGTAGCAACGATTTTCTTCGCCGCAGCCATCGAGGTCGCATCAATCTCACTGGCTGTGAAGCGCCAGCCATATTCACGCAGGCCGATAATCGGATAGATACAGTTAGCACCTACGCCAATATCCAGAATGGCGATGTCTTTGCCTTTCGGAATTTCACCCTGATTGCTGCTAGCCAGTAAATCAGCCAGATGATGGATATAGTCCGCACGGCCAGGAATAGGTGGGCAGAGGTAATCTGCCGGAATTTCCCAGTTTTCAATCTGATAGAAATGACGCAACAAAGCGCGATTCAGCGCTTTCACTGCCTGAGGATCGGCGAAATCTACAGACAAATCGCCCCATTTATTCTCTGAGACGAAAGGCTCGAGCTCCGGGCTGCTGGCAATCAGGGCCGGGAAGTCATAGCGGCTGCGGTGGCGGTTACGCGGATGCAGACCGCTTTTTTCCTGCGGGAAGATTTTCTTGTTTTCCACCTGAATGACTCTCCGGAGTGTATGTATGAAAAATGTATTGATGAAAATAGTTTCGTGAAACGCACAGAGTGAGAAATAGCCAATTTTTCGATGGCTGCTAACCTGTCGTAATTTCTGGCGCGTAAGATAACACAAACCGCGCGCCTCTGCCGGACGCTGACTGGCAGCGATGCAGAAAAACGGTTAACGTGCTAACCAACACACTTTATATTCCGCGCCAAAGGACCACCATGAGCACTGACGAACGTTACTATTATGAACCTTCTGCGGGCCACGGCCTGCCACATGACCCTTTTAACGCCATCGTCGGACCGCGACCTATCGGCTGGATAGCCTCACGTAACGCCGCCGGGCAACGTAACCTTGCCCCCTACAGCTTTTTTAATGCGTTTAATTATCATCCACCGATCATTGGTTTTGCCAGCAGTGGCTGGAAAGACAGCGTGGCGAATATCGTGGAGACCGGCGAGTTCGTCTGGAATCTCACCACCCGAACCCTGCTGGAAAAGATGAACGAAAGTTCAGCCTCTCTGCCCCATGGCACAGACGAGTTTGAATTCTCAGGTCTGACGCCGCGCCCGGGACGCATCGTCGCGGCAAATTGTGTCGCAGAGAGTCCGGTCAACTTTGAGTGCAAGCTGACTCAGTGCATCCAGTTGCAAAGCGCTGCCGGAGAGAAAGTGGATACCTGGCTGGTTCTGGGGGAAGTCGTTGCGGTTCATATCGCGCCGGATTTACTGATTGACGGGGTTTACCAAACGGCACTGGCTGAACCAGTCCTGCGCGCCGGTGGCCCGACTGCGTACTACGGTATCTCCGAAGAGAATCGTTTTGATCTTATCCGCCCCGATGCCCGCCGCACCCTGCCATAAAAAAAAACGCGGGGATTACCCCGCGCCGTTTCACTGACTGCAATTATTTCCCCAGATAGGTCTGTTCGACAAAATCGGCGAAATCCTGGCACATGGCATCATCACCATCAGCGCTGTCGGCGAGCACACGACTGCCATCCACAACGCGGATATGCACGTTAAGGTCGAAATCTGCCGCCGGTTGTTCACGGCTGGCTGCCCGTTTAATGGTTTCCCGCGCCTCTTCCCACGCTGCGGCTACAGTCTGGTTACACACCTGTGCCAGATAATCCGGATTGAAGCCTTCGCCGGTCAGGCTGCGCAAGGTATCGTCATGGCTGACGCTGTTGCCCGGCGTCCAGTAATGTTTCGCCAGATCCGGGCCGATGGCCGGGTTATCCGTCAGATAACCGTCACGCTTAAGGAAAAAGGCACGGGTCTGTTCGACAGCCATCAGTGCCAGCAGGTACCCCTGATAGGAACAGGCGGAATCCATCGATAGCAGATGCGGAATAGCCATTGTCGGGCGCGGGCTGCCGGTTACGCCAAGAATATGCGTCTCAACGTCGCGGGCCAGCGCCAATATGGCTTCAGGCGTGCGTTTTTCATCCGGCCATTGATACAGTTGCCATTCGAAATAAGGCACCAGTAAAATGTGGCGCTCATTAAAGGCGCGCATTGGCTGGCGGGCGGCAATGCTGTCGTGGATCAGCGTATCCGGTACCGGTTCGCCCTGAGCATTTTTGGCATAGCGCTTCAGCCAGTCGGCATCATCGAGCAGGCTGTCGCAAAACATCGACTGGGTTTCGGCATAGGCCATGGACGTTGGCGGGAACTCCTGAGAGAAACACGGTGCGTTCTGGCGGATGTTGGCAAAATGCGCCGCGTGCCCGCCTTCGTGGAACAGCGTATTCAGCCCACTCGCGCCGCTGCCCACCTGATCAGGCTTCGCCAGACTGGTGAAGTTAATCACGCCAGGCACCCATTTACCGTTGTCATAAAAGGCCGGTACCGGGCTATGCATAAAGCCATTCTCGTATTTACCTTCGCGCACCAGTAAATCGAGTTGCATTTCAGCACCATTAAAACCGATATTCAGGCGCTTAAAGCTGTCGATCCAGCGACGCAGTGAATCGGCAAACGGGAAATAAGGGTCGAGCTGACGGGTAACATCGCCCGCGCTGGCAAAACGGATATTCCACGGCAACAGTGCCGCATCCCCTTCCCGCGCCACCAGCTCGTTGAGGCTTCGCACGTTACCCTCACGGGTCTGCTCTTCGAAACGGTCAAGAATGGCGAACAGTTGCTCCGGCGTCATGCGCTCGGTTTTGTTCACCTTATAATCGAAATAGTTACGGAAACCGAGCTGGCGCGCAAAGCGGTTGCGCAGTCCAACCAGCTCCGGGAAACCATTATGCAGCAGCCACTCTTCCAGCTCACGCAGTGCTATCTGCGAACTGCGGCGATAGGTTTCATTCTCATTGTTAGCCTGATTGGTCAGCAACTCACCGAGCGACGCATTAACGCGCTCGCCCTTCGCATTGATGTGGGTAAGACGATGCTGTTTGCGTTTGGTATACAGAGCAGCTTCAGCCTGAATAATCTCATCCAGCAACGCCTGGGCTTTAGGGTCTTCAATCGCATTGCAGTCAAAGAAACGGTACCAGCCCTGTAAGCCGTGCAGCAACGATTTGCCGTTCTCATCCAGAGGTTGATTTTCCAGTCCGGCGATCAGCTCACGCAACTCACCTAAGCGGGCTGAGTCAGAAATGAAGCGCTTATAGGCACTCTCTGCCGCCGAGAACTCCGCCGATACGTTTTCGTCGCCGGTACCCATATAGTTTTGCCAAAACAGATTTTCTTTAGTTTTGTGGACGTTGAGGTAGTCGTGATTGAGGGCGTTAAAATAGTCTTGAGGCTTTTTCATGCAGTCTTCTCTACTGAAAGTATAACGAGATTATGCATTGAGTGTAAGGTGAGGCAGCGGTTCTGTCGATCTAACAAAACCGCTTAAGATGCAGGCCAGGTAACGTACTAAGAAATTAGTTTTTCTTTACGAACTCAGATTTCAGTTTCATCTGTCCAAAACCATCGATTTTGCAGTCGATGTTATGGTCACCTTCGCACAAACGAATGCCTTTCACTTTGGTGCCGATCTTGAGCATGGATGAGCTGCCTTTAACTTTCAGGTCTTTGATCACGGTGACAGAATCGCCGTCTGCCAGTACATTTCCGTTTGCGTCGACCACCACCAGCGCATCGTCCTGAGCTTCCGCATCACCTTCCAGTGACCAAACATGGCCACATTCCGGGCAGTTCAGCATCGCGCCGTCTTGCCAGGTGAATTCAGAACTGCATTTCGGGCATTTAGGTAACTGTTCCATGTATTAACCTCGTTAAATTGATTTTAAAAAGATGAGTTAAATCAGAATGTAAATCATTAATACCGGGTATTTTACCTTTTTAAGGGGAGATTTGATAGGAGGCGCCCTAATGTCGCTTTTGAGTCTTTAATTTCAAATTCAACTTCAAGGTCGTGGGCATCGGCCCACACCGACTTGGGGCGGCCAATCGCCGCCGCCCCAAGACCCCAGGCTCTTTTAAAAACAGCAGCTGCGCAAGTTGGGATGGCCCTGTTTCAGGAGCTTCAGTTATAGCCGCAAAATACCGCCGCGTTGCGGTCCCCTCCGTTCGGGTTAAAACCCGCGAAAAAAGACTCGCGGTTTTCCACCTCTCCTCCGGCGGAATTTTTGAATGCGGCCTCAGCATTTTGAAAGACCAGAACCGTTTGAGTTTTGAATGTAGACGTGAATTTAAAAAGCAAAAAGTGAGTGGTTTTGAATTTAAAGAAGCTTCGGCCGTGTTCAAAATGTCACCGGCAAGTCGGTGGAGAGACAACATCCTTACCGTTGGCTCGAACCCGCAGCCGGGAATCGCGCAGCGATGACATTTTACGGCTATCACCGCGGTCCCTGAAACACGGCCATTATGACCTGCGCAGCTACGGTGTTACAGCAGCAAAAAACGCAGGATTCCAAAGGGTTTCGTTTAAAACCCTTTGGGCCCGTGTGGGCGGCGAGCCCACGACCTTGAAGTTGAAATTTTATTTAGGCTTTTCCAAGAAGCCTAAAACACCTGCTCGATGATCATTCTCGCTTCTACCATATCCCCCGAGATACCCGTTGCGACAAGGCAACAGCTGTCTCTTATACACATCTCCGAGCCCACGAGACAGGCAGAAATCTCG
>CAMLBO010000148.1 GCA_946478305.1 uncultured Enterobacterales bacterium
TCGTCGGCAGCGTCAGATGTGTATAAGAGACAGGAAAACAGCCCATGAACCAGCATAATATTACCAATGAATCCCTGGGACTGGCGCTTATTCTGGTGGTGATCGCCCTGCTGGTGAGCAAAAAAGAGAAGCTCGGGCTCGAAAAAGACATCATCTGGAGCGTAGCGCGCGCGATCGTCCAATTGGTGATTGTTGGTTATGTGCTCAAATACATTTTTGAGCTGAACAACGGCTGGCTGACGGTGCTGATGGTGCTGTTTATCTGCGTTAACGCCGCGCTCAATGCCAAAAAACGCAGCCGCAATATTGATAACGGCTTTGTGATTTCGTTTATCGCTATCTCGGTGGGCACCACGCTGACGCTGGTGGTGCTGCTGCTCAGCCGCTCGATTGAGTTTCTGCCGATGCAGGTGATTCCGATTTCCGGCATGATCGCCGGCAACGCAATGGTGGCGGTGGGCCTGTGCTACAGCAATCTCAACCAGCGCTTTATCGACAACCAGCAAAAGATCCTCGAAATGCTGAGCCTCGGCGCATCAACCAAAATGGCATCAGGGTCAATTATCCGCGACAGTATTCGTGCCGCGATGATCCCGACCGTCGATGCGGCCAAAACCGTCGGGCTGGTCAGCCTGCCTGGCATGATGTCTGGCCTGATCTTTGCCGGTATTGACCCGGTTAAAGCCATCAAATACCAGATCATGGTGACCTTTATGTTGTTGGCCACCGCCAGCCTGTCGACCATTATTGCGGGTTACCTCTCCTACCGTCGTTTTTACAATGAACGTGCGCAATTGCGGGTGATGAAATAGAATTCGCCATCGCTTTTTACCGCAATCACTTCAGGGACGACGATGGGACCTTTACAACGGCTTGATCACTTTTTGCTGATGCCTCGCCCCGTGCAGCCCATCCGCGGGCTGCGCCGTTTTATCACGGAGTTGGTGTTTTTCGGTATCAAAGAAGCCCGGGCCTGCATCTTTGTTGGCCTGTTTTTTTTGGCCGTGTTCCTGGTACCGCGCGCCGGTCTGTTTCATGTGCCGCGCTATGATGTGCTGCTGCTCGTCGCACTGTTTGTGCAGGTCTGGATGTTGGCAACGAAGCTGGAAACGCTGGACGAATTTAAAGCCGTGATGCTGTTTCATGTGGTGGGATTTGTGCTGGAAGTGTTTAAAACGTCGTCAGGTATCCGCTCGTGGAGTTATCCGGACTTTGCCTACACTAAACTGTTTGGCGTTCCGCTGTTTTCAGGGTTTATGTACGCGGCGGTGGGCAGTTACATGATCCAGTGCTGGCGGCTGCTGGATGTGAAAGTCCGCAATTATCCGCCATATACGCTGGCGACCATCTCCTCCCTGCTGATTTACGTTAACTTTTTCAGCCATCACTACATTGGCGATTTCCGCTGGTACATTACGGCGCTGATATTAGGGCTATATGCCCGCAGCTATGTGGTTTTCACGCCGTATGACACTGCGCGGCGTATGCCTCTGATCTTCGCGTTTATCCTGATCGGCTTCTTTATCTGGCTGGCCGAAAACATCAGTACGTTCTTTACGATCTGGCGTTATCCGAATCAAATCGACAGCTGGTCCGGCGTACATCTCGGCAAGTGGAGCTCATGGGCGCTGCTGGTGATCATGACTTTCACTATGATCACCTGCCTGAAAAATATCAAAAAGCACGTACATATTCCGGTGTAGTATGGCTTTACCAGATGACCCGCATGCCGACGCTGCCGATATAGTCATCAATTTTCGTACTATCAACATCGGCGGTGTGGCTGGCCGTTGAGTAAAAACTGACATTTTTATTCAGTGTGGCCGCTACGCCGACGCCCACTTCCAGCGAGGTGGAGCCCTCCTCGGCCGTCACCTTATCTCCGTTCAGATTAACCGAACTGGTATTGTTAAACTGATGCCAGAAATTAATGTTGATAAAGGGCTGAATGCTCCGGGCCAGCTCGCCGTAATTCCCCTCCAGACGTACGCCGACGCGGCCGGTCTCCACAGTGCCGTTGCTGTACTCGATGGAAGAAACCCCGTCATTACTGTCATCGATCATCATACGCTGCACCGCCAGCTGTGCCTGCGGCTCAAGCGACCAGCGATTGCTGACCGACAGCGGATAACCGCTCTCTAATGACGCCGACCATAATTTCCCCCCGGCATCTGCATTGCGCCCGCGTCCAGACTCCATGGAACCGTTCATCCAGGTTTGCATCAGCACCGCATCCATATACGCCTGACTCGCCCATTGATGCGTCCAGTAAGTACCAAGGCTGTTGCCGTTGAGCTTGATATTCCCTGCCCAGGCGTCCGGCTGGCCGAGGATAAATCCATGAATGTCGCCCTTGACCCGCGTATAGCCGTAGAAAATCCCGGCGTTGTCGTGCCCGCCGTCAGCATCCTGTGCCGAGTAAAGGTCTTGTCCGACCTGAAAACCCTCAAACGAACCGTCAAAGGAGGGTGAGGTAGAACCCGACCAGCTCTGTTCGCTGTGGGTTCCCAAAATACGCGCCCAACTGGCCGGTATGCGGCCGTCTACGGAATCGATCAGGCTTTGGCTGCCCTGACGCTGATGGAATGTACCGATCTGCGTCATACCCATGTTCAGCACCAGTGGCGCCAGTGATTGATAAAGCGGAATTTCCTGACGGTAGAGCGGTACCGTGGCTACCGGTGTCACAACCGGAGGTAGCGTACCGCCCGGCTCTGTCGGTACAACAGGCGGTGTAACAGGCGGTGCAACAGGTGGTGTAACAGGAGGGGTTACCGGTGGCGTCGTTATCAGCGTATTGCGCAAAAACCAGCTGTCACTGCTGCCTGCGCCACCGCGAAACAGGAAATAATCATAGGCCCCGGCCGAGACAGATCCACCGGCCAGATTGAATGCCGTGGTGGTGGTTGTACCACCGTTGATGGCGTCAACCAGCAAAATACCGTTCTGCTGTGTCGCCACGCCCGAGCCTCCGACATTGGTGACCTGAATCTGCGTCGTACCGCTGGCCTGCCCGCCGGAGATAATTAACTGGTCCGACGGTGAGTTATCCCCGTTCAGTACGGTCTGTAGCTTTAACGTGCCGTTGAGCCCGACATAGTTGCCATTTATGGTCAGCCGGTCTGAGGTGCTGCCGGAACCGTTGGTCAGATCCAGCGTCCCCGCATTGCGCACAGTAACCGACGAGGCGTTATTGAAGGCTGAAATAGTGGCGGCGCTCTGCCCGCCGGCCAGCACGCTGCTGCTGGCGTCAATCATTATGCTGCCGGTCTGAGAACCACTGTCACCGAGTACCAGCGGGCTGTTGAGCGTAAGCTGAGATCCGTTGTTGAGTGCAATACTTTCCCAGTCGATAAATCGCGCCGGATCGCTGGCGAAGCTGTGGTCCAGCGTCAGTGAATCGCTGCCTGCACCGCCGTCAAAAATGATGCCTGACAGCAATTGAGTCGCGTTTAAATTCTTCAGCGTGGCCGTATCGTCGCCATCGCCCATCACGACGGAACCAGTCACTGAGCCGCTGTTTTGCCAGATGAACTGATCGTTGGCGCCTGAAAAGCTAACGGCGATGCCGTTTCCCCCGCTGATATTACCGCTGTTAATCACCGTCGCGGCGTCGTTGCTGTCAAACTGAATGCCAATCTCGTTGCCGGAGGAGATAGTTCCGCTATTGGTCACCGTCGCCACGCCGAAATAGCTGTATACACCGTCACGCAGGGCATGAATTTCACCCGCGTTGTTGATAGTGCCGCCAGCGGTGGCAACAATACCGCGCGAAGCATCGCTGGTGATAAGGCCGGTCACGCTGTTGGTGACGCTGGCGGGTTGCCCGAGGTAGATCCCATTGGCATTGGTGCCGGAAACATGAATCACATTGCTATTGGTGATTGTGTCGATGACACCACCGCCCAGTGCGGTATTAATGCCGTTTCCACCCTCGCCCGTGGTCTCAATAGTTCCGCTGTTGGTCAGAATATTACCGCCACCATTAGCCTCCATCCCGTATCCCTGATATCCCTGGGTTGAAATAGCCCCCTGATTACTGAGCGTATTACCAGCGGCACTGACATGCATGCCCGTGGAGTTATCACCGCTCACTGATAACGAACCCACGTTGTTCAGCAGATTTCCCGCCAGACTGGCCGATAGCGCGTTGACATTGTCCCCGCTCAGATTAATTGCGCCGTAATTATTAATGATGCTGTTGCTTTCAATGCTGACCGCATTCTGATCTGCAACCGTTAAACCCGCACCGCTGTCTATGTTTACCGTGACATTCTGGCTGTTGAGCTGAGCGGTGACCGGTAAAGTGCCCGGATTGGGAATAGATGTGCTGCATGTTGTGGTTTGACCGGAATTTGGCACCGGAATGTCGCAAGCGGCAAAAGAGAACCAGGGCGAGGCCAGCAGCAGGAGTACACCAAGAGGTAATAATGACGTTGAGATCTTAGGGTTAATCGTTCTTAGCATCAAATTCACATAACACCCCAACCCGAAGTTAATGAAATGCATTATTTGAGTTAAGGATAGTTAACAAAGGGCCGGGTCGGCGATTTTTTGAGCAAAGTGTGATTACTGGAGAATATGCAGAAGGTGTAGCCAGGAAAAATTGGCGGGCTCCAGATTGAACTGCTGCCCGCCACTTTTATTTTGAAGGTATTTCTATGTCATGTTCGAAATATACGTAACGCCGTCACTTAAATCATCGGCAGATTCAGTTCATTACGTTCTGCGCATTCAATCGCCTGCTCATACCCTGCATCAGCGTGACGCATCACGCCGGTTGCCGGGTCGTTCCACAGGACGCGTGCCAGACGGGCATCCGCTTCTTTGGTGCCGTCAGCGACAATCACCATGCCTGCATGTTGTGAAAAGCCCATACCCACGCCGCCGCCGTGATGCAGGCTGACCCACGTCGCGCCGCCAGCGGTATTGAGTAACGCATTCAGTAACGGCCAATCGGAAACGGCGTCAGAGCCATCTTTCATCGCTTCCGTTTCACGGTTTGGTGAGGCCACCGAGCCGGTATCCAGATGGTCACGGCCGATCACCACCGGCGCTTTCAGTTCACCGTTACGCACCATTTTATTAAAGGCCAGCCCGGCAATGTGCCGCTCACCCAGCCCCAGCCAGCAGATCCGCGCCGGTAACCCCTGAAAAGCAATGCGTTCGCTGGCCATATTCAACCAGTTGATCAGATTGGCGTTATCCGGGAACAGCTCTTTCAGTTTAGCATCGGTCTTGTAGATATCTTCCGGGTCACCTGACAGTGCCACCCAGCGGAACGGACCTTTGCCTTCGCAAAACAGAGGGCGGATGTAAGCCGGAACAAAGCCAGGGAAATCAAAAGCGTTAAGCACACCTTCCTCTTTTGCCACCTGACGGATGTTGTTGCCGTAGTCGACCGTCGGAATGCCCATGGCGTGAAAATCGAGCATCGCCTTAACGTGTTTTGCCATCGACGCACGCGCCGCTTTCACTACCGCTTTAGGATCAGCGGTTTTACGATCCTGCCACTGCTCCAGCGTCCAGCCTTCTGGCAGATAGCCGTTCAGCGGGTCATGGGCAGAAGTTTGGTCGGTGACGATGTCCGGGCGTAAACCACCCTGTTGAGCGCGCGCAACCAGCTGCGGCATCAGTTCCGCGGCGTTACCCAGCAGGCCAACGGAGATCGCCTGTTTTTCGGCGCAGGCTTTTTCAATCATCGCCAGCGCTTCGTCGATGCTGTGGGCTTTGTGATCGAGATAACGGGTGCGGATACGGAAATCGATGCGCGATTCCTGACACTCAATCGCCAGTACGCAGGCACCAGCCAGTACGCCAGCTAATGGTTGCGCCCCCCCCATGCCGCCCAGTCCGGCAGTCAGGATCCATTTACCGCGCAGGTCGCTGTTGTAGTGCTGACGCCCCGCTTCGGCGAAGGTTTCATAGGTCCCCTGCACGATGCCTTGCGCGCCAATGTAGATCCATGAACCTGCAGTCATCTGGCCGTACATCATCAGCCCGGCTTTATCCAGTTCGTGGAAGTGCTCCCAGTTGGCCCAGTGAGGCACCAGGTTAGAGTTGGCAATCAGCACCCGAGGTGCATCCGTATGAGTACGGAAAATGCCCACCGGTTTACCGGACTGAATCAGCAGCGTTTCGTCTTCACGCAGTGTACGCAGGCTGTCGAGAATAGCCTCGAAAGCAGGCCAGTTGCGCGCGGCTTTGCCAATCCCGCCGTATACCACCAGGTCTTCCGGACGTTCGGCGACGTCCGGGTCCAAATTGTTTTGCAACATGCGGTAAGCGGCTTCGATCAGCCAGTTCTGGCAGCTCAGCTCGGTGCCGTGAGGGGCACGAACCACGCGGGCAACGGCGGTTTTCTGTGGTGTATTCATAGCTGTCTCTTATACACATCTCCGAGCCCACGAGACAGGC
>CAMLBO010000149.1 GCA_946478305.1 uncultured Enterobacterales bacterium
GGGCTCGGAGATGTGTATAAGAGACAGCTTAAAGGCAGCGGCGGCGGAAAATCCATTATGCTGACCGGCCATATTGACGTTGTGCCACCCGGTGCAAGCGCGCACTGGCGCACCGATCCGTTCGCACCACAGGTGATTGACGACTTCGTTTATGGTCGTGGCGCGGTAGACATGAAAGGCGGCGTGGCCTGCATGCTGATGGCGGTGGAGTTTCTCAAAGATCTGGGTGTTGAGCTTTCCGGTGACGTCGTTTTCACTACCGTCGTGGATGAAGAGATTGGTGGCATGGGATCGCTGGCGATGGTTGACCGCGGTTTCCGCGCCGACGCGGGCATCATGACCGAGCCAAGTGCCAACCAAATCGCCCCGATTTGCCACGGTATTTTGTGGGGAAAAATCATCGTCAACGGCGTGGGGGGCCATGCGGAACTGACGCCGAACGCCTGGGACAGCACCGGTCCGGTGGACGCCGTCGAGTTGTGTCGTCAGATCATGGATGGTATTGATGTTCTTAACCGCCGCTGGCAGTACGATCCGAAGAAAAATCACCCACTGATGGAGATGCCCAACAAGGTGATGATCACCCAGTTGAACGTGGGCGAACATCCCTCTTCCACTGCCGGTCACGGTGAGATCGTCATCGACGTACAGTATCTGCCGTCAGAGAAAGATGAGTTCGGTCTGGGCGGTCATGTGAAGCGTGAAGTTGAAGAGCACATCGCCCGTGTGTGCGAAGCCGACCCTTACCTGCGTGCGCACCCGGCGTATATCGAGTGGATCCTCGACGCCGACTGCGCCGAAGTGCCTTCCGATCACCCGTTTGTCACCATCTTCCAGGAGGCCGTGATTGACGCCAATCTGTCACCGGTATTATCAGGTTTCGGCGCGCACAGCGATATTGGTTTACCGACCGGCATGGGCAATACGCCAACCGTCAATTTCGGTCCCGGTGACCCGGCGCAGTCTCACCAGCCGAACGAGAGAGTGTCCGTGGAAGACCTGGTGAATTGTACGAAGGCCATCGCGTTTGCGATTGAGAAGTGGTGTCGGTAAAAGGGGGTGCCCTTTGACCCCAAGGTCAAGCTCAAGGTCAACTTCAAGGCCGTGGGCTCGCCGCCCACACTGGCCCAAGGGAGGCGTAAACGCGCCTCCCTTGGAACCCTGCGTTTTTTAACTGCGCGCTATCGCTGAATCGGGATGGCCGTGTTCCAGTCATCGCTGTTATAGCCGCAAAATTCCGCCCGGACTTTTTTAAAGACAAAAACAGGCCATATTAATATTTTGATTTTGATTTTGATTTTGATTTTAATTTTAATTTTAAAGAAGCGTAGGCCGTGTTCAAAATGTCACCGGCAAGTCGGTGGAGAGATAACGTATTTACCGTTGGCTCGAACCCGCAGTCGGGAAGCCCGGAGGGCTGACATTTTACGGCGATCACGTAAGTACCTGAAACACGTCCGTCCTAACTTGCGCAGCAACGGAGTGAATAAAACGGGGGATTGGTAAGGGGAGTCGTTTCACTCCCCTTACCCTGGTGTGGGCCAGCGCCCACGACTTTGAATTTGAATTTGAATTTAAAGATTTAAAGATTTAAAAGCGGGTTCGGGCAGCAGCCCGGAGAACCTTTATCGAGCCTTCTTCGTCGCAAACCCTTTGCTCAGATTCCGCCAGTAAACCACCCAGGTGATCACCGCACAAACGATGTAGAACACCAGGAAGACTTTCATCGCGCCTGCTGGTGAACCGGTCATGGCCAGTGAGGTACCGAACGCTTTTGGAATAAAGAAGCCGCCGATAGCACCGATGGAAGAGATAAAGCCCAGCGCAGCAGCGGTATCTGTTACCGCTTCACGTTGTGCTGATTCAGCACTGTCGCCACGGGCCAGCGCCGAGTCGGTGGTCAGCTTGCGGAAAATAACGGCGATCATCTGGTAAGTCGAACCACTCCCCAGACCGGCCGTCAGGAACAGCACCATGAATACGCCGAAGAAGGCCGCAAAGTTACCGCCAACGCCGCCGTGCGGCAGAGTCAGGAACAGCAGCGCTGCAGCAATCGCCATCACCACAAAGTTCCAGAAAGTCACTCGGACACCACCCAGACGGTCAGAGAGCATACCGCCGCCAGAACGCGCCAGGGCACCGAAGAACGGACCGAAGAAGGCGTAGTGCATGATATTCACTTCTGGGAACTGCGTTTTAGTCAGCATGGCAAAACCGGCCGAAAAACCGATGAACGAGCCGAATGCCGCGAGATACAGAACACACATGATCCACAGATGACCACGTTTCAGAACCGGCAACTGCTGGCGAATCGACGCTTTTGATGACGCCAGATCATTCATACCAAACCAGGCTGCCACGGTACAAATAATCAGGAAGGGTACCCAGATCCAGGCCGCGTTTTGCAGCCACATGCTGCTACCGTCAGCCAGCGTTTGCGGGTCACTGAATGCGCTGAAAATCCCCAGAGAGATTGCCAGTGGGGCCAGTAATTGCATCACGCTCACGCCCATGTTCCCTAACCCGCCGTTAATACCCAGTGCACCGCCCTGTTTGGCTTTCGGATAGAAGAAGCTGATATTGGCCATGCTGGAGGCAAAGTTCGCCCCACCAAAACCACACAGCAGGGAAATGACGAGGAAAGTATTATACGACGTGGTGGTATCCTGCACCGCAAAGCCCAGCCAGGCACAAGGGATGATCAGGAAAACGGTACTGATGGCTGTCCAGCGGCGGCCACCGAACAGAGGGATCATAAAGGAGTAAGGTACGCGCAAAATAGCGCCTGACACCGAAGGGATCGCCGTCAGCATAAACAATTGGTCGGTGGTGAAGTTAAAACCAACTTTGTTCAGGTTAACGGAAACCAGGCTGAACAGCATCCAGACGCAGAAGCCAAGCAGCAGCGAGGGAACGGAAATCCACAAATTACGGCTGGCAACTTTGTGACCACTTGCGGCCCAGAATGCCGGGTCTTCCGGTCTCCAGTCCTGTAGCAGCCGTGACTGTTTTTCACCCGGTGTAGAAGAAGTATGCGACATTGAAACCTCGGTATGCAGAACATTGTTGTTATTAATGCTGCACACACTAGGTAGAGCCCTGTTCTCTGTTGTTGATGCAAATCAAGCAGAGGGTGGGTAAGTTTTCGATGCTAAAAGACCATACGCCCTTTGTGGGTAGCCGAAAACCTGTCAATAAACAGCTATAATTCATACTGTTGATATCAATTTATCTCTTTATCATTAGCCAGCATACCTGCCATGGAAATTAGTGAGTACTCCCATGGGGGTATAGGTGATGGCGGCAGGATAATAAAAAATATGCCCATACAGACAGGAAGTCTTTTATCACAAGGTGTATCAACCGGAATTCACTCATGATTAAACGTGCCCTCACCCCGCTCTCTCTGGTCAATCAGATTGCAGGGTTAATGCTGCTGCTCGGCCTGCTGGGTATTGGCAGCATGAGCGTAGCAGCCTGGATGGCGCAAAGTATTCAGGGCAATGCCCACGCCATAAATAAAGCGGGATCACTGCGCATGCAGAGCTATCGGTTGCTGGCGTCCGTTCCCCTGACGAAAGAGAGTGATAGCTATTTACGTCAGATGGAACAGGATCAGGACAGTGCGGATTTACTTCGGGCGGTGCAAAGCGAGAAACTGCAGCCAGAGTTTGATGCCCTGCGCCGCTACTGGATGACCACGCTCAAAGGCCAGATCCAACAGGCTCAGCACCCCGCGCAGGTAGCATCTAACGTCGCCGTTTACGTCAGTCAGTTGGATAACCTGGTGGCGGCGCTGGAGCACAAAACCGAATACCACCTCACGCTTATTTCCATGGTACAGCGCGGCCTGCTGGCGCTCACCCTGCTGCTGCTGGCGCTGACCATCTGGTTTTTGCGCCGCCGTTTACTCGAACCCTGGCAGCGCCTCCTGGCGCAGGCTAACGCGGTCAGCGCCGGTGATTTCAGCCAACGCTATCAACTGATGCAGACTTCTGCGACAGACAAAAAGCGTGCGCCGCGCCCGCACAATGAAATGGATATTCTTGGCCAGTCGCTTAACAGCATGTCGCTGGCAATGGAACAGCTGGTAGACAGCCTGGCACAACTGGTCGCCAATAAAACGGCCGATCTGCAACAGAAGAATCAGGTGCTGGATTTTCTCTATCGCGTTAGCCGCCAGTTGCACACCAGTGCACCGCTGGAACAGCGTCTGGTGCCGGTGCTTGAAGAGCTACAGACCCTAACACCGCTGCAATCTGTGCAGCTTCGTTTATACGAAAACAACAGCGCCGAGCTGTTTAATGATATTGGTGGTGCACAACAGACAGAACCAGGCCATCCGGTTTCAGATAATCATGACCAGCATCACCTGCTGAGCGAAAATATTGAGCCGGATGAAGGGCATTTGCGCCAGCTATTAAGCTGGAGCCTGCGCGATGAACGAGAAAACTACGGTGTTTTGCTCGCGCAACTGCCGCAGGACTGTCAGCTTAACGACGACCAGCAGCAATTGATCACCACCCTACTTGAACAACTCACCAGCTCGCTGATGCTGGCACGCCAGGCTGAACATCAGCAACAACTGATGCTGATGGATGAGCGCTCCGCCATCGCCCGCGAACTGCACGACTCGCTGGCCCAGTCGCTCTCCTGCATGAAAATTCAGATTGCCTGTTTGCAGATGCAGGGCGGCGATCTGAGCGAAGAGAACAGCCTGCTGATTCAGCAGATGCGTGATGAGCTGAACACCGCCTACCGCCAACTGCGTGAACTGCTGACCACTTTCCGCCTGAAGATGAATACACCCGGCCTGCGTGCTGCGCTACAACATGCGGTGGATGAGTTCTCAACGCGAATGGGGGTAGAAATTACCTTTGATTATCAACTGCCACCGCGTTCCGTACCGGCCAATCAGGCGATTCATCTGCTACACATCGCCCGTGAAGCCCTGAATAATGCCTTTAAGCATGCTAATGCTACCGAGGTTTCCCTGCAGCTCACCTGCGAAAATAATCAGATCCTCATGCAGGTAGCCGACAACGGTCAGGGGCTGCCCGAAAACATTGAACGACAAAATCACTATGGCCTGATCATCATGCAAGATCGCGCCAAAAGTTTGCACGGCGAATGCAGGGTTGCCCGCAGAGCCAGCGGCGGCACGCTTGTTTCCGTTCGCTTTCGCCCCGACGCATTGCCCATTAATCCCCAGGAGCAAGTATGACCGACATGACCCCCTCGACGATTCTACTGATCGACGATCACCCGATGCTGCGCAACGGCGTTAAACAGCTTATCGCGCTGGATACCACGTTGCAGGTGGTGGGCGAAGCCAGTAATGGTGAACAAGGCGTTGAGCTGGCCAAAGAGCTGGACCCGGACCTCATCCTGCTGGATCTCAATATGCCCGGCATGAACGGTCTGGATACCCTGGACAAGATGCGCCAGACCTCACTGTCGGGGCGTATCGTAGTATTCAGCGTGTCGAATCATGAAGATGATGTGGTGACGGCGCTTAAACGCGGCGCTGATGGCTACCTGCTAAAAGACATGGAGCCCGAAGACTTACTCGCTGCCCTGCACAACGCCGCAGGCGGAAAAATGGTGCTAAGCGAAGCGCTAACACCGGTTCTTGCCGCCAGCCTGCGCGAAAGCCGCCCGAGCGGTGACCGCGATATTCAGTCCCTGACGCCACGCGAGCGCGATATCATCAAACTCATTGCCGAAGGCCTACCGAATAAGGTCATCGCCCGCCGTCTTAACATCACGGAAAGCACGGTCAAAGTGCATGTGAAACATCTGTTGAAAAAGATGAAATTAAAATCACGCGTCGAAGCGGCCGTCTGGGTGTTACAAAGCAATGTGATCTAGGCGGGCGTCGGCCCGTAAGCGCTTTTAAATTCAACGTCAACACTTTGGGTTGCTACCCAAACCTGCTTTTAAATCTTTAAATTCAAAACCGTGGGCTCGCCGCCCACACGGGCCCAAAGGAGGTTTAAACGAACCTCCTTTGGAATCCTGCGTTTTTTAACTGCGCGCTATCGCTGAATCGGGATGGCCGTGTTTCAGTTATCTCCGTGATGGCCGCAAAATGTCGCCGCTTAGGCGGTGCCTTCGCCGCGGGTTCGAGCCATAGGTCTCGAACCTCTTGCTCAGCGCCATTTTTGAATGCGGCCCACACTTTTTTAAATTCAAAATCAGAGCGTGCTTTTTTTTGCCTTTTATCTTTTGACCTACATAGCCGCTAAGGCGCAGTCAAAAATCTGTCTCTTATACACATCTCCGAGCCCACGAG
>CAMLBO010000150.1 GCA_946478305.1 uncultured Enterobacterales bacterium
CTGGAAAGCCGCAGCGACGCCTGCCCGCCAAAGGGGGTAATGAGCTTCGCCAGCGTATGGCTGCTGTTACGTACGCCCATCTGCCAGCGCAATGCGAGCTGCTTATCGATCGGTGCACAAAGGACGGACACGGGCACAAATACCGGCAGACGCCCTTCATCAAGCTGCTGCTGCGCCTGCTGCTGGTTCTTCGCGGTTTCGACGCCTAATGCACGGAAAATCTCCGCGCTGGTGATGCGCGTCGGGTCTTCATCCACACCGTGAACCAGCACCGGCAAACCAAGTTTGCTCAGCAACATCGCCAGCAGTGGTGTCAGATTGGCCTGTTTACGTGCACCGTTATAGGTCGGGATCACCACCGGCATCGGGCGTTCAGCGGGTGCCTGTAGCTGCATCACCTGCTCTTTCATCGCCTGATAAAAACCGAGCATCTCCTCTTCGGACTCGCCCTTGATGCGCAGCGCAATCAGCAAACCACCGAGCTGTAAATCTGGAACAATCCCGGCCAGCATTTCACGATAGAGTTCAAGCGCCTGTTCACGATCCAGATCGCGTGCGTGGTTCTTCCCGCGACCGACCTCTTTGATAAGTTTGGTGTAGTCCATTGCCCTGCCATTAATCAATGTCGAATGCTGTCAGCATAACTCAGACGTACCAAAGGGAAAACGCCCGCTGCCGGTTCATTTTGGCGAACGGGCCTGAACCATAGCCTGCGCCAGCGCGCTTTCGAGGCCATTCAAGTCGCCTAAACCGTCAATCACACCGCTGACATCTTCTGCGGTGCGGTTCTGGCTCAGCTTCCATTTTCCCTCGACTTTACGTGCCACCAGCTCGATCCCGACAATGCCCTTCATCTGTGCCGCAATGAAATTCTCCGGCGCATCGCTGACAGACCACGGCTCACGCTGTCCGCCTTCATGCAACGTGGTGAGCTCCCGCAAAAGCGTAAGCAGCCATTCGTTGCTCTCAATGATGTTCGCCTCGCCGCTCACCTGCACGCTGACGTAATTCCAGGTCGGCACCGTTTTTCCGCCGTTTTGTTTTTTCGACGGATACCATGACGGCGAAACGTAACCCTCTTCGCCCTGAAATACCACCATGCACCGGCTATCCGCTGCCAATGATTTCCACTGCGCATTGCCGCGTGATAGATGGGCGCGCAGGGTCATCTGACCTGCCGCATCAACGTCTACTAAAAAGGGGATAGGGTTGGCTTCAAAGCCGTCAGCGGCATGGGTGATCAGCAGCCCAAGCGGATAGCGGCGGATTAGCGCCGCCTGCGCCTCTGGATCATCTTGTTTGAATGCAGCGGGTAAATACATTGGAGCCGTTCCTCGTTCATCCGTTATCAGGCTTTATAGATAATGGATGAACCGGGAGACGTAAAGATACAGAGGAGAGTGATTTCAGGAATACAGATCGGAAAATTACCGGGCCTTGCGGCGGCGTTTCACCGTTTTTGTCACCGTTTTCAACAAATCAGGACGTTTCACTGAGCCCGGTTCCGGCATTTCGCGGTGCTCGATGGGGAAGATCGGCAACGCCGCCAGCAGGCGCGAACCATAATTTTTGGTAATTAAACGACGGTCATAAATGACAATTTCACCCCGGCATTCATGACTGCGAATCAACCGGCCGACCTGCTGAATCAGGTTAAAAGAGGCACTCGGCAGGCTCTGTACTTCAAACGGATACCGTTTTAAGGTCTTCAACCATTCACCCTCGGTCAGGATCACCGGGCTGTCGATCGGCGGAAATGCGATTTTATGAATATGCACCTGCGTTAACAGATCGCCTTTCAGATCCAGCCCTTCGGCGAAAGATTGCAGACCGATAAGCACGCTGGTGCTCCCCGCTTCCACCCGTTTACGGTGCTCTTCTACCAGCCGGTAGCGCGGCTGATCGCCCTGAACCAGCAGCATCAGGCGTAAATCTGGCAGCAGGCTGACAAATTGCTGCAACGCGCGGTTACTGGCAAACAGCACCAACTGGCCTTTGTGCTGCCCTTTCGCCAGTTCAGCGCGGAAGAACTCCGCCATTTCGGCCAGGTGTGCGGGCTCATTGGCCATCAGCGGTTCGTTAATCATCTGCGGGATGACCAGTTTTCCCTGATCGATATGATTAAACGGCGAATCCAGACTGACGAAGCGGTCACCGGCTTTCTCGTTAAGCCCGCTCATCTCCTGCAGGCGGGCAAAACTGTTCAGCGAACGCAGCGTGGCGGAGGTGATCACCACGTGCGGCACTTTGCGCCACAGCAGTTTCTCCAGCTGTTCACTGACGCGGATCCCCACGCAGTGGAAGACCAGATGACTCTGGTTATCGAAATATTGGCGCGTAACCCATTTGCCAATCGGCGCATTGGAGGCTTTCTCCATCGCTGCCAGCTTCCACAGCTTGCTCATGGTTTCGAGATAACCCTGCATACGGCTCATGTGCAAAATGGCGCGGTGCAGGCGCATGATGTCGTGCTTGCCGGTCTTTTCGCTCAGGTCATTGACCATATACTCCGCCAGACTGCGCAGCCCGTCGGTCAGTTTGAACAGGCGGGCACACAGCTCGGTTAGCTCCGGCGGCAGTGCGCCCATTTCGAAGCGATATTCGGCTTCGGGCTCGTCCGGCGGTAAATACTGGCTGACCTGCTGCTCAATCAGCAACAGCAGTTCACGCATCTCGGCGCAATGGGTGTGCAGACGTTCGGCATTGGTCAGCGGCGGTGGGTTCTTCGGCGTGAACAGCGCCAGACATTGCTCAATCTGACGCACAAAATTATCGAGTTGCAGGTGGTTCCAGACGGCAGTGATCTCCGCCTCCACTTCCAGCGCATCGCGCGCCACATCCGGCAGATGATGGCCTTCATCGAGAACCAGCAGCAGGTCTTTCGCCGGGGGAAGCACAGATTCTGACTCCAGCGCTGCCATCACCAGCGCATGGTTAGTGACGACCACGTCGGCCGTTTCAATCTCTTTGCGCGCCACAAAATACGGGCAATCTTTGAAGTAATGACAGTTGCGGCCCAGGCAGTTAGCTTTGTCGGTGCTGATTTTGGCCCACAGCGGATCCTGAATCGTCAGCTTGTAGTGGTCGCGCAAACCATCCCACTCATAGCGTGCCAGCGCCGTCTCCAGGGTTTTCGACAGCTTCTGCTCTTCGCCGCTGGAAGGCGCTAACTCATCTCCCAGAAACAGCCCGAGATCACCCTGCGCATTCTCATTGCTCATCATCGACAAATTTCGCGGGCAGACATAGCGGCCACGGCCAAACGCGCCGGTAAATTTCAGATCCGGAATGATTTTTTTCAGCAGCGGCAAATCTTTGCTGAAAATTTGGTCTTGCAATGCCACGTTGGCGGTGCTGACGATCAGCGGTTTCTCCTCCTCGCGGCTGACAGCGATGCCGGGGATCAGATAGGAGAGCGTTTTGCCCACGCCGGTCGGTGCCTCTATCGCCAGATGGCGTGCCGAATCGCCGGAGAATGCCTTCGCTACCTCAGCAATCATCTGACGCTGCGGTGCGCGGGAAATAAAGTCCGGAATTTGCTGTTGCAGGGCTTTGTACCACTGGCTTATCTGATCTTTAACTGCGGGGGAAAGCGCCATTCATCTCTTAGTCAGTTGCGTTGCTGTGGGAACATCCGGCGGGCATTGTCCCACAGACCGGCGTTGGGATCAGCCTGCAATTGCTGTTACTGAACATGTAAATTTTCGTTCATTTGTAAAATAAAAAGAAAGTTCATTTTCATCTGTCATAAATCGATCACACAGATGCGGTAAAAAATCCTCGCTGTGAAAATTTCAGGCACACATTGAAAGCACAGTACACAAGATGAATAGCGTCTTTTTAATGACACCTTTTAATATCCCTTCCAATGAAAAGGGTTTAAAAGAATGCAGGGTAAAAAAATGAAACATAAGATTCTGGCATTATTAATTCCTGGTTTGTTGATTACTTGTGGGACACACGCAGCAGAAATTTATAATAAAGACGGCAACAAACTGGATCTGTACGGAAAAGTGAAAGCAGAGCATTACTTCTCTGATGATAATACCCAGGATGGTGACCAGACCTATGTCCGCATGGGCTTTAAAGGACAAACACAAATTAACGATATGCTCACCGGTTATGGCCAGTGGGAATATCAGGTTGCAGCTAACCATTCAGAAGCACAAGGCACTCAGGGCACCAAAACCCGCCTCGGCTTTGCGGGTTTGAAATTCGCCAACTACGGCTCATTCGACTACGGCCGCAACTATGGCGCACTGTATGACATTGAAGCCTGGACCGACATGTTCCCGGAATTCGGTGGCGACGGTTACACCAAGGCTGACCGCTTTATGACCGGCCGCGCCAACGGGGTAGCCACTTACCGTAACCGTGGTTTCTTCGGTCTGGTCGATAATCTGAACGTGGCCGTTCAGTACCAGGGTAAAAACGAATACGACAGCCGTACTTCAACTACCGCCAACGGCGACGGCTACGCACTTTCTACCACCTATGCCTTTGGTGACTCAGGGATCAGCGCCGGTGGCGCTTACTCTTCCTCTGACCGTACGGTTGGCCAGACAAGTTCACGTTATGGTAAAGGCGATAAAGCCGATGCCTGGACCGGCGGTCTGAAATATGACAACAACGGTGTTTATTTAGCCGCAATTTATGCTGAAACCCGTAACATGATCGGTATTTCTGTGCCAGGAAGCCTGGCAGGCACACCGGCCTCTGTCAGTGGTTATGCCAATAAGACGCAGACATTTGAAACTGTCGCACAATATCAATTTGACTGGGGCCTGCGTCCTTCCCTGGGTTATGTTCAGACCAAAGCAAAAGATATTGAAGGCATTGGCGATGCTGACCTGATTAAATATGTTGATGTTGCAGCGACATATTATTTCAACAAAAACATGTCTACCTTCGTCGATTATAAAATTAACCAGCTGAGTGATAACAATACGCTGAAATTAAATAACGACGACACCGTTGCCGTGGGCCTGGTTTATCAGTTCTAAGCTCTACCCGTGTAACCTTCACACGTTCACACGATCCCTCATTGATAAAATGTAATTCGCATCACTATTCGCCGGGCTCATCCCCCGGCTTTTTTCATTGCTTGCGTCTCATCATCGGTTTTTCGCTCTTCACTAATCTCATGAATCTGCTAATGTTTTGAGGATTTTCTTATAATTAATAAAGGTGATAGTGAATGAAAAAATTAACCCTTTGCGCCACCAGTGCGTTAGTCATGCTGGCCCTGACCGGCTGCGCGCAGCAAAAAACCGATGCTCAACAAAAGCTTAATGATGAATCGGTCATGGCGCTGAACTGGTTCCAGCAGTCTGGTGAGTATCAGGCGCTGACCTATCAGGCATTCAATACCGCGAAGATGGCGTTTGACAATGCCAAACCCCTCGACGGCAAACCTAAGGCCGTGGTGGTGGATCTCGATGAAACCATGATCGACAACAGTGCGTACAGCGCATGGCAAGTTAAAGCCAACAAGCCGTTCGACAGCAAAACCTGGTCTGAATGGACTGGTGCCAAACAGGCCCTGGCGGTTCCAGGCGCGGTGAGTTTTGCCAATTACGTGAACTCCCACGGCGGTACGATGTTCTATGTATCGAACCGTAAAACCAGCGAATACGCCGCCACCATGGAAAACCTGAACAGCCTCGGTTTCACCGGCGTCAATGAAAAGACTCTGCTGCTGAGCAGCGACACATCCAACAAACAGGCACGTTTTGACGCCATAAAAGCAGCTGGCTACAACATTGTTATCTACGCCGGAGATAATCTAAATGACTTCGGTTCAGCCACTTACCACAAAGATAACGCCGAGCGACGGGCCTTTGTAAACCAGAACCACAACCAGTTCGGCACACAATATATCGTATTGCCAAACCCACTTTACGGTGACTGGGAAAGCGGTCTGGCAGCGTCTTACAACAAGCTGACGCCAGAGCAGAAACTCAAGGTTCGTGAGGCTAACTTGCGGGCGTGGAGTGGGAAGTAAGGCTTTTAAAAGCATTAGAAACTTTTAAGGTCAAAACCTTGGGTTGCCACCCAAACTGGCCTGAAGGGGTGTCTTTCGCCACACCCCTTCAGAATCCCAGGCTCTTTAACTGCGCGCTATCGCTGAATCGGGATGGCCATGTTTCAGATACCACCGTGATAGCCGCAAAATAGCGCCGCGTTGCGGTCCCTTCATTTCGGGTTCGGACCAGCTCGCATAAAAACCGCTCGCCGTTTCTCACCT
>CAMLBO010000151.1 GCA_946478305.1 uncultured Enterobacterales bacterium
GAGTATCGCCGGGACCTGTTCGGCGGTGACGTCGCTGTCGTTTCGCTATCATCAGGATGGGCAGTTTCGCGATATGTTCCCGCTGACGTACGGTCCCGCAGCGGCGGTGATTGATGCCGATATACTGGCGCAGGCGCCGCTGAACTGGCTGGCTGCGGGCATCGGCGATACGCTGGCGAAATGGTATGAGTACCGCGCTATCAGCGATCTGAACTCGCTATCTGGCTTATCCGGCGTGGCACGTACTAATAGTGAACTCTGTTATACGCTGATTGAACATTTTGCTGCGGATGCCTGTCTGGCAGTGCAGCAGGGTAAAGCCAGCGCAGCGCTGGAACAGGTGCTGGACGCGATTTTCCTCTACGCAGGGCTGACGTCGATCATGAGCAACGGTGCGCATACCGGGGCGGCGCACGCGCTGTATGAAGGGTTTACGGCGTGCAGCAAAACCCGGCATTTTCCACACGGGCTGCTGGTCGGTTACGGCAATTTGTGCCTGCTGGCGCTGGAAAATCGCAGTGACGAAGAGTTGCACACTGCGCTGGCGCTGGCACGGGCCAGTGCAATACCCACTCAACTGGAGCATCTGGCTGAGGGCATCACAGAACAAGACCTCGCCGATATTATTGACCGCAGCCTGAGCGCACCTGATATGGCGAATATGCCGTTTGAGGTGGATTTCGCCGCGATGAAAGCGGCGATAGAGCGGGTTGACGGGTTAAGCCAGACGCTTATTTAGAGCCTATCCCATTGGGCTATCTCATTTACGCCGTCTGGCGGCGACCACGTCGTGCGTACGTTGCAGGGCTTCACGCGCGGCGGGCAGGCGTTGAGTTACACCAATAAACAGACAGTCGATGATCAATAACTGACTGGTGCGGCTGGCCATCGCGGCGGCGCGAAAGCCCAGCTCACGGCCGCTGGTTAATAACACGCAGTCGGCTTTACGGGCCAGTGTGGAGCGGGCACCAGCGGTGATTGCGAGCGTAAAAGCGCCGGCATTTTTAGCCTGTTGCAGGGCATCGACGGCTTCGCTGGTTTCGCCGGAATGGGAGATAGCCAGCGCCACGTCCATTGAGGTGAGCAGGCAGGCGCTGACCAGGCTCTCATCTCCGCTGCCATAAGTCTGGCAGGCGATACCAATGCGCCGCAGTTTCTGGCAGAAGTCTTGCGCAACCAGCGCAGAGGCTCCTACACCGTAAACATCAATACGCCTCGCGTGGCTCAGGGCGTTAATTGCCTGCTCCAGCCCGCCGCTGTCAATCAGTTCAGCCGTCGCCGTGGCACCTTCTACTTCAAATGCCAGCAGCTTTTGCAGAATCTGCTGCGGGCTGTCCAGTTCTGTAATATCTGCCACCAGCGGCGAGGGCGGTTGGATCTCGTCACGTGGAAGTGCAGCGGCCAGACCCAGACGCAGCGCCGGGTAGCCGTCAAAGCCCAGACGGCGACTGGCACGCACCACGGTGGCGGTGCTGGTCGCTGCCTGTTTGGCGAGCTCAGTGACGCTCAGATGGGCGATACGTTGCGGATCGTCAGCGATCAGGCTGATCACCCGCTGCTCCGCCTGTGAAAAACTGCCTTGAAGTGCCCGCAGACGGGCCTCCAGCCCCAGCCCTCCGGAAAAGGTATTCATATTATTTTTCCAGCTCACGCAGATGGTCATCTTTACGCAGCGTCATCAGAGCAAACAAACTGACGATACAGGTGCCGACGACGTAATAGGCCGGAATATCCAGATTGCCGGTCTCTTTTATCAGGCCGGTGATGATAAGCCCCGCGCAGCCCGAGAAGACCGCATTCGACAGGGAATAGGAGAGACCCAGCCCGGTGTAGCGCACACGGGTCGGGAACATTTCGGCCAGCATTGCCGGGCCGGGGCCTGCAATCATGCCGATGGCCGCACCGGCGATCAACACCGCGATCCCTTTCGCCATCAGGCTGCTTTCGGTGTCCTGCAACAGGTGCAACAGCGGGAAGGAAAGCAGAATCACCGCCAGCACGGCCATGATCATCACTTTCTTACGGCC
Source organism: uncultured Enterobacterales bacterium (assembly GCA_946478305.1). Lineage (GTDB taxonomy): Bacteria > Pseudomonadota > Gammaproteobacteria > Enterobacterales > Enterobacteriaceae > Ewingella. Next base: position 2,028 of record CAMLBO010000151.1, read on the forward strand.
AATTTTATCGCTGAGGATCCCGGCGGGCAGAATCGCCAGCGCAAAGCCGACATTCGCCAGCACGGTGGCGACCAGCGCCTGCAGGAAAGTGGCGTGCAGGGTGGTTTGCAGATAAGAGGGCATCACCACCAGGAAAGTGTAGCCGCCTGCGGACCAGCCCATCATGCGGCCAATACCCAGCGCGATGGCTTTGAGCGTGGCAACGGCAGAGGCTTTCTCTGCGGCAGTTTTCTTACCTTTGAGCGGTGCCTGCTGGCTGGCCTGAAAACTCGGGGTTTCATCCAGCTTCAGTCGCAGCCACAAGGCCACGAAGCCCATCGGCAAGGCCAGCAGGAATGGAATACGCCAGCCCCATTCTTTCATCTGCGCATCGGGCAGGGTTTGTACCAGCAATGCGACCAGCCCAACGCCGGTCAGCAGGCCAAGTGCGACGGTAAACGACTGCCACGCACCGTACAGACCGCGCTTCCCCTTTGGTGCAAATTCGGTCATCAGTGACACCGCGCCGCCAAATTCTCCGCCCGCAAACAGCCCCTGGAACATGCGCAGCAGCGTCAGCAACAGCGGGGCCGCCACGCCAATCTGCGCGTAGGTCGGCAGTAAGCCTATCAGGGCGGTGGCGAGGGTCATCAGCAGCACCACGGCAATCAGCGTCGGCTTACGGCCAATGCGGTCGCCGATGCGGCCAAAGATAATCGCGCCAATCGGACGGCAGAAGAAGGCCAGCGCAAAGGAGGCGTAGGTGAGGATCAGTCCCGTCATGCCGCTCTGACCTTCGAGGGTGAAGAAGTTACCGGCAATAAGCGTCGCCAGATAGCCGTACACGCCGAATTCATACCATTCGATAAAGTTACCGACCGAACCGGCCACCAGCGCGCGGCGCGACTGCCCGGCACTGATGACTGGCGATAAGGTATTTTGTTTAAGTACTGTATTCCCGGAGCTGGTCATTCGTTACCTCAAAGATGTTGAATATCGTTATTTTTATAGGAACAAAGGGGGTATGAAAAATTCTTGTAAACAATTTTCTAAATTCATGCTGATTTAATGTCAATTATTTTCATGTTTTGGACAAAATAAAAGCGAAAGATGTGGGGCAGGCAACATTTTGCAGGGGAGAAGGAGCGGGAACGGGCAATAAAAAGGCTGCTCCTTTGAGGGGGCAGCCTGTTGTGGTGAAGAGTGATGAAGATCTGTTTTCGCGACAGTCAGAGGGTATGAATATCGATACCATCGCCGATATTACTGCTCTGATAATAGTGACGCGGGACTTCCACCTGATACTGTTGGTCATCGCAGGCGACTTCCAGAATGTATCGCTCATTTTCGAAGGCGTCGATGGGGATAAACCCGAAGAAACCTTCCGCCACGCTGAAGGTGCGCGACGAGGGAATGGCGTAACGGTGAACAATCCTTGCTCTGAGCGGCTGCTGCTTGCCGGTTAACGTGTTCCATACGCGGTTAACGGGTTGCGACAGTGTGGCGAGCACATCTGAGGCCAGCGATTTGATAGTCATAGGGTGAATACCTCGTTGATCTTTATAACCTAATTCTTATAATTTCCTGGGTTTAAGATCCAATCTTTTTTTCACCTAAGCTTAGAGCTTTCTTGATTCGTTTTGGTTAAGTGCCGGAGATTTCAACGCTTATTTCAGGCCGGGCTTTTTCTTTTTTTTCCCGATTTGCGTTCCGCCAGCAATAACGGGCAGGAAGGACACATCACGTGGTCGGCCAGGTCATAGCGCAGGCAGCATTGACGGCGAAACTGCGGGCTGTTTTCATCCATGGGATCTTCCGGGCGCATCGGCTGATGCAGCGGGTTTTTGCCGCCGTAATGCAATTCACGCGCATTGAGCAGCGCCATGCCGTCGGAGATGTCGGCGTTGACCAGTTCGGCCTGTTTAATCCCCCAGCCGACGCGTACGCCCGCATTGCTCCAGTAGATACCGGGTTTTAACCCGGAGACTTCCGCCAGCGCATGACACACTGGACGCAAATGCTGTTCAATCATTTGGTCAAAACGCGCCATCGGCTGTGCGCTCAGCAGCGCCTCCCCGGTGCCGTCGAGGTATATCTGGCTGGGCAATCCCTCCTCCTGCAAAGAGAGGTAAACGTCCTGCGTGGCGATGGGCAACTGCCAACCACGGCTGAGGGAGACGATAACCCAGCTGGGCAACAGGCTGGCGAAGTACCACTGCGACCACATCGAAATGCGTGCGCGGCGCTTTTCCAGATGACGTGCATCTTCTGCATACAGCGTCAGATAACGCTCGAGCACGCTGGCGCAGCCCTCGGCGCTCGTCAACAATGACATCGGCAGGGCATTGGTCACCAGAGGCGTCATCGGTTTGAAACTGTCGGCAACCCAGCTTATCGGGCTGTCGCGGAAACTGTTCAGGATCGTCTGCATCATCGCTTTATGAGTAAATTCTATTAATCACGCTAATGAAAACAGGGTAACCAAAAATAAAATGAAATAGTAATGATTTCTATTTGTATTGGCATTAAAGGTGCCATTTGTTTCTGCTTTGCGACAGGGCGCAGCAAGCCATGCCCGCGCCCGGCCGACTTTACTGTTAATGGCCCGAAAAGCGGGGTGGAACAATCGCTTATTCACCCATTAATCGGGCCTTTGGCATGGTCTACTAGACTAAGTGAAGTGAAGTGAAGCGTCTACGGGTGTAAACCCAGTCAACCGTGATTCAGACGGTTGCGGGCGGCCAAAGTAATACCCCTGAAACAGAGAACAGCCTTCTTCTTTCAGGCGGCGGAACTGCTCATCGGTTTCAACGCCTTCGGCGGTGGTTTGAATATCCAGGCTGCGGCTCATGCCGGTGATCGCACGGATAATTGCCAGCGCTTCGCGGCTGTCCTGCATATCGTTGATAAAAGATTTGTCGATTTTAATTTTATCGAATGGGAATGAACGCAGGTAACTCAGTGAGGAGTAACCGGTGCCAAAATCGTCCAGGGCGATACGCACGCCCAGCGCCTTAAGCTTTTCCAACGTCGCGACATTGCTGTGGTTACTATCGAGCAGCACCGACTCGGTGATTTCGACTTCAAGGCGGTGCGGTGCCAGGCCTGATTCTGTCAGTGCTGCTTCAATGACCGATAACAGGGCGCTGTTCTTAAACTGCACCGGCGAGAGGTTGACCGCAATGGTCTGTTGGCCTACCCAACTGGCGGCCTCACGACACGCCTCATGCAGCGCAAAGGCGCCGATGCTGTGAATCAGCCCGGTCTCTTCGGCTATGGGAATGAAGTCCATCGGCATGATCAGGCCGTTAACCGGATGGTTCCATCGCATCAAAGCCTCATAACCAATGATTTCGTTATGCGCGCTGTCGGTGATGGGCTGGTAATAGAGCCTCAGCTGTTTGCCGGTAATCGCCTCTCGCAGATCCAATTCAATATCGCGCCGTTTACGGGCCGCCTCATCCATTTCTACCCTGAATACTTCATAACGGTTACGGCCATTACGTTTGGCCTCATACAGTGCCATATCGGCACAGCGCAGCAGATGATCCGGCGAATCTTCGCTGCTTTCTGCCATAGCAATCCCGACGCTCAGCCCTACGGTGAGCGAATGGCCCTCAATATTGATAGGGGGTTTGACCGCTTCAATCAGGCGCTGGGCAATCTGGTGAGCCTTCTCAAGGTAAGGCAGGTTCGGCAACACGATAGCAAACTCATCGCCGCCGACGCGGGCCAGCGTGTCCTGCTCGCGCAGCACAAAGCGTAAACGCTTGGCGATGCCACGTAACAGTTCATCACCGATTTGATGACCGAGGGCGTCGTTCACATTTTTGAAGTTATCCAGATCCAGACCTGTCTCTTATACACATCTCCGAGCCCACGAGACAGGCAGAAATC
>CAMLBO010000152.1 GCA_946478305.1 uncultured Enterobacterales bacterium
CAAGGTGGGTCTGTTTTACATTGGCATGTGGGTCATTTTTACATCGGTACTAACAGCAAGCGTCATAAAACGCCCGTTGAAGCGCCGTGATTTCCCGGCAAACACGGTCTGGACGACGGTTTTGAGATTGTCATAAATCATCTGGTGGGGAACCCCACCGAAGAAAGCAAAGGCCTTTACATGAGCATCGAGGACCATTTCCTGAGTTTCGCGGGGATAGGCGATGACGAACATCTGGCGGCTGTAGGCCAGGCGAAAATGGGCCAGTTTGATAGTTTGGGAAACGCCCCCGAGAACCACGTGTTCGTAGCTCCAGTCAAACTGGCCGACATCGCCGGGTGCAAAGGATAGGGGGACAAATGCCTGGGACAGTTTGCTGGGGTTGCGGCTTGCTTTGTAGATTTTGACATGTCGCTGAATGCTGTCGTAAGCGCCGTGATATCCCTCATTTTGCAGACCTTCGAATAACCGACGTGAAGACCGCCGGCGGGGCTTAGGAAGGCATTGGTCGTGTTCTAACCATTTATCCAGGATATCGAGAAAAGGGCCCAGCTGTGGTTTGTGCTGGCGTTGTCGCTGGTAGCCGGGTTCATCGGAGGTATTGATATATTTTTTGACGGTATTACGTGACAGATTGAGAGAGCGAGCAATAGCGCTGATGCTTTCGCCATTGACGAGGTGTCGGCGGCGGATCTTGGCAATAGTTTCCATAATAAGCATTCCAGGTTACTCCCCCGAAAAGGAGGAGTGTGACACACACCCGGGGTGGTCAAAATTGGACGCTGATCACCCCGGAAACCTGCTCACTTTTGCACGCTGTTTTACAATCCAGTCTGAGATGCTAGTTCAGCGAGCCTCATCAGGCGCGCGATCCTGTTACGTCCGACGCATTCACCCAGATCTTTCATATCGAGCCAGATTTTTCGATAGCCGTAAACCGTACCGCTTTCAAGCCACAGTTGTTTAATCAAGCCTGTTTGCCGTTCATCTTGTCGGGTACGCAAAGATTTAGGCCGCTTTAGCCACTGGTAATAACCGCTGTGATGGAGGCCAAGAACCAGGCATAACCTACGTTAAGCATAAAAGGACGACATTTTTTTAATGAAGGCGTACTTCAGCCTGACGTTCTTGCAAAGTACGCGTCGGCCCTTTTTAAGATATCCCGCTCTTCAGTTACTCGCTTAAGTTATTGCCTGAGGCGCTTTACTTCATGCTGAAGTGCATCGTCCTGCTTACGCTGCGGCTCGGGCTTCTGGTAGCGCTTAACCCAAGCGTAAAGACTATTAGTGGATACACCAAGTCGAGAGGAGACCTCAGATACAGGGTAGCCCTGCTCAGTGATTTGTTTTACGGCTTCAATTTTGAATTCTTCAGTGAATGTTTTGACTGACATAAACACTCCTTCATTAGGCCTCCATTATGAGGCAAAAAAGTGTCTACGAAACCCGGGTCTATTCAAGCCGACGCCGATGCTGATGTTTATGATCTTACAGCAAAAAGTGCATGCAGCGATTTTCGGATAATCTTGGAACGAACAGTAGAATACGTCCTTTTGAATGACGTAGTTGTCCGTTTCAGACGTGATGTCATGACCAAAGGGAAGCTGCGAGGGATTGCCAAGGTGATAACAGAAGACTGTGAACTTATTGACGCGCTGATGACTAAGTATTCAGTTTTCGAGCACTCGCAAGCAGATGAGTTGCCCCTAGTTCCGGTTGAACTTGATGAGTTCGAAAAAGATGTATTGCATCTCATTGCATGGATGAATGAGTTTAAAACTCGAATTAGCTGAGATTAAAATAGCGTGCGGCTAATAGCACAGAGCCCCTCCTCGCTGTGATTTCAACCGATGGATGCAACGCTGGTTACCCCTGAAGAAGAAACTCAGAACAGCCGGCGTGGTCGGATTCCGGGTGAAAGCTGAGATGGCATTGCTCCATCAAGGCATATACTCCGGAGATATCACCGGTGAAGCGGATAGGCAAAGGTTTTATCAGCGCGCCGGCGTCATCAAATGACGGATGAAGCTGGGCTTTTGGGGTATAGACGGCACTGGCTGTTTCAGAGCACTTCCAGCCGTTCTCCCAGTCTTTAGGCGGAACCAGATAATCTAGCCATCCCATCGTCTTAAGGGTTTCGATAAAATAGGTGAAGCGAAAAAGTACGCTCTGGGTGGCGAGTTCGCCCACGCTGGAGCGGTAGATATAATCTATTTTATTAAACAGATTGGCAGAGAAACCATATTTTTTGCCCTGAGCTAACAACCATGCAATATCTGGTGCGACGTTTTTGGGTAGTAGGCGCCGTTTCTGTGCGGTAGTCAGCCACTGCATGACAAAGAGGTGTTGTTGCAGCGGGGACTGCGCTTTACCTTCCTGCTGAGCGAGGCGGACAGCGACAAGCGCACACCAGGCTAAGTGAGACAGCTCGGATGTGGGGCGGGTTTCATATGCGGCGGTCACTGGGCAATCTCGTAGTCAGATGTGGCGAGGCGTAATAGCTCAGCTCGTGAGTGAGGGAATAAAATTAATGAGAGGTCGGGTAAGTCCCAACCTCAGAGTATTAATGGCGGATTTGCTCGAGTTCCGTTTCGGTCAGACCGGTCATTTGCATGACCATTGCGCGATCGAGTCCACTGGCCAACATTGTGCGGGCGATTTTTAATGCCGCTTCACGTTCACCTTCCTGTCGACCTTCCTGACGCCCTTTTTGCTCACCTAATTGCAGGCCTTTCTGAATTCCGCGCTGTTCACCCTCAAGGCGTAATTGCTCAGCAATTGTCATAAGAGCTTCCTCATGTTGCGGCACGCGTGATGCCAACGTATTAATCAAACTTGCCGGGTCACGGGACTCACCGGCCTGAAGCATATAGTTTATCACAGATATTAGCTGTTCCTGCGTGGTGTTGCCACCGAGCAACAAGGTGGTCAGCTGGTCCAACAGATCTGTCAGGTCTCGCTGACGAATATGCTTTTGAAGCAGCTCAAGTATGGCCATCCGACGATGCTGCATGATTTCATCATCCGGGATGATCGTGATATCCACCAATGGAAAATTTTTACCATACAGGGTTCGTGCATATTCAGGCGTTTCAAACTCATCCAGCCAACTCATCGAATACGGATAAGGGCTGACCTTGCCTTGGTAAAATAGAACGGGGATCACCAAAGGTAGAGTTTTATGACCGGCATCGAGATGACGTTGCATTGCCGCAATGGCGTATCTCATAAGGCGGAACGCCATGTGTTTATCTGGCGTGCTTTGATGTTCGATGAGGCAATACACATAACCGTCAACATTTCCCGCCTTCAGGGAATACAGCACGTCAGAATAATAGGGCCGGAGGTCGTCTTCGATGAAAGATCCAGAGGCCAGCTGCAGCGTATTTAGATCACACAGTTTACGCAACGCCGGTGGTAGATGGATATCCAGGAAGTCGCGGGCAGTTTCAGGGTGGGTCAAAAACTGTTTGAACACCGCGTCATGTAATGTGGGGGTCGTATTCTTCTTCATGGCCACTCCAGCCGACAATTTCCTTTGGCGATCTTACCATATGCCTCCTCTTGGCAATATTCATCCATGCCAAACTTCCCATTCAGCCGTGTATTCGCCTTGAAAATGTTTTTTAAACGGCTTATATGACTATTAAAATGGATTATCTTAATTTCAATTAAACATCATTTTAATATTAATTTAATTGTATTTGGCACAGCTGAAACACTTAGCGGTTACTTTCATAATGAAGGCGGTCACTTTCATAACATCTGATATACGGGATGCTGCTTTCATAATACGCCCTTTGGATTAGTACGCTATTCGTACATAAACGGTGAAAAGCGAAGAAAATTTTACTGATATTTATGAAAGTGACCGCTTAGCTCAAGGTTTTTATGAAAGCAACCGCCTTTCCCGCAAAGATTTATGATAGTGACCGCTTTTAAGAAGTCGCCAATCCAAGTTTTGGAGAGCGGGTGTGGATTATGAACATGATCTCCCTCCCCTTTTTCGTTTCTGTGTAGTCGATATAGCCGATTCTCTTCAAATCAGTCATAGCCCTTCGGATCGTCGCGTTCTGGTCTTTTACCTGTGATTCCATCGCCAGACGCTCCCTGAGACGTTTCATAGAAACAAACAGCGTAGATGGGGGCATACTCTCAAAATACACATACAGGGACTGAGCAGCTTCTTTACGGGATAACTCAGAGAGAGCTTTTAGACCAAGCAAAACCTTGTGATCATACCTGTAAAGCTCCCAAAGACTTGGATCCCCAACAATTTCAACCAGATCAGCATCCATATCTAACACCGCGCGTTGAACCAGATGGGTCACCAGGGAGCGTTTGCCGTCTTTGCTGCGGAATGCCAGTGTCACGCTTGATAAGTTGAACAGAGAGTCGCTGAGACGCGTTCTGGCACGTCCATTGATATCAGTGGGCTTCAAACCACACATACGTGCAAACTCAGAAAACGGTAAGGTTATCTTTTCACTGGAATAACCGTATTTTGAAAAGGCAGAGATTATGCCTATCCACGTTTTGAAATCGGTGGACATACCGAGCTTTGCGCCCTGAATCTTGATATTTGTATACCCTTCCTGCCTGGCGACCTCTAAGCTGGAAAGTTCTTCTGACGCATCAATCAAAAATTCCCGCTTCCCCTTTTCCTTAGGTGAAACAGGTGTAAACACGCTCAATCTGAGCAGTGCTACGGGCTGGACGGTTTTGCTGCTGTTCGGGATCAGTTCATAAGCTGTGCCTGAATCTTTCTTGATGATCGCGAATGGGCTTTCTGGTGGATTGATTTCATTAGATTTTTCCATTTATCCACACCGTATTTGTAATTTAAGAACTATTTATGAAAGTAACCGCCTAAAGGTTATGAAAATAACCGCCTTTATTATGAAAGTAAACGCTAAATTTATGAAAGTAACCGCTTTTTTTATGAAAGTGACCGCTCAAAGTGCCAATTTAACTAATGTTTTCAATAGAATACGAGGGTGGTGATCTGTTTTTCTTTAATATGATCTAATTATGATCTTAAGAATTGTAATATCAGGGGTATATGTGGATAACTTATTGATACTGAAGACGCTGACAAGATCCAGTCTTCATGTCTGATTATGTTATTGGGATCTTCTCCCATTGAATCACCATCTTTCGTTGCTGTAACGTCCAAAATTCTCACTGTTCGCGTAACAGAAACCGTCGATATCAGGAAACAGAGTTAACTGGCGTACATCAAAACTATCTTCGAGGACCCTTAAACAGACGCTCTTCATCTCAGGTGTAAGGCCTATCGCCAGAAATGAATCCTTTTCTTTTTGAAACGCTAAACTACTGACTGGATCATCACAAACTCTGCTGTACAAAAATCCTGCACTTTGAGCAGCAATTCTTTTTGTTACTACGGGTGGCTGCCAGACAACAGGGTATGAACCGGTATTAAGACCCTTACAGTCCCCTGCCCCAAAAATTTCGTTGTATCCCCTTTCTTCAAGACGGCCTTCAAAACCCAAAATATTACTAATATGCTAGCCTAGAAGAATGCCTGTTTTGTCAGGTTGCGATCTGCAAGCGAACCATAAAGCCACTAACATATTTCTTGATACATCGATCAATCTTGTTGCTGCTCCATGGTGTTGCAGCTTTGCCAGTAACTCGAAATCAGTCAACTTCCTGCCGTTCTCATAGCCATAACCTTGGTGCCAGGCGTTGAGCAACAGATCTCTTTCATAGTCACGCATTGTTTCCTCAGAAGGCGCATTTTCCCAGCGTCTTTCTTTCAGGAGACGGCGATATACTGAGCCTGTCTCTTATACACATCTCCGAGCCCACGAGACAGGCAGAAATCTCGT
>CAMLBO010000153.1 GCA_946478305.1 uncultured Enterobacterales bacterium
CAGAATAAAACAAGCACCCCTCTTATTATCCCCTCTGCAGGTGTTGCATTTCTGGGGGGGGGGGGAACATCTACATCCTGACTAGCGGAGCCACTGAGTTACTGTCTTTAAATAAAATAACAGACAGAATCCCTCTGATTTCCGGTGAGGAAGAAAACACGCTGAAGCTTAAGCTGATACCGCCTGAAAAAGGTGATGTTATTGTTCACTTTAAAGACACGCTGCTGGTTAAAGTGAACAAAAGGTATGGTTCTGTATCGCCGGACAACATGGCTATTGTTGAACAGTTTGGTTTTCGTGATATAGGAGGAACCTACTGGAAAAATATTGATATCGAAGGGTTAATTATTCCCAGAAAAAACCTTAACTATCCATTTATTGGAACGGAATCATTGGGAAGAAAATATACCATTGAGTTCTATTTACAGGACAGTAAAACGGATTTTCATCCAGGCAACCTGGCCACCAATGTCGTATTCACCCCTTTTGCCGTTGTTGCTGATATTGTTTTTTTCCCGATATCGATAAGCGTACTTCAGTTAATAAACGGCCCTTCATAATTTGGGCGAATTCATTAGGTATTGTATGAAAGACCAAACCCTGCGTTATTACGACGCCGAAATGCGCTATTTGCGCGATGCGGCCAAAGAGTTTGCACAAACTCACCCTGACCGGGCAGCGATGCTGGATTTAGATAAACCCGGTACGCCTGACCCTTACGTTGAACGTCTGTTTGAAGGCTTTGCTTTCTCCATGGGGCGGCTGCGTGAAAAAATTGATGACGACCTGCCGGAGTTTACCGAAGGGCTGGTGAGCATGTTATGGCCGCACTATCTGCGCACCATTCCTTCGCTCTCTATTGTCGCGCTGACGCCAGATGTTCCGTCGATGAAAATGGCTGAGACTGTGCCTGCCGGAATGGAGGTCTACTCCCGCCCGGTAGGTGTGAAAAATACTGTCTGTCAGTACCGCACCACGCGCGATATGGCGCTCAACCCGCTCGCCGTTTCCAAAGTGGTGATGGCTACCGAGCCCGATGGCCGTTCCGTGCTCCGCCTGCGTCTGGCCTGCAGCCCGCAGACTGACTGGTCGCAGGTGGATTTAAAGCGCCTCTGTTTCTATCTGGCGGGTGAAGCACCGGTGAGCAGTGCGTTGCATCTGGCGCTGACACGCCGTCAGGCCGCGCTGTACCTGCGCCTGCCCGATCAGGTTGACCGCATTAAACTCGAGGGCTGGTTCTCGCCCGGCGGTTTTGCCGATGAAGACCTGCTATGGCCGAAAGGCGAAAGCGCGTTCAGCGGCTATCAGCTGTTGCTGGAATATTTCACCTTCCGTGAGAAGTTTATGTTCGTGCATCTGAATGGACTGGAATCGGTGACGCTGCCCGCAGGTATTGCCTTTTTTGATATTGAGGTGGTGTTTGACAACCAGTGGCAGAGTGATCTTCCGGTGACGGATGATGCGCTGCACCTGCATTGTGTGCCGGTGATCAACCTGTTCTCACTGGAAGCGGACCCGCTGATCGTTAACGGTCTGGAAAGTGAATATATGCTGCGTCCGCGCCGTCTGCAGGACGGGCATACCGAAATTTACTCCGTGGACTCCGTGACCGGATCGCAGCGTACATCCGATGCCACCTATGTGCCGTTTACCAGTTTTCGCCATCGCGGCGGAATGCAGCGACGCCACGCGCCGGAACGCTATTTCCATACGCGCGTGAAACGAGGCGTGACAGGCCTGCATGATACGTGGCTGATCCTCGGTGGTGAGCAGTGGGAGGCTGACAGGTTGTTCTCGCGTGAAGCGGTATCATTGAAGATCACCGGCACCAACGGCCAGTTGCCGCGCAAAGCCTTGCAGAGCACGTTGCTGGACCGCTGCGAGGCGGTATTACAGGCCCCCCTGAAAGTGCGTAATCTGTGTAAACCTACCCTGCCCGCTTATCCTCCCGCGGAAGATCACTTCCAGTGGCGGGTGCTGAGCCACCTCGGTTCAAGCTACCTCAACCTGATGAGCAGCGCAGAAGTGTTACGCGGAACCTTGGAGCTGTACAACTGGCAGGCCGATGAACTGAATAACCGGCGCCTGGATGCCATTCAACATGTTCAGCACCACCAGATACAGCGTTTTGAAAAGGGCTTTCTGCTGCGCGGTATCGACATTGAAGTGACGCTCGACGGCAACGGGTTTACTGGCGAAGGCGACATCCATCTGTTCGGCGAAATGCTCAACCGCTTCTTTGCCCTCTACGCTGATATCCATCTGTTTAATCAGCTCACCCTTATCGTTCAGCCTGCCGGGAAATGTATTCGATGGAAAGAGAATCACAATCAGCGCCTGCCCGGCTGATCGAACAGCTGCGCGATAAACTGCCTTACACCCAGTTTTATCGCTTCTGTCAGTTACTCGAGCAAAGTCAGCCGGATGCCCCCGCGCTCGGCAGTCACTGGCAGGTCAGGCACGATCCGGTCCGTTTTCGCCCGCATCCGGGCATGGGTTTTCCGGCCAGTGAGTTTAAACGGGTAGAAATGCCTGAGCACTCGCATCTTCCGCCGACGATCCGCACCACTTTTATGGGGCTGTATGGGGTGGAGTCCCCACTGCCCACGTCGTATATCGATGATATTACCCAGCGCCGTGACGGGCATGAGGCGGTCAGCGATTTTCTGGATATCTTCAACCACCGGATGATCACCCAGTACTACCGCATCTGGCGTAAGTACTCCTACCCAGCCACCTTTGCGCCGGGCGGCACAGACCGAACGTCCAGATACCTGCTGAGCCTGTGTGGTCTGGGCATTGAAGGTTGTGCGCAAAATATTGCTACACCGGTCTCCCGCTTTCTGGCGCTGACCAGCATGATGCGCCTGCCGACGCGCACCAGCGAAGGCATTATTGCGCTGGTTCAGCTGCTGGCACCGGAGACAGAAGCCCGCGTTGTTGCCCATGACCGATGCCGAATTCCTCTGCGTAACCCGCTGGCGATAAGTTCGCGGCATCCCGTCAGCATGAGCAACAGTCCGGTGATGGGCAGCCATGCAACAGACGTTAATAGCCAGGTCTTGCTGCAACTGAAAACGGGTAATACCAACGAAGCCAGAGAGTGGTTGCCCGGTGGGCAGTTGCATACAGATTTACTGGCCTTATTGCAGGTGTATCTGGGGTCGCGACTACACGTGCGTTTGCAACTGACAGTATTGCGGTCACTGCTGCCGGATGCGCAACTTTCCTGCCAGCCGAAAGGCACAGGCATTCTGCTGGGCAGAACAGCGGTGATGCGGACACAGCGCACCACCCACACCACACAAAATATAACTGAAATGATCACTATTAATCTGGGCCGCTATCAGCGCGTTCAGGAAAATCTTCACCGAAGGGAGACCGATGAACATGGCGATTACCGCTGGTAAAACCCGTTTTACGTTACTGATGTTGGCTATGGTAACCACCTTAAGCGGATGTGGGCTGACCCAAACGGTCAGTGACGGCACCGTTGCCGTGACAAAATCCCTCTTTTATAAGCAGGTGAAAACGCTGCATCTGGATATCAAAGCGCGGGATGCGATAAACAACAATGCAACGGGTGCCCCTCTGGCGACCGTCGTGCGTGTCTATCAGCTAAAAGATCGTAAAGCCTTTGATGGTACGGATTATCCCTCTTTATTTGCTGAAGACAGCCAGGCCATTAAAGCCGATCTGCTGGCAGAGAAAGATGTCCGAATCCGTCCTGGTGCAGCCGTAAGTATTGATGTGCCAATGGAGAAAGATGCGCAGTATGTGGCGGTCGCCGGAATGTTTCTTTCTCCGGATATCACCAAAAATACCTGGCGGGTGGTGCTGAGCCGGGACGATCTCGATCCGGACAAGGCACGTCAGATTGAATTGAACACCCAGGGGATGATGCTGTTGCCCCTGAAGGATAAATGATATGCCGCAGCCCTCACTCTACGAAATGCTGCTCGGCAACTTCGCCGGGGGCCTCAATCTTCATCAGGTCAGCGAAGACCATCAGGTGATTTTGTCGGTGCTCGACAATATGCAGCGCATTCTCAACTGCCGCGCCGGTACGCTCAGCCATCTGCCGGATTACGGCCTGCCGGATATGAGCAAAATCTTGCAGGGGATGCCCGGCACCGCGCACTCCCTGCTGACCACGCTGTCCGACACGCTGCTCAAATACGAGCCACGGCTGAAAAACCTGAACGTGGTGCTGCTGGCGCAATCCACGCCGGGACATCTGGAATACGGTATTGACGCCGAACTGAAAGAGTTCGGGCTGGTGCGTTTTGGCACCGCGTTTATGCCGGAAGGTCGGGTGCTGATCCGGCACATGAAGCAGCAACATTATCTTGATGGTCAGACCCGGTTCTGAGTGTTACCTGCCATCGTCAATGACAGAGGAAATATGTCAGCAAAAGCGCGTTTTTTAAAAAAGCTACAGGACAAGCAGCCAGGCCGTGGCGCGTTTGAAAATAGAGGTCAGGCTGACATCGCTGAGTTCCAGCAGCAGATGAATCAGCTGCTGGAGAGCATGGAGACCTGGCTCACCGGCACCGGCATCGAGACCGCAAGCCCCACCGTGTCATTGGTGGAGTTTTTGCTGGGCGGGACGGTGTTCAGCATTTCCGGTATCCAGCTTCGTTATGAAAACAGAATGGTGAAATTCACGCCCGTATTTTTATATGGTCAGGGCGTGACGGGCTGCGTGGAAGCCACACTCTGCGCTGAAGGCAGCACGACGCACCTTTGCCGATTGTTCATGCGATGCGCAGAACACAATCACTGGACATGGCGTCCAGCGGGTTGGTCCACCCGGCCCGGAGAGCCGTTCAATGAGGAGGTCTTTTTCAACATGGTTGAAGGTTTATTGTCCTGACCGGCCCCTTTGTCATTCTGAGTATTTTAATACCCCCGTCTTCTGAATTAACCAAAGATGTCTGAACAGATACCTTTGAAAGGAATCAATCATGTCTATTGACCGCCAGTTGCGCACCGGGGGCGACCCGCGTGCGCTTGCCGACTACGGCGCTTTGCGCGAAGAATTGAGTAAATTAACCCATCCGGCGCGCCCGGATGTGAACTGGAAAAAGGTAGAACAGCTGTGTCTCGGGCTGTTCCAGCAAAACGGCATCGAGCTGCAAACAGCATCGTGGTACACACAGGCAAGAACGCAGCTAGCGGGCCTGTCCGGGCTGAATGAAGGACTGGCGATCATCGAAGCGCTGGTCTCGCGGCAGTGGGCCGGGCTGTGGCCACAGCCGGTGCATGCGCGTATGGAGATCCTCTCCGGATTGAGCCAGAGGTTGCAGCAGGCGCTGCGCAGCATCACGCTGGAATATCACGACTTGCCGCAAATCTATCAGGCGGAAAAACTTATCAATGCGCTGTGCGATGTGCTGCAACGCCTCGAGCTGAGACATGCCAGCCAGTTGGCCGCCCTGAGTACGCTGATGCACAGCGCCGCCATCCGGCTGGAGAATATGCACGCCACGACGGATCCCGCCGTTGTACTGCCTGCACAGCCGGAGAGAACAGAGAAAGAATGGGCGACCGATAACCACGAGCCCTGGGTGTATGTCGGGCACGCTGAACCCTCGCAGCCGCAGGTGGTTATCGCCGCATCACCACCGGCCAAACGCCCTCTTCAATGGAAAGGGTTTGTCGCAGGCGTGGTGGCCACAGTGCTGATTGGCAGCGGCATTCAGGCGGGGAGACATGCGTTTCATCCGCCGACAGGTGAACAGCTGACGGCTACGCTGCCCGTCTTACCAAAACCGATGACGCCCCAGGCGCTGGAACAGCTGAAAACACAACAACCCGATATGTTGAAGAGAGAAGCGCCGGTGATGATC
>CAMLBO010000154.1 GCA_946478305.1 uncultured Enterobacterales bacterium
GTGAGGGGCACGAACCACGCGGGCAACGGCGGTTTTCTGTGGTGTATTCATAGTGTGTCCCTTATTCATCAGTTAAAACTCGGCAACAAAGCTTCAATGACCGGCGGCCACTGCTCACGGCTGGCCCACAGGCGCATGGCTTCAACGTCAGGAGCCATCAGGCGGTCGCGCTCAAGATAAGCCACTTTTTCGCGGATAAGATGCAGCTCATTTTCCAGCACCGCGGAGCTTTTCAGTGGCCGGATAAAATCAATACCCTGCGCGGCAGCCATGGCTTCAATACCCACTACCACGGCGGTGTTAAAACACATATCCCCCAGACGGCGGGCGGCGTAGGTTGCCATTGAAACGTGATCCTCCTGATTGGCCGAGGTCGGTAGACTGTCTACGCTGCCCGGATGTGCGAGAGATTTGTTCTCAGACGCCAGTGCGGCCGCCGTCACCTGGGCAATCATAAAGCCGGAGTTAACGCCGCCGTCGTTGACCAGAAATGCCGGCAGGCCCGACAAGCCGGTATCGAGCAGCAGCGCCAGACGGCGCTCAGAAATGGCCCCGATTTCCGCCACGGCCAGTGCGATAATATCGGCCGCAAAGGCCACCGGTTCTGCGTGGAAATTCCCACCCGAAATCACGTCGCCATTTTCAGCAAACACCAGTGGGTTATCGGACGCCGCATTGGCTTCAATTTGCAGTACCCGGGCCGCATGTTGCAGGTTATCCAGGCATGCGCCCATCACCTGCGGCACACAGCGGATAGAATAAGGGTCCTGCACACGGCCGCAGTCGGCATGCGAAGTGACAACGTCACTCCCTTCCAGTAATGCACTGACCGCCGCCGCAACGGCGATCTGCCCCAACTGGCCACGGGCCTGATGAATACGTGCATCAAGCGGTTTTACCGAACCTTTGATGGCTTCAAGTGATAGCGCGCCTGCCACCAGTCCGGCGGAAAATACCCGCTCAGCTTCGAACAGACCCGACAGCGCCAGAGAAGTTGAAACTTGTGTACCATTGAGCAGCGCCAGCCCCTCTTTGGGCCCCAGTTCAACAGGCTTCAGTCCGACGCTCGCCAGCCCTTCTATCGCTGACATCCGTACACCCTGCGCCGTGACTTCCCCTTCACCAATCAACATCAGGGAAAGGTGCGCCAGCGGGGCTAAATCACCGGAGGCACCGACAGAGCCTTTCTCAGGAATACAAGGCAACACGCCCGCATTGAGCAACGTGATCAGGGCATCGATCACTTCCATGCGGATACCAGAATGGCCGCGTGACAGGCTTAAAATTTTGGTGGTCATGATCAGGCGAACGACGTTATCGGCCAGCTCTTTGCCAACGCCAACACTGTGCGACAACACCAGATTACGTTGCAATTCCGCCAGCCGTTCCGCCGGGATCCGGGTCTGGGCCAGTTTGCCGAAACCGGTATTAATGCCGTACACCACTTTGCCGGATTCTACGATACGGGTGACCGTTTCCTGCGAGGCCAGCACACCCGCCCGCGCCTCTTCGGCCAGTTCGACGCGAACCGTCCAGGGATGCTGTTTGTCAGTACGTTTCTGGGCCGAGTAAATAGTGCGTAGCATGGTCAGATCAACCTGACCCGGATGCAGACGGCAGACGGTAATGTCATGAGATGAAAGCGACATAATCTAATCCTGTATAGACAAGTTAAAAGCGAATAATACCCGGCGAAATGCTCTCTGACGGGTGGCTGATGACTCAAATGAAGAAACGGTATTACTGATTCAGTTAGCCGCGGTCTTACGGGGCTGAGATACGATTTCAACCCACAGCAATAATGACTCTGCCGCTCGTGGCTCAACGTGCAGCTCTGGCAACGGCTCTTCTTCAGATTCTTGTGTCCAAAACACCCCTTCAGATGCGGACAGCGTAATGGCCTCTCCCGCCTGCCATTGCCCCCGTAAAACATACAGCAGGCCCGCGCACCGGCGGCTGGCGGTAAATCCCGAGCGCTGCGCCACTACGTTTGCCCAAGCCCGTCCGCGACAGGTCATAATATTAAAATCTGTCGTCACATCCTCAATCAGGCGTGCATAAATGGGGGTTTCTCCTGCAAAGGCAAAGGGGTGTGCAGGTATGTCTAAACGGCGCTCAGCCTCACCTTCATCGGAAAGTAATACTCCCGCACCAGACAGCAAGGTAATAGAGCGGTCGATCCCTTCGAAGCGAGAAAAGGGTCCGTCGGCAGCAATAGTCGCAATGCTGGCGCGCCAGTCGAACTGCGCCTGTCCCACAGGCCAGCTGATGATTTCACGGGTTTCTCCCCCGCCGTTACGCCAGGCGCTAACCGGCAGACTGTCAAAAGAAAACCGATTCAAGCCGGTCATGGGCGGTCCTCGGCCAGCAGTTGAAGTAAGGCAAGAAAATCGGCACTGGCTGTGCGCTGCTGGGGGTGTTGGCCGTTGATCACTTTGGCGATGCCCCCCACAAACACATCGCGGATCTGTGCGGAACTCCCCGCAAACAGCCAGCGGTTGAGCAGCTCGCCGTCGTTGGCAGCGGCCAGATAAGGATCATCACCGTCCAGTACCAGCCAGTCGGCACGGTAGCCCGTGGCCAGTTGTCCTATCGGCACACCGCAGGCCTGAGCACCGCCTGCCAGCGCCTGGGTGTAGAGTAAATCCCCCACCGAGGCCTGGCTGGCGCTGGTCAACCGGTTGCGGCGCTGATCCCGCAGACGCTGGCCATACTCCAGCCAGCGCAACTCTTCGACGACATTGAGGGAAACATGGCTATCGGAGCCTATTCCCCAGCGGCCTTTGTGCGCCAGATAATCGACGCCGGGGAAAATACCGTCGCCGAGATTCGCTTCAGTGGTAGGGCATAAGCCGACCACCGCGCCGCTGGAGGCAATACTGGCCAGCTCAAAGCGATCCGGATGCGTGGCATGAATCAGGCACCAGCGGTCAGTGACGTCTACGTTATCAAACAACCAGGTGACTGGACGCTGACCGCTCCACTCCAGACAGTCATTCACCTCTTTTTGCTGCTCGGCAATATGAATATGCACGGGCAGCGAGGCGTCGCTGGCGGCCAGAACGTCGGTCATCTGCTCGCGGGAAACAGCGCGCAGGGAGTGAAAGCACAGTCCCTGATTTTGTAATAGTTTGCCTTTAAGCTGCCCGGCAATCACCTGATGTTGTTTAAGGTATTGTTGAGCATTCTGAATAAAGCGTTTTTGCCCGCTCTGCGCAGGTTGCGCGCCAAATCCCGCATAGCTGTAAAGCACCGGCAGCAGCGTCAGACCAATCCCGGCATTTTGTGCCGCTTCACTTAAATGCGCGGTCATTTCACCGATATCGGCATAGGGTTTGCCGTCGATATCGTTATGCAAATAGTGGAATTCCGCGACCTGCGTATAACCGCCTTTGAGCATTTCGATATACAACTGACGGGCAATAACACCAATTTGAGGCGGCGTCAGCCGGGCAACCATGCGATACATCAAGTCACGCCAGGTCCAGAAGCTGTCCTGCGGATCGCCCGCCACCTCGGCCAGCCCCGCCATTACCCGCTGGAAGGCGTGGGAATGCAGGTTTGGCATCCCGGGAACAACCGGGCCACTGAGCTGATGGCAACCGTCAGGCTGAGCATCTGCTGTAACCGAGCTAAGCAAGCCGGTAGCATCAACGTACAGCCGGACATTGCGCGCCCAACCCTGTGGCAGTAAGGCGCGTGGTGCAAAATAAGCAGGCATTAAGACTGTCCTGAGTGCGATTTAACAGGGTAGTCCACAACTGTTGAAGATCGAGAAACAATTGTGAAACGCTTAGGTCACTTGTCTATACATATACATATGCCTGAATGAACTGTAAACTTACTCCGGCGATTTTTTTAATAATTACGTTTCACCTCACGCGCGGAGGTCGTTTCAAAGACCTTCGTTTACAGTGAATTATTGATTACACTTTACGAACTTAAGCCCCGCAGGCTTTCCCTATGAGGTAGTCCCATGTCTGAAGCAACGCCGTCCTCCCAACAGGGCGTTACCCAACAAACGTTATCGGAACTGGCCGCCGCGATGAGTGATGTGCCAGCGCCGATCTACCAGCGGGTGAAACAGGCGATCATCGGGCAAATCCGCGCGGGTGTCTGGCAGCCGCATCAACGCGTACCGTCGGAAAGTGAGCTGGTTAATGAACTGGGTGTCAGCCGCATGACCATCAACCGTGCGCTGCGCGAGCTGACCACCGAGGGTTTTTTGATCCGTATGCAGGGCGTCGGTACGTTCGTTGCTGAAGCCAAAGCCTATACGCCGATGCTTGAGGTGCATAATATCGCCGATGAAATTGCCCGCCGTGGCCATCGCCACAGCAGCCAGATACTCGCCTGCGAAGCGCGCTCTGCCGATGCCGAACAGGCGCTGCAACTGGGTATAAAATCCGGCGATAAGTTGTTCTATTCGCAGATTGTGCATTTTGAAAATGACGTGCCGGTACAAATCGAAGATCGCTTTGTGAACCCGGATGCGGCGCCCGATTATCTGCAACAGGTGATGAACAGCGCCACGCCGTACACCTATCTGATGAAAATTGCGCCGCTGACCGCCGGTGAGCACCGCGTTGAAGCGATCAGTGCCAGCGATACCCAACGCCAGTTGTTGCAGTTGAAAGAACATGAGCCCTGCCTCCTGATTCATCGCCGTACCTGGAGCGGTAACCGCGTAGTCACTGCTGCCCGCCTGGTTTATCCCGGCTCCCGCTACCAGCTATTTGGCCGCTTCACCAGCCACGGTTGATTGCCCTGAGCAGGCTGCCTCACAGCCTGCTTTCTCCTTGCTGAAACACTGTATTTATCCACAGCCTCGCCGTCTAATACTGCCTCTCAAATCTGGAATGCACCTCGAAATACGAAAAATACGCACCGCTCATCCCTTGCCGCTTTTTGGCGAATGCGTTAGCTTGACTGTGGTTGTCTATACAAGACAAAAACAGTCAGGAGTTTTGCATGGCGTCACTGAATCCCCCTAATACCGCTGCTTCCGGCACGATAGCTTGCGACAGTCTGTGGACCGGCGCATCGCTGGTAACCATGCAGGATGGTCGCTACAACCTCATTGAACACGGTGTGTTGGCCGTAAAAGACGGTGTGATCCTCTGGCTTGGCACCGCGACGGATAGCCCGGAGTTTGTTACTCAGATTCGGCATGATTTTGGCTGCGGGATGGTTACACCAGGCTTCGTCGACTGCCACACCCATCTGGTCTTCGGCGGCGATCGCAGTGCCGAGTTCGAGCAGCGCCTGAATGGCGTTAGTTATGCCGAGATAGCCGCTCAGGGGGGCGGGATCCTGTCGACCGTCAACGCCACGCGGCAGGCCTCGCATCAACAGCTGTTTGAGCAGGCGCGTTTCAGGCTGATGCCCCTTCTGGCAGAAGGGGTGACCTGTGTCGAAATCAAATCAGGTTACGGATTGAGCGATGAAAGCGAGCTGAAAATGCTGCGGGTGATCCGCGAACTGGCGCAAAACTTGCCAGTCAGGGTAAAAGCCACTTGCCTCGCCGCCCATGCCCTGCCACCGGAATTTAAAGACCGGGCGGATGACTATATTTCTCATCTCTGCGACGTTTTACTGCCACAGGTGGCCGCTGAAAATCTTGCCGATGCAGTGGACGCCTTTTGCGAGCACCTGGCATTTTCCCCGGAGCAGGTCGAACGAGTCTTTCAGGCCGCCGTCCGCCTCGGTTTACCGGTTAAACTCCACGCCGAACAACTTTCTTCTCTGCATGGAAGTCAGTTGGCCGCACGCTATGGCGCACTCCTGTCTCTTATACACATC
>CAMLBO010000155.1 GCA_946478305.1 uncultured Enterobacterales bacterium
GAGATGTGTATAAGAGACAGATAATTAACCCTGCAATAACTTAATTAACAATGAGCCATTATAAAGGGCATCTTTTACTAATGCAGCACCCGGCATGGTCCCTTTGTTATAGAATTCAGTTGACTCAAGTTTGATATTTTCACTGTAAGCAGGCAGAGACTGTTGCTGGATGCAGGACATGATTGCCGGATGCAGGATCTCTTTGGAGAAATTAAGCGGAGAACCGATTAAAACTTTTTCCGGATTAAATAAGTTGACCATAATGGCCAGTATACGCCCTACGCTGTGGCCAACGCTGACGATCACATCACGCGCCAGCTGATCGCCACGATTAGCAGCATCGCATACGGCTTCAATCGTCAGCGGGATGCCCTGCAAACTTGAACTGACCGCCGTCAATAGACGTTGACGAACCAGATCAAGGATATTGTCTGTGCTGGCCACCGTTTCCAGACAGCCGTGGTTACCGCAATAACAGCGCTTTCCGTAAGGATCAACCTGAGTATGGCCGATTTCCACCACGCTGCTGCTGCCGCCATGCAGGACACGCCCACCGGTGATCACTCCCGCACCCACATTGTGGTCAATTACCACCTGAATGACGTTCTTACAGCCGCGCGAGGCGCCGTACAGCGCTTCCGCCATAGTCCAGGCACCGATATCATGCTGCACAAACACGGGCAATCCGGTGTGGGTTTCAAGTGCACTGCCCAGCGGCATTTCGTTAACATCATCGTAAAATGGCATACGATGCACCACACCTTCACGGGCGTTAATCATGCCCGGCAAAGTGATGGCAATCGCAGTCAGACGTTCAAGCTTGCCCTGGTAACGGATAAAAAACTGGTCGATCTCGCCGATAATCCGTTCCAGCAAAGGGCGGTCAGCCTCAGCAGGAAGTGGCAGAACATCTTCCACTACCAATTTACTGCTGAGATCGCGCAAACCGAGAGTCATTGAGCCCAGGCTGATACGCGCCGACAGGTAATGCCAGGCGTGCGTATCCAGCACCAACCCGATGGCCGGGCGACCGCGGCTGCCCGGCTCCTGAAATTCAGTTTCCTGAACCAGATGTGCCTGAAGCAATTCACGGACAATTTTGGTGATACTGGCGGGAGCCAACTGGGCTTTTTTGGAAAGCTCAATGCGCGAAACGGGCCCAAACTGATCAATAAGCCGGTACACGACACCGACATTGGTTTGCTTGATTTGATCAATATGTCCGGGTTGCCCATCAGGGTTCACAGAAGAAACTCCGTTATTTTTCGCGCTTCAAAATAAAGATTAATAGGTATGTTGAGGTTTTTGCCATATGTCGTCAACTATTTGATTCGTTATGTGATTTGGTGCACATATTGGCCAGAAACCTGCTCAGAATTGGCTGGAAAAACAGCGTTCTCAGGGCTGTTCGTCCTGCATCATTAACTTCATAAAAGCGTTAGCTGCAGCGGTAACCGGGCGGTGACGGTGATTCACCATCCAAACCTGAGTAGTCCCCTCTTGTTTTCCAAAGCGTAAATAGCGAACGCCGTCGACCTGAATTCGCAGGTAGGAAGCCGGTAAAATCGAGACGCCGAGCCCGGCCGAGACCAGCCCGATAATCGTCAGCGGCTCCCCCACCTCCTGAGTAATAAAGGGGGTGATCCCCTGCGAACTCAATAAAGTGCGGATATCGTCATACAGTGAAGTCCCCGCGTCTTTGGAGAAAAATACAAACGGCTGATCGGCCAGATGACGAAAAGTCAGTTCGCCCTCCGGCAAATTGACCAAAGGATTGTCTTCGTGAACCACGGCTACCAAGGGTTCCGAAAGCAGGAGCTGATGATGCAAGGTATCAGGCAGTTGGCGGTTACGCATTACCCCCAGATCAATGCGCCCCTCAAGGAGAGGCTCAATCTGCTGGGTGCTGTTCATCTCTTCAATACGGATATTGACGTCAGGATATAACAGGTGAAAACGCTGAATAGTTCGCTGTACGCGGCGCAGAAAAGGGGCTGAGGAAGTCAGACCCAGTGTGAGATTTCCCGCCTCGCCACGGTGGATTTTTGCCGCCTGCTGAGAGGCATCATTCACACGGCTTATGATTTGCCGTGCCTCTTTAAGGAAACCTTCACCGGCCTGAGTCAGGCTGACATTACGGTTATTGCGGTTAAACAGCTGAGCCCCGATATTCGCTTCCAGTGCCTGAATTTGCTGGCTGAGCGGCGGTTGCGAAATGTGTAGCTTTTCCGCTGCCCGACCAAAGTGCAGCTCGTCAGCAACGGCGATAAAATAACGCAAATGACGCAGTTCGATAGGGCTCATGTCGGCAATTGATATCTTTAATGTATTATTTCACACAGATTAATATATTAGACAAAATAAGTCGCGCTGATAAAATTTTCATACATTTTAAAAATAAGTTGTATGAAATGCCTCCGCTAAGGATCTTCCGTGAATACCACCGGGCATAAGTCTGCCGCATCAGGTTCCAGCCCTCTTTCCGTCAATCAGGGTAATTCCGTCAACGACGATGATATTGCGCCCTCAGGGTTGTTTACCCCGCTTTCAAAGACGCCGTTTATTAAACGTGGTACGCCACAGTTTATTCGGGTCACGCTGGCGCTGTTTTCCGCCGGGCTGGCCACCTTTGCCCTGCTCTACTGTGTGCAACCTATTTTACCCGTGCTCTCACACGACTTTGGTGTATCCCCGGCGACCAGCAGCCTGTCGCTGTCTTTATCCACCGGGCTCATGGCAATAGGTTTACTCTTTACCGGGCCGGTTTCTGACGCCGTCGGGCGCAAATCAGTCATGGTCGTAGCCCTCATGCTGGCCGCAGCCTGCACGCTGATTTGTGCCTTTATGCAGAGCTGGAACGCGATTTTACTGATGCGAGCCTTGATCGGGCTGTCACTGAGTGGCGTGGCTGCGGTGGCCATGACCTATTTGAGCGAAGAGATCCACCCGAGCGTGGTGGCCTTTTCGATGGGGCTATATATCAGCGGTAACTCGATTGGCGGCATGAGCGGAAGGCTGGTCAGCGGTGTACTTACCGATTTCTTCTCCTGGCGCATTGCCGTGGCGGTGGTTGGGTTGTTTGCGCTGGCATCCGCCATTATGTTCTGGCGTATTTTGCCTCCATCAAAACACTTTCGCGCCAGTTCGTTGAAACCACGAAAAATGCTGATTAACTTTACGCTACACTGGCGGGACAGCGGTTTACCGATGCTGTTTGCTGAAGGTTTTCTGCTGATGGGCAGCTTCGTTACGATGTTTAATTACATCGGCTACCGTCTGCTCAGTTCGCCCTATCATCTCAGCCAGGCGGTCGTCGGCGTGATTTCAGTGGTTTATCTGATGGGCACCTACAGTTCGCCAAAAGCTGGCGCACTCACCGGTATCTATGGTCGCGGCCCGGTGCTGATTGGTTCGACTGCGCTGATGCTGGTCGGGATCCTGATCACCGCATTTTCACCGGTATGGGCGATTTTCATTGGCATGGTCTTAGTAACCGGCGGTTTCTTTGCGGCACATTCGGTAGCCAGCGGCTGGATTGGTCGCCGCGCCCGCCGGGCGAAAGGCCAGGCCTCATCTCTCTATTTATTCTCCTACTACGCCGGTTCCAGCGTGGCCGGGACGCTGGGTGGCTATTTCTGGAACAGTTTTGGCTGGTACGGCATCACCGCGTTTATCAGTCTGATGCTGATTGTGGCGATTATTGTAGGTTACCGCTTAATGCGCCTTGCGGAAGCCCGTGCGGTTATGGTCTGAAAACCGCAGCGGTCTATTACTCTCCTGTCAGGGCGTTCGCGCCCTTTTCCTTCTGCCAGACATTTCGCCACGGAATTTACGGTTATTCATGCTATTGAGGTGTGCACATTTTATTGTTTTGCACTATATTGTATGTTGTAACTAAATGGAGAGTGTATGGCTGATTATGACCTGATTGCCCGAATGAACGGGTGTTTCAATGAGCTTGAACTGGCGTTGGGCGATCTCAGCCGTTTATTAAAGCAGCTCGATTTATTGCAGGCCCGGGTATTCAGCCTGCCGGAGATTGCCAAAGGCGAAGAACACAATCCTGCCGAACGTATTCAGGTCACGCCGCACGTGGGTGAAGCCGCCCATCAGCTGGCGTTGCAGCATTTCCAGAATATGTTTATTCATCATCAGGGCGAGAATATCAGCAGTAAAGCCGCGGTACGCCTGCCCGGCGTATTGTGTTACGCGGTCGATGCCGCAGAACATCAGGCGGCCCTGCTATTGATAGCCGAAGTCAATAAACTGAAGGCTGAGCTCGAACATATTGTGACAGTCGAATCCGGCCTGGCGCGTGAGCAGCGCTTTGAGTTTGTGCACACGCATCTGCGCGGATTGATCACGCTGAATGCCTACCGGACCGTCTCCTTCCTCAATGACCCGGACTCTGTTCGCTTCGGCTGGGCCAACAAACACATCATAAAGAATGTCAGCCGGGATGAAGTTCTGGCCCAGTTGGATAAAAGCCTGAACGCCGGACGTTCTGTCGCCCCCTTCAGCCGCGAACAATGGATAGATAACGTCACGCGGGAAATTAATGACGTTAAACGCATTCCCGAACATGCCGTGCTAAAGATTAAACGCCCGGTGAAGGTTCAGCCTATTGCCCGCGTGTGGTATCGCAATAGCCAGAAGCAGGTACAACATCCTTGCCCGATGCCGCTTATTGCCTTATGCCTGAAAACGCCGACCTTCCAGCTACCGAAACTGGGGGAATTACCGGATTACGACGCGGCGTCGGTGAAGCACAAGTACAAACCGAATGCTCAGCCGCTCAATCTGCTGATTAAAAGACTGCATCTTTATACGGACTGGTCCGCGGACAAGGATCTGCTTTGATATAACATTTAACTGAGCAGGCGTCAGATCCCCTTTTTTCGAAAAGAGTCTTTGGCCTCACAATTATTTCTTCAGACAATATCTCACTGACAATTCATTGATAATCGTCATTGACGCTACCCGCTAAGATTGTGCAAAGTGCCCGCCTTTGTATTTATTTACAATTTCTGGGGTGCAAATTTATGTGGGATTTACTGATTGGATTGGTGGTGACGGTGGCTGTTGGCCGCTACATCATTAAAGGTTATTCGCCGACCGGCGTGTTGATGGTCGGCGGTCTGTTACTGCTGATTATCAGCGCTCTACTGGGACACAGCGTATTGCCGGAAGGAGCAAAATCCACCGGCTGGAATGCGACAGATATTGTTGAATACGTAAAAATCCTGCTGATGAGCCGCGGTGGCGACCTCGGCATGATGATCATGATGCTGTGCGGTTTTGCGGCCTACATGACCCATATCGGCGCTAACGATGTGGTGGTCAGACTCGCTTCCCGTCCGCTATCGATGATTAATTCCCCGTATATCCTGATGGTTGCGGCGTACATTCTGGCCTGCCTGATGTCACTGGCCGTCTCTTCAGCCACCGGTCTTGGCGTGCTGTTGATGGCAACCCTGTTCCCGATTATGGTCAATGTCGGCATCAGCCGTGGCGCGGCGGCAGCGATTTGCGCCTCTCCGGCGGCGATTATCCTCTCTCCAACGTCCGGAGACGTCGTACTGGCCGCGCAGGCTTCCAATATGTCGCTGGTGGATTTTGCCTTTAAAGCCACCCTGCCAATCTCCATTGCCGCTATCGCTGTCTCTTATACACATCTCCGAGCCCACGAGA
>CAMLBO010000156.1 GCA_946478305.1 uncultured Enterobacterales bacterium
GGATGGCCAATATCTGCAAAAAGACGTGCCGAATATGTATGTGGATCTCTCGACGGTCGGCGAAGGGTATGCCACGGACCACCTGGCGCGCCTGATTGAAGGCAACGGCATCAGTAATTATCTGGTATCGGTCGGGGGGGCGGTAGTCTCACGGGGGTATAACGCCAAAGGCAACCCATGGCAGGTTGCCATTCAGAAACCAACCGACAAAGAGACAGCCGTGCAGGCCATTGTTGATTTGCAGGGTATGGGGATCAGTACATCGGGCAGTTACCGCAACTATTACGAACTCGATGGTAAACGCCTGTCACATATTATCGACCCGTCAACCGGCCATCCTATTACTCACAAACTGGTCTCTGCCACCGTCATTGCCCCCACCGCGTTGGAAGCCGACGGCTGGGATACGGGCCTGATGGTACTGGGTACCCAAAAAGCCATGGCCCTGGCTGAGAAAGAGCACCTGGCGGTCTATCTGATCACCAAAAAAGACCATGGTTTCGAAGTCCATATGACACCGCAATTTAAAGCCTATTTGAAAAAGCCGGAATAGGGACGTTACCGGTCGTTATTGAGCGTTTCACTGAGAAATTCCAGAAACACCCGTAACGCCGGAGATTGCCCTTTATGACTGGCATACAATGCCGAAATAGACGACGGCGGCGTATGCCACTCAGGCAGCAGATGTTGTAGTTTCCCGGCCGCGATCCCCTGAGCGCAGGCGATTTCCGGTAACAGTGCAATACCGAGCCCATCGGTCGCGGCCTGGCACAATACCAGCAAATTATTACTCACCATCCGCGGGGTCAGCGATATCTTGCGGCTGCCTTCACTCGGATGTGCCAGCTCCCATTGCTCTCCTGCCCACGGCGTTTTGCGTACCAGCGTCGGCAGTGCACTGAGTTGGTCTACCGACGGCGGCGCAGGCAATGTGGCAATAAATGCCGGACTGGCAATCAGAACATAGCGCAGGGCGC
Source organism: uncultured Enterobacterales bacterium (assembly GCA_946478305.1). GTDB lineage: Bacteria > Pseudomonadota > Gammaproteobacteria > Enterobacterales > Enterobacteriaceae > Ewingella. The sequence goes on from CAMLBO010000156.1 coordinate 978, forward strand.
CGAGCGGTTTGCGGTGCAGCCCGGAGTCCTCCAGCGGTTCGTTGTGCGAACGAATCATCACGTCGAAATTTTCTTCCAGCAAATCGACTGACCGGTTGATTGCCAGCAGCTCGAGCTTGATCTCAGGGTAAAGCGTCAGAAAGGTCGTTAACAGGGGAGCAATCACGGTTTCGGCCATCATCACGGGTGCCGAGACCCGCAACAACCCACGGGGAGATTGCTGTAAATCATCGATAACCCGCTGCGCGGACTGCGCCTGTTCCAGCAATTTCTGACACTCTGCAGCATAACGCTCGCCGACGCTGGTGACGGAGAAATGTCTCGAGGTCCGCTGTAATAAACGTACGCCGAGGCGAGCCTCCAGAGCTTCAACCCGACGGCTGAGAACAGATTTGGACACCCCAAGCACGCGGCCAGCGGCGGTAAAACCCTGATGGTGAACAACAGCGGCAAACAGCGCCATGTCATTGAGATTGTCTTGCATGTCGGATGTCCTGATATGTCGTTGTAAATCTGCAACGATGCGTTGTAATAGTAGATATTTTAAAACGTTACAACGACGATTACCCTGTATTTATTCGAAATAAAGAGATGAATACAGGACACATAATGAAAATTTTACATATCGATTCCAGCCCGTTCATGACCGGTTCGGTCTCCCGCGAGCTTTCGGCGACGATTGTTGCTGAGCTTTGCGCCCGCCATCCTGAGGCCGTGGTCACTTACCGCGATCTGGGGACAACGCCGCCGCCGCATTTGTCCGCCGCCGCCATGAGCCTGTTGCACAATGCGCAGGAAGAAGACATCACCCCGGCATTGCAGGCCGAACTTGACGGTATCTATCAGTCGATTGAAGAACTGACCGGCTGCGATGTTCTGGTGATTGGCGCGCCGATGTACAACCATTCAATCCCAAGTAACCTGAAAGCATGGCTGGATCAGGTCTGCCAGAAGGGGCTCACTTTCCGCTACACGTCTTTGGGTGTGGTAGGGTTACTGTCCGGAAAAACAGCTTACATTGCCTCAACGCGCGGTGGCGTTTACAGCACCCCTGAAGGTAAATTGCATGATTTTCAGGAGCCCTATCTGGTATCCATTCTGGCGCTAATGGGGGTGACAGACTGCCATGTGATCCGTGCAGAAGGTGTGAGTCGTCAGGCCATTGGTCGTGAAAAAGGGTTAGCGGAAGGGCATGAAACTCTGCTTCAGATCCTCAATGCCTGAAGCAGCATGCAGTTTAACGTTTCGAGCTACTGATTAATTCGAACAAGGCGACGGTGCGCGACGGGCAGATATACTCCCGGCCAAAATCGAAATTGTGTTCGTTCACATCATCGGGCTGAAAGGTGTCGAAAATATGCCGCCAGCTCTCACCATGAGCCACCGAGGGAAGACTGAACACCACTTCTTCATGTGACGCATTGAACAGCAGCAATACTGTACTGAGTGAGCCGTAACGCAACAACCCCGTAGGCTGCGCACGGCCATCAAGCAACATCGCAATACTTTTGGCGTGGGGATCGGCCCAGGCGTCTTCACTCATCTCTTCACCGCGCGGCTGGAACCAACTGACATCTTTCACGTTCAGTTGTTCATGCACGGCTCCGGTCAGGAAGCGCCCCCGGTGCAGGATCGGAAATCGCTTTCTGAGCGCAATCAGCCGATAGGTAAACAGGATCATCGATTTACCTTTATCCTCGATGTTCCAGTTCACCCAGGCAATGTCGGTATCCTGGCAGTAGGCGTTGTTATTGCCGTTTTGGGTACGGGCAAATTCGTCACCTGCCAGCAGCATCGGCGTGCCCTGCGAAAACAGTAGCGTCGCCAGCATATTTCTCATCTGGCGTAAACGCAGTTCACTGATGGCAGGATCATCCGTCAGCCCCTCAGCACCGTAATTGGCCGAAATATTGTTGTTACTGCCATCGTTGCCATCCTCGCCGTTGGCTTCGTTGTGTTTATTTTCATACGACACAAGATCGTTGAGGGTAAAACCGTCATGCGCGGTAATGAAGTTAACCGAGGCATAGGGTTTACGCCCCCGATGGTTGAAAATATCGGCCGAGCCGGAGAGGCGGGTAGCAAACTGGGCTAGCTGTCCTTCGTCGCCACGCCAGAATTTCCGCACTGAATCGCGGAATCTGTCATTCCATTCGGTCCATCCCGGCGGGAAGCCACCGACCTGATAACCCCCGGGACCACAATCCCAGGGTTCAGCAATCAGCTTGCATTGGCTGAGCACCGGGTCTTGCCGGCAGGTATCGAGGAAACCGCAGCCTTCGTCAAAGCCATAGCTTTCACGCCCAAGAATGGTCGCCAAATCAAAGCGGAACCCGTCGACCTGCATTTCAGTGGCCCAGTAGCGCAGCGAATCGGTGACCATTTGCAGTACCCGTGGATGGCTGAGATTGAGCGTATTGCCGGTGCCGGTATCATTGATGTAATAACGTTTATTATCCGGCATCAGCCGGTAATAACTGGCGTTGTCGATGCCCTTAAACGAGAGCGTTGGGCCGAGTTCATTACCTTCCGCCGTGTGGTTGTACACTACGTCCAGGATCACTTCGATCCCGGCAGCGTGCAGCGTGGCAATCATCTGTTTGAATTCATTGACTGTGTGAGTCGCCATATACTGCGGATGGGGAGCGAAAAAGCTCAGGGTGTTGTATCCCCAGAAATTGTGCAGCCCTTTCTCCTGTAGATGGCGATCGTCAGTAAAGGCGTGAATTGGCATCAGCTCGATAGAGGTTATGCCAAGCGATTTGATGTAATCGACAATGTGTGGCGTGCTCAACCCGGAAAAGGTCCCTCGCATGTGTTCCGGTACCGCCGGATGACGCATGGTGTAGCCACGAACATGCGTTTCATAAATCAACGTCTCTTCCCAGGGAATGTGATTTTTACGCGAACGTGCCCAGGAGAATGCAGGGTCAATCACCCGGCATTTGGGTAAAAACCTGGCGCTGTCACGGTTATCTATGTGCAGGTCTTTCTTATCGCTCTGCAGATCGTAGGCAAACAGCGCATCGTCCCATTTCAACTCACCAACGATCTGTTTGGCGTAAGGATCGAGCAAAAGTTTCGCCGGGTTAAAGCGATGGCCATCGTGCGGCGCATAAGGGCCGTGAACCCGGTAGGCATAAAGCAGGCCGGGGCGGGCGTCCGGCAAATAACCATGCCAAACCTCATCGGTATATTCCGGTAGTTCAATAACGTCGTATTGCTCGCCTTCATCATTAAACAGGCAAAGTTCAACTTTGGTTGCATTGGCCGAGAACAGCGCAAAATTGACGCCGAGACCGTCCCAGGTTGCGCCAAGCGGCACCGGCAATCCCTCACGAACACGGGTCTGATGGCCGGAGTCAAAACCTTTCACGATTTCACCATCGCTATAGGGGTGAATAATCCGTACCCCCGCTTCATCCACGGCGATATCAACCTGAGCATGATTCAGGACACGTTGCTGGGACTCGGGAAGGGATGTGGTGGGCTTACGGGCTTTTTTGGGTGGATTTTTTGCCATTCTTGTCGTCACTCCTGAACCTGGGGAATCAGTATTTATCCTGAATGATGATTGAGCAAAGAGCGTCTGTGGCCGGGATTATGTCTGCACAAACGCCTCAAGGAGTGTAGTCGGGTTAGTTCATTTTTGCCGCTGAACACCGTTATGCCTGCCATTTCGTTACGTTTCTTTTCCCCGAAAAGCGGCGGGTTGCGTTATAAAATCATTTTGCCGTTCTGCCGTTTACCTTTAGGAAGCCAGGATCCTTCATGACCATTGCACTGTTATGCCACGTCGAACTCAATGCAGGCTATCCGGCACGCTACGAAGCAGCCGGATTCACTTTGCATTACGCCACCACGGCGGCCAGCCGCGCCGCTATTGACCCGGCATTAGCCGGACAGATCCGCGCAGTGCTGACTATCGGCAGCATCGGACTCAACGCCCAAGAGATGGATAAACTCCCCAATTTGGAGATCATCTGCGCGCAGGGCGTCGGTTTTGAACAAATTGACCTCCAGGCAGCAGCACAACGGGGGATCACCGTCACGCACGGTCCTGGCACGAATAATTCTGCCGTGGCCGATCACGCGCTGGCCCTGATGCTGGCTATAACCCGTCACATCCCGCAGATGGACGCCGCCGTGCGCCGCGGCGAGTGGGCGAACTCCCGCCTGAATGTACCTGGCATGTCCGGTAAGAAGGCAGGCATTCTTGGCCTTGGCAATATCGGCGAGCAAATAGCCTTACGCTGCGCGGGCGGTTTTAAGATGGACGTTGGCTATCATAACCGTAAACCAATGCCTGATAGTCCGTGGCGTTATTTCGATACGATTGTCGGGCTCGCGCAATGGGCTGATTATCTCATCGTAGCCACGCCGGGCGGCAAGGGTACGGCTAAACTGGTGGATGCCAGCGTGTTGCAGGCGCTCGGGGAACAGGGATTCCTCATTAATATTGCCAGGGGAAGCGTGGTTGACAGCGCTGAGTTGATTCACAGCCTGCAACACAAACAGATTGCCGGTGCCGCGCTCGATGTGGTTGAGGGTGAACCCGCGGTTCCCGCTGAAATGTTGCCGCTGACCAATCTGGTCATTACACCACACATCGCCGGACGTTCCCCCGAAGCGGTGGAAAACATGATGCTGTCTCTTATACACATCTGACGCTGCCGACGACTCCTTACGTG
>CAMLBO010000157.1 GCA_946478305.1 uncultured Enterobacterales bacterium
GTCGAAATATCCTTTGAAAAACAATGCTGGTCACCTTAAGTGACCAGCATTAGCCGCGAGGCGCTTTTTTATTAACGATATAAAACATCGTCTGCCGATTAATTCGCGGAATCGATGCTGTCCAGATCGCCCTGAATTGCCGAAGCGTTCGGGTTATTTTGTGGCGTCAACTTACCACCGCTTGCCAGGAAATCGTGACGCTGGAAGTAAGCTTCACGCACCATCAGGTAAGGGTCAGAAGAGTTGCGCAGGATTTGATCGGAATCGAGCAGTTCAGCACGGGTTTCCACGCCTTCCAGCACAAATTTACCAGCCGACATCCAGAAGGTCAGGTAACTGAGCATCGGATAGAGGTAATCCACCGTGTCACCCCCTTCATCACGCAGTGTAAAACTGCCGTAAGCCGGAAGCTGAACATAGGGACCATAACCCACGCCATAATGCGCAAGCGTTGTGCCAAAACCACGCTTCTCTTCTTTGGCCAATTTTGGGTTCGCCATGGAGGCCACGTCTATCAGGCCACCCATCCCCAACAAGGTATTCAGGAAGAAACGGTTAAAGTGGATCATTGCCCGGTACGGATCACCCTGTGCGAAGGCGTTGACCATACTTGCCGGTTCATCGAGGTTATCGAAGAAGTTGGTCATCCCGTTACGTGCAGGCATTGGCACATAGTTCTTCCAGGCTACAGCAACCGGACGCAGCACATACGGGTCCATAATGTTGTAGTTGAAATCGAACATCGTGCGGTTAAAACCTTCGAGCGGATCGGAACGCCCCTGCGGCTCGCTATCCGAGGACGTTCCGGCACACCCCACCAATAATGCGGTCGCAAACGCCAGCCCAGTCAGGCGTAAGTTCATGGTTATCTCCCTATTTTTCTTCGGTCCCGCTTTCAGGGAACCTGCTGATTGATCTCAATGCTGACCTGTCCATTGCCGGAAAAATCAGTCAGCGGACTGTCACCGTACCAGTCGCCTTTAGATGGCGTGGCCAAACCGTTTTGTGAAATTCGAACGCGTACTTTTAACTGATGCAGTGAAGAAAGCAATCTTTCAGGCATCATGGCACTGCTGTCATCCATGGTTATTGCCAGCGGGAAACGGCTCAGCGGCAATTTTTTTACAGCCACCGGCACCGGGCTGCTGCCGTCGGTAACCGAGATAAATACCGTGCCTTGCTGAGGCAAGTTTTTCGCCGCCTCCGCCGAGAGAGCAACATTGATGGCTAACTTAACGTTGTCCTGCCCCGATTTCGCTTTAGCCTGCTCAATACTGGCTCGCACCATATCGACACGCTTGTCACCGGCAGGCAAAATTTTCAGCATCAACTGCCATGCGCCTATCGCCTGTGGATAATGCCCCTGCTCAAATTCATTGTAGGCTAACAGGCTGAGCACGCGTAAATTTCCCTGATTCTGCCCCAGCATACTGCGTAATAGTTTGCCGCCGCTAATGTTATCTTGCGGATCCGCCGATCGGGTCAACACTTCGGCATAACCAAGCTTAATATCCATATCATTCGGAGAAAGTTGATAGGCATGGGCGAACGCCTGAGTTGCAGTACTGGCATTATTCAGCGCCATCCCTACCCGGCCTAACATCATCCAGTCTTTGGCATTCGCTGGGTCACGTTGCAGATCGGTTCGTAATCCCAGACCTAAATCCTGCACGTCCATCATGGTCAGTGGTTGCGCATTTTCATCAGCTACGCGATGACGCAGATCCGGCATCCGCTTCATCACCTGATGCCAGGCACTGACCTGCCCGAGACCACCGGTATATAAATAGAAACCCAGCGACACCAGTACCAGCAACAACGCGCCGGGTACCAGCGTCCAGCGCCCAATAGGCTGCCCGGCATTCTGCTGTTGTTCAGGAATATCACTCAGCAAGTTCTCCTGCAGTTCGCGGATATGCTGCGGACGTTCACCCACTACGCCCTGCTCCTCGTCCTGCTCCAACTCGCTAAGTCGATGCTGATAAAATGCTTTGTTGAGCGCATCGCGCGAGGTGTGCTCGGCCCGATCTCCACGCATCACAGGGACCACAAACAGGGCCACGGCAATAATCAACATCACCACAATGATCAGCCAAAAAATACTCATGATGCTTTCCCGTCGCTGTCTTTCCTGGTTACGTCAGTCAGTAACTGCGCCAGGCGCTGTTGTTCTTTTATTGAGAATTCTGAAGGCGACGCCTGTGCCACGGCGCTCCCCGGTTTTTTTGCGCTGACCGTCCCGCCCTGACGCCGTGAACGCATCACGATCACAGTGGCGCCAATCAACACAAACAGCAGAGGCCCAAGCCATAAGATAATCGTTGAAGGTGTAACCGGCGGTTCATAAGTCACGAAATTACCGTAACGCGCCACCATATATTGTACGATTTGCTCACGGCTCTGACCTTCATTTAACAGCTGATAGACCTTGGTACGCATATCAGCAGCAATGATCGAATCCGATGCCGCAATGCTGGTGTTCTGGCATTTTGGGCAGCGCAGTTGTTCGGTGATTTGCCGATATTGCTGCTCCTGAGCCTCTGACTTGAACTGATAGGTATCGATAGCCGCGAACGCACCAAAACTCAGGCATAGCCCTAGCAGCAGCGCGGTCAGGGACGGAAATAATTTCATGACTCACCACCATATTTCTTGTACAGCGGCAGGACTTCTTTTTCCCACACTTTATCATTCATATCACCGGCATGGCGGTAGCGGATGATGCCCTGCCCGTCGATGAGGAAAGTTTCCGGCGCACCGTATACGCCCAGATCCAGCCCCAGCATGCCGTCGCCGTCATACAGGCTCAGCGCATAAGGATTACCCAGCGTATTGAGCCAGTTCACCGCTTTCTGCCGGTCATCTTTGTAATTAAGGCCGACTACGCGGATGCCTTTGGCAGCCAGTGTATTGAGATATTCATGCTCGGCACGGCAGGTCGGACACCAGGTCGCCCAGACGTTGAGCAGGATGGGCTTGCCATCGTGCAGCACCGACTGGTCATACGTTTTGCCCGGCTGTGACAGCGATTCCAGCTTGAACACCGGCACTGGTTTACCGATCAGCGCCGATTCGAGCAGCGTCGGATCATCACCATTGGCATTACGGGTCAGCTGGACCAGAAAAGCGGCTGCCAGTGCCAGAAAGAGAATTAATGGAATGAAGAGGAGTTTGCGGTTCATTATTCTTCGGTCTCCATCTTGCCCTGACGCTTAAGTTTTTTACTCATACGGTAGCGTGGATCGAGAATACAGAAGATACCGCCGACGGCCATAAAGATGCCCCCCAGCCAGATCCAGCGAACGAAAGGTTTGTAGTACAAACGCACCGCCCAGGAGCCGTCGTCCATCTCTTCCCCCAATGCCGCATAGAGATCGCGCGCCAGATTTCCGTCGATGGCCGCTTCGGTCATCATGGTATGCGCCACGCTGTAATAGCGTTTTTCAGCATGCAGCGTAGTGACGGGTTTACCGTTACGCGTCACGTCGATATTGGCTTCACCACCGGAATAGTTCGAGCCCTGAATGTCGCGCATATCACGGAAGACAAAGTGGTAATCGTGGATATCTACGCTGTCACCGGCTTTCATACGCACATCGCGTTCGACGCTGTAATTTTGGCTGAAGGCGATACCGATAACCGTCACAGCAACACCAAGATGGCCGAGCACCATGCCCCAGTGGCTGCGCGACAGATGCGTCAGCCCCCGCCAGAAGGTGTGGCGATGCGTGGCGCGTTCGTGCAGTTCCATCAGCGTCAATATAATCACCCACACGGACATCAGCAGGCCGACCACGGTCATGCCGACAATTTTGTCCTGCAATAGCCATGGAAGCAGAATAGACAGCAGCAGCGTCACCACCAGCGCGACACCTAAACGCCGCCAAAGCTTACTGGGTTCATCACGACGCCAGCGCACCAGCGGGCCGATACCCAGCAGCAGCGCCAGCGGCGCCATCAGCCAGGTAAACAGGGTATTAAAGAAGGGTTCGCCGATGGAGATGCTGCCCATGCCGAGCTGCTTGTGGATCAGCGGCAGCAGCGTACCCAGCAGCACCACCAGCATGGCGGCAATCAGCAACACGTTGTTGCCGAGCAGATAGCTTTCGCGCGAATGCAGCTCATGGCGGCTCGGCGCACGCACCGAATTACCTTTGATGGCGTACAGCAGCAGCGATCCGCCGATGACAATCACCAGATAGGCGAGGATAAACATACCGCGCGCGGGGTCCGAGGCGAATGAGTGCACCGACACCAGCACGCCTGAACGTACCAGGAACGTCCCGAGCAGGCAGAGTGAGAAACAGGTGATCGCCAGCAATACGGTCCAGGCTTTGAACGTGCCGCGTTTTTCGGTCACCGCCAGCGAGTGGATCAACGCCGTACCGGCCAGCCATGGCATAAAGGAGGCGTTCTCTACCGGATCCCAGAACCACCAGCCGCCCCAGCCCAGTTCGTAATAAGCCCAGGCTGAACCCAGCACAATACCGATGGTCAGGAACACCCAGGCGGCCTGGGTCCACGGACGCGACCAGCGTGCCCAGGCGGTGTCGAGCCTTCCGGCCATCAGCGAAGCAATCGCAAAAGCAAAAGCCACTGAGAAGCCGACGTACCCCATATAGAGCAGTGGCGGATGGAATATCAGGCCGATATCCTGCAATACCGGATTCAGGTCACTGCCGTCCACCGGAAAACCCGGCAGGGTGCGGATAAACGGGTTGGAGGTGAGCAGAATAAAGACCAGGAATCCGGCGGTGATCATCCCCATCACGGCCAGCACGCGGGCTACGGCATCCTGCGGCATACGTCGGCTGAAAAGCGCAACGGCCAGCGTCCAGCAGCTTAGCAGCAGTACCCATAACAGCAGCGAACCTTCGTGCGCCCCCCAGGTCGCCGCCATACGGTAATAGACCGGCAAACGAGTATTGGAGTTATTAGCGACATAGGCCACGGTAAAATCGTTCACGACAAAGGCATGAACCAGAATAATGAAGGCCAGCGTAATGGTGGCAAACATACCGTAAGAGAGCGGACGGGCCATCGCCATCATACGGTTATCCTGCCGCGCGGCGCCCCACTGCGGATAAATACTCAGCAGTATTGACAGACCTAGGGCCAGACAGAGTGAAAAGGTGCCCAGTTCCGGCATCATGATGGGTCACTTCCTTTGGTATTGCCGACATAATTCGCCGCCGGCCCTTTATGATTATCTTTCATGGCATCTTCCACTTCCGGCGGAACGTATTTTTCATCGTGCTTGGCCAGAACCTGTTTAGCATCGACCACGTTGTTGGCCTGCATAACGCCCTGCGCGACTACACCCTGCCCCTCACGGAACAGATCCGGCAGGATTCCGTTGTAGGTGACCGCAATGGCCCCACGGGCATCATAAATTTTGAAACTGACCTGCAGGCTTTTCGGGTCGCGCTTCACTGAGCCGGGCATCACCATGCCGCCAATACGCAAGCGCTGGCCGACAAAAGGCATTTCGTGATTTTCCCCTTTGCCCTGCAAGATCTCACTGGGCGTGTAAAACAAGTCGATGTTCGAGCGCAGCGCGTACATCACCAGCGAGATACTCAGCCCCAGTCCGACCAGCACCACCAGTGCAATCGAGAGGCGTTTTTTACGACG
>CAMLBO010000158.1 GCA_946478305.1 uncultured Enterobacterales bacterium
ACTCAACGCTGTCCGGACTGGAGTCGTTGCCCATGGGGCAGAGCGAGGCGGGGCTGGCGTCGGGCTTCAGCCAGTGGCAGGTGCTGCGCCTGTTGCTGTTGCCTCAGGCATGGCCGAACCTGCTGCCCTCGTATCTGGGGCTGCTGATTGCCCTGCTCAAAGACACCTCGCTGGCGTTTATCGTCAATGTGCCGGAGCTGACCACAGTGGCCGGACAGGTCAACAACCGCGTGCAGATCTATCCGGCGGAAATTTTCCTGTTTATCGGCCTGATCTACTATCTGCTGTGTGCCACCCTGGCGGCGCTGGCGGGTAAATGGATCAAGGGAAAATCGTTGAAAGCGTTGTAGTATGGAGACGCGAATCACAGCGTTAATCAGGGAGAAGACAGTGAGAATTCAGAAACGCGGAATGGGTTATATCGCCATCGTTGTCGATGATTACGACCGGGCCATCAGTTACTACACCGAACAGCTTGGCTTCACGCTGATGGAAGACACGCCGCAGGAGGGCAAGCGGTGGGTAGTGGTTGCGCCCACACCTGAAAGTGAATGCCATCTGTTGCTGGCGCGGGCATCGACCGCCGCGCAGGAAACCTTTATTGGCGATCAGTGTGGCGGACGGGTATTCCTGTTCCTGCACACCGATGATTTCTGGCGGGATTACCATGCAATGAAAGACAAAGGCGTGCATTTCTGCGAAGCGCCGCGCGAAGAGGAGTATGGCACCGTGGTGGTGTTTGAAGATCTCTACGGCAACCGTTGGGATTTGTATCAGAATGTGCAGACCGCACAGTCATAATGTCAGGACGGATGTGGTCTGAAGTCGGGCCGCCCCGTTTTTTCCCCTGAATTTCCCTGTTCTTTGCGAGAAAAGACTTTGCAAAACAGGGATGTTTTTACCATTCTTAGTTCAAGCCTCCATCCCTCCTCATAGCTGGAACTATCTTGCAAAACATCAGAGTCACTGTGCAGCACGCATTGGATCGCACTAAGTGGTATCACAAACGGCGTTCCAACCGTGTGCTGTTCTGGCGCGAAATTACTCCCCTGGCAATACCGATATTTTTTGAGAATTTATGCGTATTGCTGATGGGCGTTCTGAGTACGTTTCTGGTCAGCTGGCTGGGCAAGGAGGCGATGGCGGGGGTCGGTCTGGCCGACAGTTTCAACATGGTGATCATCGCGTTCTTCGCAGCGATTGATCTTGGTACCACCGTGGTGGTGGCCTTCAGCCTCGGCAAACTTAACCGCAAACGGGCGCGCGCCGCAGCCCGCCAGTCGCTGGTACTGATGACCGGCTTTGCCTTCCTGCTGGCGCTTGGCATTGAATTCGCCGGAACCCACATTGTCGATCTGATTGCCGGCAGCGCCGAACCGCAGGTCAAAGCCTTAGCCCTTAACTATCTCACTATTACCGCCTGGAGCTACCCGGCCGCGGCGATTGCGTTGATCGGCTGCGGTGCATTGCGCGGGGCGGGTAACACTAAAATCCCAATGTTGATCAACGGCGGCATGAATATCCTTAATATTATGATCAGCAGCGTGCTGATTTATGGCTGTTTTGGTTGGCACGGTCTTGGTTTTACCGGTGCGGGACTTGGGTTGACGATTGCGCGCTATATCGGTGCGGCGGTAGTGATTTATGTGCTGATGATTGGTTTTAACCCCGCGTTACGTATTCCGTTGAAGAGTTATTTTAAACCGCTCAATACCGGTATTCTGATGGAAGTACTGAGCATCGGCGTACCCGCCAGTATTGAATCGGTGCTGTTTAACGGTGGCAAGTTGTTGACCCAGGTGTTTGTCGCCGGGATGGGAACTGACGTGATTGCCGGGAATTTTATCGCGGCGTCTATCGTGTCCCTTATCAACCTGCCGGGCAATGCGCTGGGTTCCTCCTCTACCATCATTGTCGGTACACGTTTAGGCAAAGGGCAAATGGCGCAGGCTGAGCATCAGCTCAAGCATATCTTCTGGCTTTCGACCATTGGGCTTTGTGCGCTGTCGCTGCTGTCAGTGCCGTTGGCGGGTGTTCTTGCCTCGTTCTACACCAAAGAGGATGACGTTATTCACGTAGTAAAAGTGCTGGTGTGGCTCAACGCCGCATTTATGCCTTTCTGGGCGGCGTCATGGGTGCTACCTGCCGGGCTAAAAGGGGCGCGCGACGCTAAGTTCACTATGTGGGTATCACTGCTGAGTATGTGGGGCGGACGCATCGTCGCGGGCTATCTTCTGGGCGTGGTGCTGGGCTTTGGCGTGGTGGGGATCTGGCTTGGCATGTGCCTGGACTGGATCATCCGCGGTGCCTTTTTCTACTGGCGTTTGGCGAGCGGAAAATGGTTGTGGAAGTACCGTTAATCGTGAAGGGAGCAAAAATGTTGGCACTCGGGTTTGTTAGTAAGCGAGCGCTGGTTGAATGGAAAAATAGACCTCTATATCTGCCGCAGTTTCAGTTCTATGAGCAGCATCGTACGGTAATCAGTACTCTCTATCCCGACAAGATATTACCTGCTGTTGCTAATTATGATATCCAGCAGGACACCCTAATTAAAACCCTGATGTCGGTGCGGCAACTGCCTCAAAAATTACGACGCCATAAATCTCAAAGAACGATGGATCCATTCGGGATGCACAGTTTTACTTTGTTGGAAAGCTCAACCACTGAGCTTTGCTATGGCTTAAGAGGACAATTCTGGCGAACGGATTTTGGTCTTGAAGAGGTTGCGGACAGGAGTGCATATTGCGCAGCGCTTAGCCCTGGCAGTGCAAAACTGTTGTTGCGATATCGGGTACGCCCGTTCGCCACCGATAAATATGAGCTCTGCACAGAAACCTTCATACTTTGTTCTGACAGAGCCACTCAGGTTAAGATGGCCTTATACTGGCTGGCGATCAGGGTGGGAAGTGGCTGGATCCGGCAAAGGACTCTTAAGGCGGTAAAGCTTGAGCTTGAGAAAGTGGCTAACATTCCTGAGCAGGATAATAACGGTCCTCATTAAGGCCAGCCAGCCCAGTTGGCGCCGTTTGGCACAAACCAAACATATTTTACCGCTGCAGAAAAAGGGATGCTGTGCTGGTGTATGCGGCAGTCAGTTTTTCTTACAAATGTCATTCGTGTTGCGGGATTTTTATTTCATGCGCTAATCAAAAGATTACTACGTAACATTAGCATATCAGCACATCAACAAAAATAAAGAGAAGGTCATGTTAGGTTTTTAAAAATGACGTTAATTCAACAGATTTACAACTTTATTGATGGCAGGGTTAATGGGTCAATATGAATAATAGTCTTTTAAAGGACTCTTGAAATTATTTGTATACAGGGTCAATAATAACCTCCAGCGAGTCATGAACACTCAGATAATATTATGCGGGATAGGGCTGATGTATTCCTAAACTGCGCATTATTCTTGCTCAAAGAAACCTTGTTTTTAGGACTCTCCCCAATTCGATAGAGTAACTGACTTGTACTCAGTTGCTTATTGGCTCGTGTTCAGTAGTCCGTATTATTTTTTAAGACAGGGCGTATCCCCCTATGCGGAGGGGCTAAGCTAGGGTACTCATTATAATGTGTCCACTAAACGACAGCGGGTTGGGTTATAGCTTTTCCAACTCATCGGGAGGCACCCGACGTCCTGCATTTCGTCATTACTTTCACCGCATAATGGCTATTACATGAACCTCTCCAACAAGTGTTGCGGTTCGAGTTTCGCTAATCATTCCAGGCAACCACAACAGATAGGCACATTTGGAACTGATACGCACTATCGGTCCCTTCCCAAGGATTCTGAGTGTGCCTTTCGATGTGAAGTGACAGCCGGGAAAGCCCGGTACTCCTCTTTGCTTTGGTTTAGAAAATAGGGTATCAAATATGGTTTTATCTCCTCTTCGTAGGCGGTTGATTCGAAAACTCAGGCGTCGATGGGGTTCTAACAGATCGTTTCGTCAAGTGGCCACTGAAAAAGGGTGGGTGAGTATTTTGGATGCTTTCAACTACGAACGAAGCTACCAGGCTATACAGCATGAAGCCCGCCAGCTATTCCCATGCTCTGAATAATCTATTAAATGCTGACATGTTACCGCTAAGCCCCAGTACTTCCAGATTGCACCCCAAAAGTTGGACACCCAGCAAAGTAAGGTGCAGTTTTTTATGGCAAAACTAAAGTATTCTCTTGAGCTACTGCGGGCGGATGTTGAGCACTCCCTTTCAGAAAATAGAGGGCTTCAATATACCGCTCATCAGATTGGCGAAGGGAACGCCTCTGTTTATCGCCGAGGCTGAGCCGGGTAATTACACGGTATCGATGGTATTCCCAGGGAAAATACCCCCCATTCTCCCCAGTATTCACTATGGTGTTGGGGGATAAATGGATATTCTGCAACTGCAAGCGAAGATCCTTTTTTATCGGGGAATTGATGCTACCTCGTTATAGAATTTTTCATAAGAGAGCAGCTCGGCCAAACTTTTTATCCCAAATTTGCGCATGGCCCGTCGTTTATGCCCACTAACGGTTTTTACCGAGATATTTGCTGATGCAGAAATACGCTCAGGAGTCTTTCCAGAGCACAACTGAGATAAGGTTTTCATTTCTATCAGCGTGAGTTTTTCAGAGGCACGTTCATCTCTCAGAGGCGTGTTTTTAGGTGTCAGGAAAAGGGAAAGCTGGTGGGAAATGTCATCAATTTTCCCATGCTTATCGATATTATTAGGTGAAAAGTAAGTCTTGTTCGATAGAAATTTGAGCTTCAGGCTATCGGCGGGCTCCCACGTGACAATCTTCCCCTGCATGAAATAGTCAGGGGCGTTAGCGAGCAGCCCCAGCCAGTCACCGATATTATCTTCGCAACTCTGAATCGGGGTTATGACGCGATCGAATGTCGTACATGACAACATATTATTTAACGCCTGTATGGATGCCACTACGGTGATGTTTTTCTGGCTCACTCCCCAAGTTTCAAGCAGGGATTTCAGCCCTTGTGCGGAGAATCTGTCGTTTTCCATAATGATTATTTTCATGCGTTATCTCACAACGGATCGCTAACTTAGCCGCGCTAAAAATTTTACGCTTTAGTTTACGTTAACAGTGGAGGCGACCTGAGTATCTGCCGGGTCTGGGCTGTCGACACCGGTGGCAGGTGAATTATTTGCATTGGCTGCAGTGAGATTCATTACACCGTTGGAGCCAGGTACATAAGCAATAAAACCCCTCGCAACGTGCAAAGGGCTTGGCGCGATGTACGCTACGCGTAAGCGTTATTTTGCGTTGCCGGAGACGCCTTTACAGACAATCGTTGCCGTTTTGCCATTTTTTGTGGTTACAGACACTTTATCGCCTGCATTCTTTCCCTGGCATGGGTTTGTTGCCTGAGAGGCAGCAAAAGCGGAGGTTGAGGCGGCAATGAGCACGCAAGAGATCATGATATTTTTGAACACAGTTATTTCCTATTAGTTGGGGTGGATTAGTCACTGTCAACTTATAACGTCAAGTCTTTATAAACAGCGAGTTATGATATTTCATTGTCGGACTGTCTCTTATACACATCTGACGCTGCCGACGACTCCTTACGTG
>CAMLBO010000159.1 GCA_946478305.1 uncultured Enterobacterales bacterium
AGTGGTTAAAAAACAACCTTAACGTACAATATTTTCCGTTTCCCAAACGGAGCCCTGGAAAAGCACTTCCGCCCTGCCCGCTTTGGTCATCGGTATCGCTGCCGCAAACCCCTAAAGCGACTTCTGCCTTATGGTAGAAAGGCTCCAAAACGCTGTATTCGATGGGCCAGTCACGCCCCACGCCGTATAAGGATCTGAGCTTCATATCATTGGGCAAATAGCGCCAACAGGCAGAAGCCCAGTGCCAGGTAGTCCCTCCTACGATTTTCAACATGCCGGGGCGGAAATCAAAAGAGCCGACATTTTCGATATATTGCTCGTCATAGGAGTGATGCGCCCAGGGGGCGTTCGGATAAGGAGAGTTATAGTTGCTTTTTCGGGAGGAGTTTCTGAAGTTTTCGACAATTTTCCAGCGCGGTATTTTTTCTCCGGCTTCGAGAATAATCACGGCTTTCCCCTTTTTCGCCAGGACCGTTGCCGCATTACTGCCAAGCACACCTGAACCGATAACAATAACGTCGGCATCATATTGTTTACTCATGATATCTCTCTCATTTTCAACGGTTTTAATCGTTTTTTAGGGTTGCAGGCGGTTCTATCCAGTAGTTAGTTTTTCCGCGAGAATAGCTAGGGATGACTGTGGCGTCGAGTGTGGGGGTAAAGGCAAGTGCATGGGTATAGCTGACAAAACGGGTGTTATCTAACGCACGCAGTGGGACGGGTTTACCGGTGTAACCCAGATACCAGGCCGAAAGGATCGTTTTCACTGTGTCGCCGTTGGCGCCGGTATTAAGGGGGTGCCCGATGAGATCATCAGCAATGGAGATATTGGCAGCATCCAGCTGTGTACAAAGTTGCTGCATTTTTTGAGGGAAAGAGGCGTCTTCGGCGGTAAGACAATGAAGAGCGCGCTGAGCGATGAGTTGACTAAGAGGGGTTCTGTTGGTCAGCAGTAAAGAGAGCTTAAAGAAAATTACGCTGTCGCTCTGCCCTGCGGGGTTCATCATCCAGGAAAGGGCGGGTTTGACTGCGGCAAAACCCGCCAGCGCAGTGCCTGAGATGAGAAAGGTCCTTCTCGATAACATAGTTAACGTCCGGTTAAAAAGGTAAACAGAATGTCACCCTATAACCACACCATGTAAATGGATTAAAAAATTAGATCGTTACAAAAACACCTCGAGACGCAGAAGTTTGCACTCAATATTCCCTCATTCGTCAGTAATGATATTGATGATCTGTACCGCCTGACGTACTGCCCTTGACGTTATTTGAAAACGTTTTTGAAAGCGCGAAGTAAAACGTGACGGGCAAAGATATCCATTGTCTCGGGCAATCTGACTGATGGATTTATGGGTTGTTTGTAGGGCGTTTAAGGCATTCCCAGTCTGACGTCATCAAGAATTTGGCGAAAGTTCGCCCCTTCAACAGCCATGTGTTCTCGGGGGCTAACAGGAATTTGAACAAGGGGCTCCGGTTACTGATATAACTTACCAATATCTTCATCAGTACGATTAGCGTGGATGACTATCCTGTTGAGTGCGGCTTCAAGCTCCTGGTATTCCGGTCCAGAAAGAACGACTTCGCTGGCGCCGAAGTTCTCTTTTAAGCGTTCGAAGCAGCAGGAGCGGCATTAACAGGCGCCGGCTGGGCTATGGTTTATCGGGCTTTTGGTGACGAAGCGGTCCGCCGTGTGGGTACCGATAATAAGGGAATGGCGATGGCAACCTCTTCGGCTTTCCCGGACCTGGCAATGGGTCTTGCCAGCCCTTTACTGGGGCTGATCGCCCCCGCAGGCCGCATTGGCGAGTCTATCTATGGAGTATGGCCATAGTGCTTTTCGCGCTGCCAGTTTCAATCTTATTGAAGAAAAACCGTGAAAATCGGTAGATTAGATAGGCCCTCTTGGCGTTTTTAACAACATGTTTGCATTTCGACACAATAAACCGTCCCTGCGTCACCGTGATTTCTCGTTATTATTCTGTCCTACAGTAACAGTACAGGCTTTTCCACGCTGCTGATGCGCCAACCCGGCGACTTAGCGTCGAAACATGTAACAGGTTAATCGTTTTAAACGGGAAATATTATGCGTCATTTTAAATTGGTTGTGCTTTCGGCTCTGGCATTGGTTTCAACGTTGCCATTGGTGGGCACCGCGTTTGCGGCAACAAACTCTCATGAAATCAAATCATTCTACGATGCCTCCAAGCTGTATACGCTGGGCAGCGTGGTGCCGGATCTCTATCGGACTAAACCCTACGAGATTGATGAGTGGCAAAAACGCAATCTGCCTGCGCCCGACGCTGGTAGCCACTGGACCTACATCGGCGGCAGCTACGCGCTGATCACCGATGTGGATGGCAAAATCCTCAAAGCAGAGTCTGGCGATATCTTTTTCCAGTGATCTGATGGATTTTAATGACTGTCTTTGGGTCTGAATCCTGTCAGGCCCAAAGTAATACGCTTCAGCGGTTTACAGCGTTTACCGGCAACGCATGCCACCTCTCCCGCCATGTAAATAAGCTTAGAAATTTATGTTACTCGTTTGCCTGAAAATCCCGTGATAGGGTCGAAAGACATCTATTGGGGGGATCAGACATGAGTTCATCATCCGCATTACCAGTGGCTATTGTCACGGGCGGCACCAGCGGTATTGGTTTAGCCATCGTGCATAATTTAGCGCGCGATCATCAAGTCTATGCGCTGGGTCGTAATAAGGAGAGTCTGCTCACTCTGCGTTTGCTGCAAAACGTCGAACCGGTTGAGATTGATTTACTCGATTTTGAAGCGCAGCAACGATTTATCAATACCCTTCCCCACATCCATGTTCTGGTTCATTCTGCGGCTGTATCCGAACGCACGCGGGTAGATCAGGCCAGCCCTGCATTGTGGCAAAAGCAATTCTCAATTAATGTGTTTGCCCCGGCTGAGTTGACGCGTCTGTCACTGCCTGCTCTGCGCGAGCAACGGGGACAAATTGTGTTTATTAACTCCGGGTCAGGTACGCTGGCGTTACCGGGCCATACGGTTTATTCCGCCACTAAGTTTGCACTGAATGCGCTCGCTCATGCATTACGGGGAGAAGAGAGCCGCAGCGGCGTCCGCGTTGCTACGGTTTCACCAGGCCCAACGGAT
Source organism: uncultured Enterobacterales bacterium (assembly GCA_946478305.1). GTDB lineage: Bacteria > Pseudomonadota > Gammaproteobacteria > Enterobacterales > Enterobacteriaceae > Ewingella. The sequence goes on from CAMLBO010000159.1 coordinate 3,133, forward strand.
ACGCCGATGAACCGGCAAAGCCGCGAACGGGAAGGCGACTACACCCCGATCGACCCGCTGGAGTACAGTCATCCTGATTCGGTTGCCGATGCGGTACGACTGGTTGTTTCCCTGAGCGAAGAGTCACAAATTACGGATATCAATGTCAGACCGCGGCACGACAAAGCGCAGCGCTAATGGCTTCCGGCTGCGCCTCGCCCAGCTGCTGGGTTCATAACCCGCTATATGCCTTTTCAACCTTCGCCATATATCGCGGTGCCTGGGCTGCCGGATGATGCTGACGCACGTGCCAGTTAAAGGCGTCTGGTGAGAGTTGATTAATCATACCGATCGCCGTCTGGCGATTGGCGGAAAATGTACGCAATAGCGCCCCAGCACCGTTGGCGTAGGCGGCCTCGGTAGCATAGCGGCGGGTCACCGGATTGTTAATCCAATAGAGTTGCTGGTACTGCAATGCGCTGAGATACGCCGCGCCTAAATCAATGTTAGTGTCCGGATCCAGCAAATCATCATCATCCGGACAGCCGCGTTTGCCTTTATAGCGATAGGCATCGCAACCGCTGGTTGACGCTTTAAGTTGCATCAGACCAATGGCGTTGGAGGCGCTTACTGCTTCGGGATTAAAGCTAGATTCAACCTGAATGATCGCGCTGATCAGTTTAGGGTCGACTTTATAGTGCTTAGCCGCCTCTGCGATCGTGTCATCGTAAGCATGGGCGTCATATTTTTTATAGTGGTGCTTACTTGAACAACCCGCCAGAACCAGAAGCATCAGTAACATGGCGGAACGTAAAGGATGTTTGAGCAGAGAAATCATTAAGCACCTGGGCTGATATCCGTTATTCGAGTGCTGGCGTCGTTGAAAGAAGGCCCAACGTAAATTGTCAGCTGCAGGATAATATCGTTATCATCGCCGACGGTCACCTGATTAAACCTTCCTTGTTTGTTTCCATTCTTGACTTATTTTGTCCATTACGTATTTTTAAGGACATGCATACATTTCTTATTATCGTCCCTGACGGGGGCATGTTATTTGAAGCGGCCGGTATTGCCGATATCCTGATGCAGGCAAACCGCTTGAGGATGGAGAGTTTCGGTCAGCCGCTTTATCAGGTGAGTGTGGCCACCACGCAGCCGCACCGTGTCGTGCACGGGCTATCGGGCTTAAATTTGCTGGCGGATCACCGCCTCCAGGATGTTGGCCCTGAGGTGGCCCGTGACACCATCATGATCACCGGACGGGGCACCTCCGAAGTCGAAGGCGATGCAGTCGTTGAATGGGTTCGCCGCGCGGCACCTCATGCACGACGCATAGTCTCTATCTGCGGAGGTGCCTGGTTGCTGGCTCGGACCGGCCTGCTTGACGGCAAGCGAGCCACCACACACTGGCGGATGTTGGATAGCCTTCAGAGCTGCTTCCCTGAAGTGAACGTCGAGAAAGGACCGATTTATGTTCAGGATGGTGCTATCTGGACCTCGGCGGGCGTGAGCTCCGGTTTTGATCTCACGCTGGCGCTGGTGGAAGATGATTACGGCTTCACCCTCGCCCGCGACGTCGCGCAGGATCTGGTGATGTTTCTGCGCCGCCCTGGCGGGCAGTCCCAGTTCAGCCGTTTTCTGCTTAACCAGGCTTCATCGCCCGGCCCGTTACGCGATCTCCAGAGCTGGATCCTCGATAATTTGGCTTCAGATCTCTGTGTCGAAAAACTGGCAGAACGCCTCGCCATGAGCCCGCGCAACTTTACCCGCGTGTTTACCCGTGAAACCGGGACCAGCCCGGCCAAATATGTAGAGGAGATCCGCCTCGATGCCGCCAGACAGCGGCTGGAACAGGGCGCGGAAAAAATCGAACAGATCGCCGCAGCGACCGGGTTTGGCACCAGCCTGAATCTGCGCCGGGTATTCGAACGAAATCTTCAGCTCACCCCGACCGAATACCGCGAACGCTTCTACGCACGCTCCCTGGCGTAAATTGATTCTTTATTGTCATTTACGCCAGTTGGCTGCCCGTCTATTTTTAAGTCAGGCAGATAACTAAGGAGTACATCATGGTTAAAGTAGGCATTAATGGATTCGGCAGAATTGGTCGTAACGTGTTGCGTGCAGCGCTGGGTCGCAATGATTTTAAGGTTGTGGCCATCAACGATCTTACCGACAGTAAAACGCTCGCCCACCTTCTGAAGTACGACTCTCTTTCCGGTACATTGCAAGCCAGCGTTGAAGCGGGCGATAACCAGCTGCTGGTCGACGGCAAAGCGATCCGTGTGTTCTCCGAGCGGGATCCTGCAGCGATTGCATGGAGCAGCGTGGGTGTGGATCTGTCTCTTATACACATCTGACGCTGCCGACGAC
>CAMLBO010000160.1 GCA_946478305.1 uncultured Enterobacterales bacterium
CGATAGCCTGATTACCAATGTAGGCACCGACTTCAGGTTCGATCACGGCCTGACTCACCGGAGTTGGGCTTGGCGTCGGATCCGGCGTTGGAGTTGGGTCTGGCGTTGGGGTTGGATCTGGGTCCGGTGTCGGGTCAGGCGCTGGGGTTGGATCCGGCGGCGTCGGAGGTGTAGGAGGCGTCGGCGGTGTAGGGGGAGTGGGAGGTGTAGGCGTGTAAACTGAGCGCAGATACCAATCGCCACCGCTGCCAGCGACATCTCCTTTGTGTAAGAAATACTCGTAGCCACCGTAACCCACGCGTCCTTTCAGCGTAAATGTTCCCTCTGACTGGCCGCCAACCTGGATGATATCAATCCCATTAACGGTTTCACTCCCCAGACCACCGGAATTATTGACCAGCAAATCAGTATGGCCAAGCGTATTGCCGGTCACGACCAGTTTGTCGGTCTCTGAACTGTCATCACCTAACACAGTATTGAGTGTCAGGTTGCCGTTGTTGGCAATGTAATCACCATTAACAGTCAGGGTACGCCCGGTTCCGGTCATGTTAATAAAATTAATGCTGCCGTTATTTTGCAAGCCATTGACCGAAGAGTCGCCGGTGATATTCCAGGTACTATGATCAACCATAACAGATGCGTTGCTAACGGTTCCGGTCAAGAGCGATGAATTGATCAGCTTCATAGCCACCGTACTGCCCGCTGCTGCCGTTGTGTCGCCGGTGGCAATGGTATTATCAAAAGTAGTATTCAGAATGGCGCTGCTGTCTGCCCGCAATAGCCCATTTTTACCTGAGACGGCCAGGTTTTTAAGATTAATATCACTATAACCGCCAGCAGTCATGGCAATGCCGTTTTGGCTATTGAGCGTACCGCCATCCAGATTGACGCTATTGTGCTTGGCGGTAGTCCCGGTATTTAAATTTAGTACGGCGCTGTTGCTGCCTTGCGTCTGCGCATTTACGTTCGTGCCTGTGAGCGCGGCACCCTCCAGGAGTGATAAAGCTGCGGCATTACTGCCTTTAGTGACCAGGGATACGTTATTTAATGTCCCCATAACTTGCTGCTGGTCACTGTAAGTACGCAACGCGATACCCTGGGCCGCAGCCCCCTGAGTTTCAATCTTGCTGTTACTGATATTCAGGGTAGATACGTAATTATTGATCGTATTACCTATCACCGAGACACCCGCAGCCTGCGTTCCGTGGGTGACAATACTTGAATCCGAAATCTGGGCCTGGCCTCCCATTGACAGGGAAAGGCCGTGACCATTGGCGACGACAGTATCAATATCAACCCGCTCCAGATTGAAGACGCCGCAGCCTGTCTGACAATACGTCGCATAAATGCCTTCGCCATGGTACATCGCCGGATTATTAGCCCGGATAACAACATCAGTCAGGTCTACGTTACTTGAATCAACCTGAATGCTGCCCATTACCTGCGAGTGGTCAGTCAGGACCAGCGAGCTGCCCTTTGTCGCCTGAATAGCCCATCCCATTCCTGCAGTAAGGGTAGAGCCGCTGGCCGTAAAATGACTGTTTATAAGATTAACGTCAGCGCCGCTCCCGGAAGAAACAGTACTGTTATTAAAGGACATCGTGCTGTCTCTGACATCCAGACCGCCGAGGGTACCGAACAGAGTGGAATTTTCGATATCAGCGTTCGACGAACCGGAGAGCGCTAAACCCATTCCTAAAAAAGACGCGGCATTGATGTTGCTGTTTTTCAGCGAGGCTGAGGATCCGCTCATGATGCTAATTCCACCGTCAGCATCGAGTTTGTCAATGTCAGCGTGAGAGCCGTCGAAAGCCAGTAATGAATAATTCATGCTGCCTTTGATAGCCAGATCACTCAGGCTGCCATTGGCGCCATTCTGTAACTCAATACTGTTAACAGAGGAATAATTCATGTTCAGTTTTGAATCGGCCAAAATCAAGGTGGTACCCGTTCCATTTGCCGTGATTGTTCCCTGAGTAATGGTGGCATTATCCAGAGAAATAGTGGCACCCGAATTGGCGTAAACCAGCGTTCCGATTTTATTGGTAATAGTGGGGTCAAGCGCGATATCCATACCGCTACCCTGAATTTCATATCCTGTACCTGATGCGGTCAGAACGGCGTCGGGCAGCGTGACGCCGCTGGCTGTGTAGACTCCACCCTGAAGCCCCATTTTGGATCCATGGGCAGCATCAGCAATGACCGGGTCTGAAGCATAGATAACCGGGGAAGCCGTTAATAACACAGATCCAATGAAACTCGCTAAGTAACGTTTTTTAAATCGGGGTCTGATTGATATATTGGTTTTCATATCAACTCCATTGATATAGTTATAATTTAAAAGCATGTCCCTGGTAAAAAAGGTCTATTCTGTCTGGAAGAAACCAAGCCTTACGATATTTTATAGATCATTGCCTGTTACTGCTCTCACATTTAGCTAAAAGTCTATTTTTGGACTTATTAATGCACCACTAATTAATTGTTTGAGTAAAATAATTAATTAACCAGATCGCCTAAGGTTTCTTGTCTTTTTGTGGGTTATTCTATAGATGCGCATAATCATGATTATGTTAAATGATGTATTTTATGCCTTGTTAATCAGCGTGATGATAACTTATGTTCAATAAATGACTGGCGATAATTAGATGCTTGAGATTTTTCTAATAATCTTGAGGAAAATAACTCACCGCCCTTTCATAAACAATGTATGCCAGTGAGTCAGATTGTGCTTATTTGCCAGGTTTATTCTGTTAAGATTTCCACCACTTCCACATTCCAAATAGAAACGCAATAGCTATCAATGCTCCTAATGCCATCAGTTCGTGCAGATAACGCATAATAAAGGGAGTGCTTCCGCCATTACGTAAGTTTTGAACCTCTGCGGGGGTAATGTCTTCATTCATGCCGGCAAAATGGTGACGGACATAGTTACTGACCGATGCAATTTGCGCGTTATTAAGTTGCTGATTAAACGCGGGCATACTGACATCGCTGTCACTGCTTTTACGATGAATACCTTCGGTGATGCTCATCACCAGGTTCTCTGCACCGGGTGCTGACACCGCCCGATTCTGTGTAAGTGAAGGGTAAAAATTATCCCGGGTTCCCTGACCGTTATGCCCGTGACAACTGGCGCAGGCGTTTTCATATAATTCCGCTCCGTTGGTGGTTGAACTGTCTGCCAGCACTCCCTGAGCATTCTGCCCGGTGATAATGCTATCAATATCATCAGCGACAGGATGTGGCTGAGCAGCGAGCGTGCGTGTTTTGGTATGCACGGCAGGCACCTGTTTTATCCACGCGGCCATTGCATTGAGATCATCATCCGTCATGAAGCGGAAACTGTTCTCAACAGCTTCCGCCATGGGGCCCGCCGCTTGGGCTTTGTCTGCCAAATGACCGGTTTTTAAATACGTGACGATATCCGTTTGGCTCCAGTCGGCGATACCGCTTTCATCTGGAGTGATATTGGGAGCATACCATCCACCGAGGGGGCTTCCTGAAAGATCCAGGCTGCCCTTCTCCGCCATCATTACATTTCTTGGCGTATGGCAAGTGCTGCAGTGGGCCAGCACCTCAACCAGATATTTACCACGGTTAAGTTGCCCAGAAAGATCTGCCTGATTTTCAAAGCGAGCGCTGCTGCGATATAAAAGATTCCAGCCCCACATGATTTGGCGGACGTTAAAGGGGAAACTCAGATCGGTTTGAGCGGCAGGTGCGAAGTCGGCGGGTTTAACGCTCTGCATCAGGTAGATATAAAGCGCGTGAACATCCGCATCCGTCATACTGTGATAGGAGGTATAGGGCATGGCGGGATAGAGATTTGCCCCATCGGGAAGAACACCGCGTCTTACTGCGTCAGCAAACTGTTGCTCCGTATAATTGCCGATCCCGAACTCTTTTGATGGTGTGATATTGCCCGCGATAATGTTTCCCATCGGCGAAACAATGGCGACACCACCTGCAAAAGGCAGTCCGTTGTCATTGGCCGGACGGTGACAGGCATTACAGTCAGCGGCAATGGCAATGTATTTACCGCGTTCGATCAACGCCGTTGTTGAGTCAGACACCGTTGCCGCATGAGCAAGAGTACAGCTCAGACCGCACAGCAGGAGACTTAAGGTAAGTAGTTTAGGGCGTGTTTTCATTTTCATATCTCACGATCGATGATTTCAGCCGCGCGAATACTTAATGCTACGCCCGTCAATGTTGGATTCACGACGCCCGAAGCGGGGATCACCCCTGTGGTCGCAAGGAAAAGATTGCTGTGATCCCAGCAGCGACACTCATGGTTTACCACTGAATCTTTGGGATTATCCCCCATAATCACCGTACCCATCAGATGGTCTCGGTTCTGCCAGCCGGTATCATCTTCCACAACTTTCCCCTCCATCAGGCTGACGAATTTTTTATAATCGGCATCAACCACGGATTTCGCCGCTTTTACGTAATCATCCACGGCGTAATGCACGGTAAGCATCGGAATGCCCAAGGCATCTTTGCGGGTGGTACTGGGGCGTACGGTATTCGTTGCGTGAGGGAGTATTTCGAAGACGGTAGAGATATCAACCCAGCGTGCGGCCTGATAGCGGATCTGTTTATCCAGCTCCTCGCCTATTACGCCGTGGCCGATCAGGCGCTCGGCGATGGTGATATTAGGAACGTTATTGGAAATAGAGTGCTTGATCGCTGCCCGTTGTTTGCGAAAATCACCATCACGATTATTAAAAATCCCCCCTTGTTGTACGGCTCCGCGTCCCGGCCATAATGGTTCCTTAGCAAGGAACTGCAACCCCATTCCGGTATGATCCATTAAATTGCGCCCAACCTGGTCAGAATTGTTCGCCACGCCGGATATCAGCAGCAGTTTGGGTGTTTCGAGCCCGTGAGCAGCAACGATGAAATATTTTGCCGTTAACCGCGAATCTACACCTTTGGAAGTCCGAACGTGGACGGCGACAATTTTGCCATCCCCTCCTTTTTCAAGTTTCCACGCCGTCGAATCCGTCATCAAATGCGCACCTGCGTCTTCGGCATGTTGGGCATGCCTGTCGCCGCTGTACATTGAACCTATAGGACATACCGGCATGCAATTGTTATTGCCACTGCAGGCAGGCCGCCCGTCGTAAGGGCGTGTTGCACGGCCATTAGGCTCGTGAATAAAGTGGTAACCCGCTGGGGACATGCGTTTTTTTAATTGCTGAAAAAGGTAAGTTTCACCTTCAGGGATCATAGGGTACGGCGCGGAACGCGGTGGAAGGGCTCCGTTTGGGAAACGGAAAATATTGTACGTTAAGGTGATTTTTTGTACTGA
>CAMLBO010000161.1 GCA_946478305.1 uncultured Enterobacterales bacterium
CTCCCCTGGTCGGTGTGGGCCGACGCCCACGACCTTGAAGTTGAATTTAAAGATTTAAAGATTTGAAGATTTAAAAGCGGGTTTGGGCAGCCGCCCATGACTCACAGCAGTTAATCGACCGTCGAATACTTGATGTAATGATTTGTGCAGTTAAAATTCCCCACGTAATGCAATTCACCGTCGGGTCCTTTGGCGCTGAAAGGCACGCGGTAGGTCCCCTGATCCTCTTTCACGTCTTCTTTAATGAAAGACAGGATGGGCACAGCGGTGCCGATGTTGTCTTTATCGTTGCCCCAGTTGGGAATGCGGTTTTGCATAAAATCAACGGTCACACTGTCAATGGCGTTTTGCGGGGTGATCTTGGCACAGGCACCTGGCGTGGTGCGCTGCATCCACATCGGGTAGACGTACACTGACCCTAACATCACGACCATGATGACAAAAATGGCTGAAATCATACCGATAAGTATTACTTTGCTCTTATTACCGACCACGTTCTCTCCTGAGCAGCCCGCATTGATTGATGGACCGCATTGTTAATTCGATGTAAATCATAACGCCCCAACCGTGCATGTTACGATAGAACGTGATCTATGATCCATTTTCACTTTAACCAGAGGAGATATTTATGAGTCAACAACCCACAGTTGCGGTGCTTGGTCTGGGCGCGATGGGGCATGCTTTTGCTGCCAACCTGTTGAAGAATGGCTTCGAAACCCACGTCTGGAACCGCACCGCGTCCCGTGGCGAGGATCTGGTTAAAGCCGGAGCGCTGCCGGGCAAAACTGCGCGGGAAACCGTTGAAGGCGTTGACGTGGTGATCACCATGCTGACCGATGGTAAAACCACCCAGACCGTGTTTGAAGGTGATGACGGTCTGCTGGCCGGACTTAAAAAGGGTGCAGTAATTACGCAGATGGGAACGCTTGGCGTGGACGCCACGGAGGCTCTGATTGCCTTGGTTAAACAGCAACGCCCGGACGCAGTATTTATCGATGCCCCGGTGTCAGGCACCAAAACGCCCGCTGAAAATGCGCAGATCGTCGTGCTGGCCAGCGGTGACCGCGCTGCTGCCGCTAACGTTGAACCGGTTTTTACCGCGATTTCTAAAGGCGTGAAATGGCTGGGTGAAGCGGGCAGGGCATCAAAAATGAAGCTGGTGGTCAATGCCTGGCTGATTTCTATGATGGAAGGCATTGCAGAAAGTGCTCAACTGGCCGATGAGTTAGGGTTCAGCACCGACGATTTGTGGGATGTGCTGGAAGGCGGCCCATTAGCCGCGCCTTATATTAAAGGCAAAATGGAGATGTTCAAAAGCGGCGACTACACGCCGCAGATGCATCTGACCTGGGCACTGAAAGATATCAATCTGGCGCTTAAAGCGGGTGAAAACTGTCAATTACCCATCATGAAACGGATCAGCGAAACCTGGCAAAGTGCCGTTGATGCCGGTTATGGCTGGCAGGATCTCAGTGTGGTATATCGCTACTTAGGCAGTAAATAAAAGAACGGTCTCATCTCGCCCCCTGCAAAAGGGGGGCTATCATAATACCTCTGCCACCGCCCGGAGAGGATTCTCCAGGGGAAAGTGGGTTATCGCCGAGGACGCCGCCGTTTCGCCCTCGATCCAGCGATATATAGACCATTTCCAGGGAAAATCTGAAGTGGCTGTTCCAGTTTCCAGCGGCGTTGGTATCTGGACTGGAAGAAAAGGGGCAAGTTTGGGCAACCATAACTGTTCCTTTTCAACTTGCAGGGCATAAGCAGGCGCACTGGGCATACGCACCAACATGTCTTCACCCAAATGAAAAATTCGGTTATCCCATCCTCCGACCTCAACGGGCCGTATTGCTAAATGTGCCCATTGCGGAAACTGAGTTGAAATAAGTTGATGTACCTGATTTTCGCTGACTTCCATGGGACCATTATCCTATTTATCACGTGCGTCTTATAGATATCTATTCTACCCGATACGGCTAATCGAAGATCGATTAAGCCCTGATAATGTTATGTCATATTAAAATGACTGCGTTGCTCCTGCCAGTGAGTGACGAGACAGCGTGAAATTCACTCAAGACGGTAGAGGGCCTTAGTCATTAATCGCAAAACGTCATCTGCTCATTGAATAAAGTCCGCTTTCGAACACTTTCATTTTTATAAACCCATTTAAAATCATGTTTTTATAATATCACTCTTCATGGGGTTCCTCATGAACCCCTCTATTTAAAATAACGTCATATCTTAGTTCTTTTAAATATTAGAGAGCCGACTTACGCCAGTGTTAGCGTTAATTTATGACTCCATTCTGGAGACGATACATTGCAAATGTATTAGGAATTATTTGGAGAATTTTATGAGCAGCATTCCTTTAATTGATTTCACGCTATTTTCCGAAGAGGGTGAAAGCCGTGAGACGTTCCTGCTGCAACTGCGTACAGCGGCGAGGGATATCGGTTTTTTTTACCTGAAGGGTCACGGCATTGATAAACAACTGCTGAGCGATGTGCAGCAGGCTTCCCGCGCCTTTTTTGCCCTGCCGGAGGAGCAGAAACTGGCGGTGGGCATGATCAACTCCCCACACTTTCGCGGCTATAACCGGGCGGCGTCAGAAATAACCCGCGGTCAGCCGGACTGGCGCGAACAGTTTGATCTGGGCGCTGAGCGCCAGCCTTTACCGCTGGAAGCCAAAACGCCGGGCTGGGCCAGATTGCAGGGGCCGAACCAGTGGCCGGAATCTTTGCCGGAACTGCGCCCGCTGCTGCTGCGCTGGCAGCAGGAGATGACGCAAATGTCGTTGCGCCTGCTGCGTGCCTTTGCGCTGGCATTGGAATTGCCGGAGAAAACCTTCGACCCGCTCTATGGCGATAAACCCAATGAACATATCAAACTGATCCGCTATCCCGGCCATCGCGAAGGTCAGAGCGGGCAGGGCGTCGGCGCACACAAAGACTCCGGTTTCCTGAGCTTCCTGCTACAGGATCATCAGCGCGGTTTGCAGGTGGAAGTTGAAGAGGGCCAATGGGTGGATGCCCTGCCGCTGGAAGATACGCTGGTGGTGAATATCGGCGAACTGCTGGAGCTGGCGACCAACGGCTATCTGAGGGCCACCGTGCACCGCGTGGCGTCACCACCGGCCGGAGAGGAACGCCTGTCGCTAGCCTTTTTCCTTGGCGCACAGCTCGACGCCGTGGTGCCGCTGTTCCCGTTACCGGCAGAACTTGCCCGTGACGCGCGCGGTCCGGCCAGCGATCCGCTCAACCCCTTATTCCGTGATGTGGGCTTTAACTACCTGAAAGGCCGCCTGCGCTCACATCCTGACGTGGCTCAGCGCTACTACGCCGACCTTCTGACCGCCACGGCCTGATGCACTTTTTCGTTACACGCTCGTTCCGTCACACCATAAAACAACAATCCTAAGGGTTCTCTATGCTGAAAAATGTGGTTGCAGGTTGGTCTCTTTCCCCGTCGATTATCGGGCGTTTCTCCGCAGCAGCAGTGTTGGTTGCGTCAGTGTCGACCTTTGCTGCCGAACCTTTGCGGGTTGCCGCTGACCCGGTGCCGCATGCTGAAATTCTGGCTTACGTGCAGAAAATCGATCCCAGTCTGGATCTGAAAATCATCGAAATCCCTAACGGCGTGAACTCCAACGAACTGCTGGCGCACGGCGACGTGGATGCCAACTACTTCCAACATCTGCCCTATCTGCGTTCACAGGAACAGGCGTTGGGTGTGAAGTTTGCCGTGGCCGCCAATGTGCACATTGAGCCGCTGGGGGTCTATTCGAGCAAATACAAAAGCTACAAAGAGGTGCCGGATAACGGCAAAGTGGCGGTGCCTAATAACGTCACTAACCTGAGCCGCGCGCTCTATCTGCTGCGCGATCAGGGGCTGATCACCCTTAAACCGGGCTTCGATGACCCGGCTAAAGATCAGGCCACGCCAAAAGACATTGCAGACAACCCGAAACACCTGAAGATCATCGAGATTGAGTCACCGCAAATTCCGCGTTCGCTCGATGACGTTGATCTGGCCGTGATCAACGGCAACTACGCGCTGGAAGCCGGGCTGAGTCCGGCCAAAGATGCGCTGGGCCTGGAAAAAGCCAAAGGCAATCCTTACGCCAATATTCTGGTCACCAGCGAAAAACTGGCGTCTGACCCGCGTATTAAGCAACTGGCCAAAGATCTGGAGTCGCCGGAAGTGGCGAAATTCATCACTGACAAATATCAGGGCTCGGTGATCCCGGTCTCCGCGGCAGGCGATAAATCATGATAGTGGCCGAACATCTGACCCGGCAGTACCCAGGACAGGGCGCTCCGGCGTTACAGGATGTCTCTCTGACCATCAACGACGGTGCGGTGTTCGGCATTATTGGCCGCAGCGGTGCAGGGAAAAGCACCTTGATCCGCTGTCTGAATTTACTGGAACGGCCCGATTCGGGCCGTATTCTGGTAGACGGACGGGACCTCACGCAGCTCAGCGACAAAGAGCTGCGGTTGCAGCGTCAGCGTATCGGCATGATCTTTCAAAATTTCAATCTGCTGCATGCACGCAACGTGAGCGATAACGTTGCAGTGCCGCTGCAAATTGCCGGCGTGGGCCGCAACGAGCGTAAAAAGCGCGTCGCTGACCTGCTGGACTTAGTGGGCCTCAGCGACAAGGCCCACGCCTTTCCCTCGCAACTTTCCGGCGGCCAGAAGCAACGCGTCGGCATCGCCCGTGCGCTTGCGGCGCGGCCCAGCTATCTGTTATCGGATGAAGCGACCAGCGCGCTGGACCCGGAAACCACCGAGTCGATTCTGGCCCTGTTGCGTAGCATTAACCAGCAACTCGGGTTGACCATTGTGCTCATCACCCATGAGCTCAACGTGGTGAAATCTATCTGTGACCACGCGGCGCTCCTGTCAGGTGGAAAATTGCAGGAGAGTGGGCCGATAGCTCAGCTGCTGGCGAACCCGAACTCGCTGCTCGGCAAAGCGTTGATGCCTGACTGTGGTTTACCTGAGCTTCCAGCAAACCCTCTGTTGCCAGTGGCTGAACTGACCTTTTACGACATTCTGCTGGCTTCGCCGGTGCTCAGTTCGCTGGCGCAGGTACATGGTG
>CAMLBO010000162.1 GCA_946478305.1 uncultured Enterobacterales bacterium
GTCGAAATATCCTTTAAAAAACAATGCTGGTCACCTTAAGTGACCAGCATTAGCCTGCCGGCCCTTTTCTTTTTATGTTCAGGGAAGGATACGTTGCCCTTCGGCGTCGAGCAGATAGGTCAACAATGCCGTCCCATCCTTGTCGACACGAAACTCCCCATAGCGCGCTCCGACAAAACGTTCAGCGTGCCCTTCCTCAAAGAAATAGCTTGGCGTGCCAATATTGAGCCCGCTGGCAGACGTATGATATTTCATCACCACTTCTCGTGCCTGCAATGCCTGTCCTTTATCAAACTCCGCACTCACTGCGCGACGCTGTTCATCCAACTTGACCACGATTTTCCCACTGGCTGGCGGGCAATTCTTTCGTGAACCGCGGCAAGTCTCACTTCCTGCATACAACTGCTGTTGCAGTGGTCGGGTTAGTGCGTAATTCAGCGCCATATAATCCCCCTGTATCAGCGAACGCGGGTCAACGGGAGCCAGCTCTAAAATCACCACTGCGCCATGTTTTAGCACCTGCTCTTTTTGATAAATAGACACATTGGTGGCAAGTAACACTAACAGCACCACACCGGCCACCAGCCATTTCATCCCGTGTTTAGTTTGCATAATTGCCTCCTGCAGTGGCTGGTATCCGTTTCTTCGCAATAAAGGCGAGTCCCAGCAAGACCACGCCGGTGACCAGCAACATTAGGGATTTTTGCAATAACGTGACATGGAGGAAGTAATACCAGTCGATGAGGTAGAGCATCAGAAAGCAGCCAGAAACACCCAGCCACCCTTTACTTCCCTGGTAGCGAGCCACCAGCAAGAGTATCAGTCCGAAGCCAATACCCGGCGCAAAAATAGCAATCACAGCGCAGATAAAGCCGGAGGGCAAATACACGGTTATCGCTTGTGACCGAAATGCCGCCACCTGAACCAGCCCGCTCACAACTAACCCGGCGGCTAAACCAAGGCCCATCACGGCGGGGAGATAAGCGGTAACTGAGTCATCCCAGAGTAATTCGTCTACGAAATCAGAATGGGTGCTGGCCAGACACAGCAGCATCAGGGCGGTCGGAATACCGTACATCAAAGAGGAGACTATCTCCCGGCTAGCTTTCTCTTGTCGCGAGATGACCCAAAACCATAGCCCAAGAACGCAGGCCACCAGCAGCGATAACAGGCCGACAGCCAAACTGTGTGGGAGATACAAGCTGGCGCTGTACCCCGATGACAAAATCAGAATAAGGAAAAATGCATTCACCGCCATGAAACGGTACATGCGATTTGGCATCGACAGCACCATTAAGGCCAACACCGGCAGGAACCACAGCGAGCGGAGTATGAAACTTTCGTCCCATCGCGGATCAATCAGTAAATAGACACCCAGACATAATCCGCAGGTAGCGGCGATGGCCCAGGCCAAACCGATGTGCTGTTTGCCAATGCCCTTCGTCCGTAAAAGCACGCCGGCCAGAGCGGCGATCAGCAATGAAGGGATAACCAGCGTGGTACCGGTCAGCGTATCCAATAAATCAGTGGCATACAGCATCAGTGCCAGCAGCAAAAGAATGATCAGCGCCGCTGCCCAACCTCCCGCAGCCAGCACCGCGCGCAGATACCAGGGTAAATCATCAGAGTGATCGCGCTGCTGAATATCTGATACCTGCTCATCGTTGAGAAGCTGATGATCGCGAAGCTCACTCAACAGACCGTCAACCTCGCTGATCGTGATCTCAGCCGCTTGCCGTGGGTACAACTTACGCCGCCAATGCAGCAGTACTGCGCCGCCCCCCGCCAGCCAGAGGGCAATCAGGCATCCCGCAGCAAAAAGTGTTCCGACATCCCAGGAACGGTCAAACAACTGCATAATCACGGCACAACCGACAAGCATGACGCTTATCATGCCCAGCGTGAGCACACATAAATCCGGGCGCCGGTAGTGATAATAGAGATACCCAGCCAGGAGGGTCACGCCCCAGATAAGCAGGGAGAGTTTACTGGCGTACTCACTGCCCCAATATGAGACTGCCTCTGCCGCGGCTGGCGTGATCGTCATCAGCAGGTAGGCTGCCATCGCACGAGGCAGCCAGCGGCTCGCCAGCCAGCTATAGGGATTTTGCTTCGCCGCGCGTTCCGCTAAATACTCGCGCAGGATCAGCAAAAGCCCCTGAATGGCAAAGTAGGCGTAAAGCGTTGTGTCACCCAGCCACGAGAAGTGCGTCAGCATGACATCATCAAACAGAGACACCGCACGGCTGGCGTAGTAGAGCTGGAAAGTCAGATTGGCGATGACCCAGGTACAGAACCACAGAGCATTCTGGCGGCCAATCAGGGCAAGCGGCAGGAGTACCAGTGTCCATGCGCGAAAAAGCTCCCAACTGTCGGCACCGGTCTGATATATCTGCCCATACAATGCAAACAGTCCACCAAAACTTAAACCTAAAGCCAGCAGTGCCGCACGTGACACGCCGTCATACCATCGCCACCAGACCACGATAGCCAGCGCAACGATCAACAACTCTACCAGCGCAAATTTCGCCATCTTCGGCATGACAGCCCAGTTCCAGGCGACGAAGAATATCATCCCCGCGGCTAATGCCAGGAATCCCAGCAGGGAGAGAAATAGCATGAGGAATCGGCGCCAACCCTGCATGTCGGGCCGCACGCCACAATAAATGAGAATTTGGTGATAAACCGCAGGCGATAACCTGCGGCTTTCGACAGAAGGCGTATTGACTAAGGATGACAGGGAGCGGCAAAGGTGCTCTGCCGCCGCGGAAGGCATAACACCATTCTTATGTGACGACAGATCCATACTGACTTCCTTGCAGATTTAGAGGGGACTGATCAGACGCCGTATGTTTGCTGATAAGCGCGAACTGCCGCCAGATGATCGGCCATCTCGGTCTTCTCTTCCAGATAGGCAATCAGGTCTTTCAGGGTAATAATCGAGATCACCTGACAGTGGTAATCACGTTCAACTTCCTGAATTGCAGAGATATCAGCACGCCCGCGTTCCTGGCGATCGAGAGATATCAGTACGCCAGCCAGAGTAGCCTGGTGGGAGGCGATGATCTCCATCGACTCACGAATGGCAGTACCGGCAGTGATCACATCATCCACCAGCATGACCCGGCCTTGCAGCGGGCTGCCTACCAGCAGTCCACCCTCGCCATGATCTTTGGCCTCTTTGCGGTTAAAACAATAAGGCACATCCCGGTCATGATGTTCTGCGAGTGCTACCGCCGTGGTGGTGGCAATCGGGATACCTTTATAAGCCGGTCCGAAGAGTAAATCGAAATCAATTTTAGAGTCCACCAGAGCCTCGGCATAAAAACGTCCCAGTAATGCCAGGTCACGTCCTGTATTGAACAAGCCAGCGTTGAAGAAGTAAGGGCTGATACGGCCAGACTTCAACGTAAACTCGCCAAATTTCAAAACCTGTTTGTTCAGGGCGAACTCGATAAACTGGCGCTGATAAGCTTTCATGGGTGTACTTCCTCGCTAAACTGTTCTCATCCGACATCGTCAGCCCGCAGGCCGTAAAAAAGGCGACTCATGAGTCGCCTTAAAAATTATTCTGCCAGCGCCGCTTTCTGCGCTGCAAAGATAGTGTTGATTCCCTCTCGTGCGAGGGACAATAAACTCAGTAATTCTTCATGGCTGAACGGCTCACCCTCTGCCGTGCCCTGAACTTCGATCATGCGACCGTCTTCCATCATCACCACATTCATGTCGGTTTCTGCGGCTGAATCTTCTACATATTCCAGGTCACACAACGCTTCGCCTTTCACGATACCGACTGAAACGGCAGCCACCAGACCTTTCATCGGGTTAGCCTTCAGTTTACCGGCAGCAACCAGCTTGTTCAATGCATCCGCCAGAGCAACACAGGCTCCAGAAATTGATGCCGTACGAGTGCCACCATCGGCCTGCAAGACATCGCAGTCGAGGGTTATGGTGAATTCACCGAGCTTTTTCAAATCAACGGCAGCACGCAGGGAACGGGCAATCAGACGTTGAATTTCCAGAGTGCGGCCACCCTGCTTGCCTTTTGCTGCTTCACGGAAATTACGGGTGTGGGTCGAACGCGGCAACATACCGTATTCGGCAGTGATCCAACCTTGCCCCTGGCCTTTCAGAAAGCGCGGAACACCCTCTTCAACCGTGGCGGTGCAAAGCACTTTGGTATCACCAAATTCCACTAAAACTGAACCTTCAGCATGTTTAGTATAGTTACGGGTCAGTGTCAGGGGGCGCACCTGTTGTGCATTTCGGCCTGCTGGACGCATGGGTTGATCTCCGGGTCGCGATTCATGTTTGGCTGCGCATTATACCCCAAATCATTCGAGTTGGATCAAGGCGGCCATTGAATGAACCCAGGGAGCTTACTCAAGTAAGTGACCGGGGTGAATGAAAGCAGCCAACGCAGAGGCGGCTTGAATGATGACGGGTATATACGGGCTTCATCAGGTAATGCCTATCATGACCCGCCCACCGAAGCTATAATCGCTTCATCTTTACATTAACAGGTACGCAGACATGATCCGTAGTATGACCGCTTATGCCCGCCGCGAGATTAAGGGCAACTGGGGCAGCGCAGCGTGGGAACTCCGCTCGGTAAACCAACGTTATCTCGAAACTTATATCCGTCTGCCGGAGCAATTTCGTAGCCTGGAGCCGGTTGTTCGTGAACGCATCCGGGCGCGCCTTACCCGCGGCAAAGTTGAATGTAATTTGCGTTTTGATCTCGACCCAAGCGCGCAAAGCGCGTTGCAACTGAATGAAAAACTGGCTAAACAGCTGGTCGAAGCGGCGCAGTGGGTCAAAATGCAAAGCGACGAAGGCGAAATTAATCCGCTAGAAGTGCTGCGCTGGCCGGGCGTGATGCTGGCTGAAGAGCAAGATTTAGATGCGATTAGCACCGAGTTGCTGTCAGCGCTGGATACGGCCATTGATGACTTCATTGCCGCCCGTGAAAGTGAAGGGGCAGCCTTGAAAACCATGATCGAACAGCGTCTCGACGGTGTCAGCGCTGAAGTGCTGAAAGTCCGTGCTCACATGCCCAATATTCTGCAATGGCAACGCGAACGT
>CAMLBO010000163.1 GCA_946478305.1 uncultured Enterobacterales bacterium
CATTCGGCCCATGAGCCGTCGTACAACATCACCTCTTTCACCCCGAGTGAATCCAGCCCGAACGCCAGCGCCGCAGCCGTAACGCCTGAACCACAGGTGGTGATGACGGGTTTCGTCAGATCCACGCCCAGCCTTTCGAAGGTCGCTTTTAGCGCCTGCGGCGATTTCAGGTGGCCATTTTCGGTCAGTTCGGTGAACGGTACACTGAGGCTGCCGGGGATGTGACCGCCATGCAGGCGCGGGCGTGGTTCCGGTTGCTCAGCCTTAAAACGCCCAAGGGAACGCGCATCGATGATTTGCACTTTTCCCAACGCGTCCTGTACCTGCTCTGCGCTGACCACGACCGGGCGTACCAGTTTGGCAGTAAAAGTGGCAGGTACACGGACAATTTCGCCGCTTTGCGTCGGCCGCCCTTCGGCAATCCAGGCATTTAACCCACCATCCAGCACGCGTACGCTTTTTGCGCCAAAGCTGGTCAGCATCCACCAGACGCGCGGGGCAGAGAAGAGGTCGCCTTCGTCGTATAGCACCACGGTTTGTCCATCGGCGACGCCAAGGCGGCTCATCGAGGCGGAGAACGCCTCCTCCGTCGGCATCATATGTGGCAACCCGGTTGAGCAGTCAGAAATATTGTCGACTTCAACATAAATCGCGCCGGGAATATGCGCTTCAAGATATTTGCTGTGGAAATCGATGGGGGGAGTGATGCCAGGTTTAGATTTACGGCAGTCAATAATCGCCACATCCGGTGAGTTGAGGTTTTTCGCCAGCCACTCGGTGGAGACGATATGTGCAGAAGAGGTCATGTTCAGTGCCTTATCCAGATGGTGTAGGGGGAGTGATCGCAAATCGCGCACGGAGTCAGGCCGGTAAATCGCTGGGAATAAGCGAATAAACCCAGGCATTTCTGGGTTCCCCGTGATAATACAGGCGGTTGCGGTGCAAACCTTCAGCCACGGCGCCGGCTTTTTCAGCCACGCGACAGCTGCGGTGATTGCCTTCCATTGCGACAATCTCCAGGCGCGTCAGAGCCAGCTCATTGAAGGCGAAGCGTGCAGCGGCATGAACGGCCAGAGGAGCCAGCGAGCGACCGGTGAAACCGGTGCGGATCCAATAGCCGATATTGGCAAACTTGTAATCCTGATTGATGCGGTTGATGCCAACGGATCCAATCAGCTGGCCACTGGGACGATCAAACAGACAAAAATTGAATTCAACGCCGCGGTGACGTTTTTGTTCGGAGTCGATCAGATACTTTCGGCTGTCTTCCAACTGATACTGATCGCTACACCACGTCTCCCATGCGCCGATTTCCGCTACTGAATCCCGGATAGCATCCAGATGCAGTGCGGCTTCGAGCTCTGTAGCGACGCGGATTTCGGTGTGGTTATCCTGATACAGCTGACGCATTATCATTATTGTTTCCCTGTCATCTGCGTTAAACAAATCTACATTTTGATAACGAATTCAGCCTCACACATCCGTTGGTACTCTGTCAATCAGACCTGTTCAACCAGCATCACCAGTTTAAATTCTGCATGGCCCGCGGGGAAAAAAGTTTGTTGGCGGTAAACGACTTCGCCCCTGACTGGATGTAAAAATCGGCGCACGCCCCCTTCACGGCCCAGCACGTCCTGCTGATTCCACCATTGGTTGAAGGCGTCACTCTCTTCGCGCAACGCCATCACACACTGCCGGATGGCATCGGATTGCGCGAAATGCCCGGACTCGGCCCTAAACTCGGCGACCACGCGCTTGGCCCGCTCCGGCCAGTCCACGACCAGCGTGCGGGCAAGAGGGTGCAGAAACATAAAGCGCAATAAATTAGGCTGCGGGTCAACATCGAGCCAGCCGGCAAAAAGTTGTCCAGCTTGTGGGTTCCAGCTCAGCACATTCCAGGCACTGTCCAGTAAATAGCCGGGGCAGGTGAGCTGGTGAACACAGGCGCTGACCCGCGCATCTGGCGCATCGGCTGCCAGCCGGGCCTGCGGATCCTTGACACCCGCTAAACTGAAAAGATAATCACGAGCCGCCGCCTCGAGGCGAAGTGCTGCCGCCAGCCGGTCCAGTGTGGCGCCAGAGATGGAAACATCGCGGCCCTGTTCGATCCAGGTGTACCAAGTGGTGCTGATACCGCTGATTTGTGCCAGCTCTTCGCGGCGTAAGCCGCTGGTACGCCGCCGTGCAGAGGTTGGCAAGCCCACTGTTTGTGGGGTAGTGCGTTCACGATGAGCGCGTAAAAAGGCACCCAACGCTTTTGGGCCGTTCAGCGGTTCAGCGCTGTTCATAGACGTAAAACCTCAGACGGGGTGTTATTCATACCAGTATAAGCGCTCATATTGTACCCGTATAGCGCTCTGTTTATAGTGGTTTTGCGGCCAGCGGGCCAGCCTGTAAAAATCACAATATAATAGCGGGAGCGGAAATATGGAGAGCAAAAACAGTCACAGTCAGGCGGTAGATAAGCAGTTTGGTTCGCAGGCTCAGGATTACCTGACCAGCGCAGTGCATTCACAGGGGGCGGATTTGCCACGGCTGGCGACGTTGTTGCACTCATATCCTGATGCGCTGGTTATTGACTTAGGTTGTGGTGCTGGCCATGCCAGCTTCGTTGCGGCATCGGTGGTGGACAAGGTGATTGCCTATGATCTGTCTGCTCAGATGCTCGAGGTAGTCGCACAGGCGGCAAAAGACAAAGGTCTGAATAATATAGCGGTACGACGGGGCGTGGCGGAGTCGCTGCCGTTTGCCGACCAGAGTGCTGATGTGATCATCAGCCGCTATTCGGCGCATCACTGGCATGACGTTGGCCAGGCGCTGCGCGAGGTACGTCGCGTACTGAAGCCGGGTGGCAAAATGATTATGATGGACGTGGCATCACCGGGCAATCAGCTGCTGGACATCTATCTGCAAACGGTGGAGAAACTGCGCGATACCTCGCATGTTCACAACTATGCCCCTGGGCAGTGGTTGAGTTTATTGACCGAGGCAGGGTTACAGATAGAGGAGCTGACCAGCGGCCGTCTGGTGCTGGAATTTGGCAGTTGGGTGGCGCGAATGCGTACCCCTGAACATTTTGTGGTGGCCATTCGTGAGCTGCAAAAGGTCATGCCCGATGATGTGGTGCAGCACTTTGACATCCAGCCAGATGGCTCATTTACCGTCGATCTGGCAATGATTGTTGCGACCAAACGCTGACAGGCGGAAAAGACATGGCGCAGTATTCTGGAAATACTGCGCCATAAAGGCTATTTTTTACCGAAGATCTTTTGTCCGAGCATCACGACCGCCAATACCAGCGCGCCAACCACCAGCCCAACGACCAGATCCGTCGCACCGGTGATCAATGTACTGACAAGGCCCTGATGCCCATGATTAAGCACTTCAATCAGGCTATGCATAAATGGCAGCCCGTGGCTGATAATGCTGCCACCAACCAAAAACATCGCAAACGTGCCGACGACAGACAGGGTTTTCATCAGCCATGGTGCGGCATTGACGATCATCCCGCCAAATTTTCGCACCCCATTCATGAAACCACTTTCGCCGTTCAGCTTGCTCAGATATAAACCGGCATCGTCAATTTTAACAATCGCTGCCACCAGCCCGTACACGCCGAGCGTCATTGCCACGGCAATCAATACCATGACGGTCACCTGACTCATAAATGGCGCAGCAGCCACCGTACCCAGCGAAATCACAATAATCTCTGCTGAAAGGATAAAGTCGGTCCGCACTGCACCCTTAATTTTATCTTTCTCAGCTTTAGCAACTTCAGACTCGGATTTCACCTCGCGCGAGGTATCCGGCTTTACATGCTGCTCTTCTTTTTTGCCGTGCATAAGTTTATGCGCGACTTTTTCGAACCCTTCGTAACACAAATAAGCACCGCCAATCATCAGCAATGGGGTGATAGCCCATGGGGCAAAGGCGCTGATCAATAACGCCAGAGGCACCAAAATTGCTTTGTTTATTAAAGAGCCTTTGGCTACAGACCAGACGATCGGCAATTCGCGGTCTGCTTTTACGCCACTGACCTGCTGAGCATTCAGGGCCAGATCGTCACCTAACACGCTCGCGGTTTTCTTCGCCGCGACTTTACTCATTGCCGCCACGTCATCAAGAATCGAGGCAATATCATCAATCAGTGCCAGTAGGCTGGTTCCAGCCATAAACACACTCCTTTATGTCATAAATAAAAAGAATCATAACAGTGATTGCTATCAAGCGTCGATTCGTGCGAATCTGCTGATCAGGTTGTAATATACGTCTGACAACTTCATCAAAACTCCTTAATTCCCTGCACCTTCCTGATGCTGACATTTTTACTTTCACTCTCTCCTTATTTCCGTCACAAAGATTAATCATCTTTACGGCGCATTACGTCTTCTTGCACTCGCTGGCAGATAATTAACTCAACGGAAAGCATCCGCAAACTTAATTAACCAAATTAGAACAGCAAACAGCAGAAGGTGTGCATCATGAAACTCTTACCGATTTTAGCAGCAGCCATTATTACTACCGCTTCTTTCTCTGCGATGGCAGTCACCAAGATAACCTCAGCTGAAGCTGACAGCGGTAACTATCAATCGCTGGGTGTCGTCTCAATCAGTCAGATGAGCGGTGCACCAGGCAGCATTAAAGAACAACTGAATGCTCAAGCCGCTGAAAAAGGCGCAGGCCACTACCGTATCATCGGTATGAGCACCCCAGGCGACTCAAGCCTTGAACGTGCCAGCGTTGAACTCTATCGCTAAGCATGGTTGCCGGGAAGCCGGCACTTATCAGGTTTATTACAAATAACCGGCATCAGGTCACTGAGCCGGTTATTTTATTTGTCTCAGGTAATCCGCACTTTACCCGCCATCCAATATTTTCTTACAAAACGCCGGGTGCAAAGAAACGTAATAATCGTAAATAGAGAATCTTCTCATTTATTTTCGCTTATTAAGCGCGCGTGGGAAATAAAAACGCTAATTAATTATTCCTTAAGAATTTTTCTATGTGATAGTGGTCTACTTCCCCAGGGGCTGTCTCTTATACACATCTCCGAGCCCACGAGAC
>CAMLBO010000164.1 GCA_946478305.1 uncultured Enterobacterales bacterium
GGGTAGTTTTACCGTGGTCAACGTGGCCGATAGTACCAACGTTAACGTGCGGTTTTGTACGTTCAAACTTTTCTTTAGACATCGATTGTCCCTCTAAGACACGGTTAAATCGGTGGTATCACCACATCAACCAAGCGTTTGCTTGATAAATTATTTTACAGAAAGAAAATCAGGAGGGAGAATTGGGAAGTGGTGCTGATAGGCAGATTCGAACTGCCGACCTCACCCTTACCAAGGGTGCGCTCTACCAACTGAGCTATATCAGCACATCTTGGAGCGGGCAGTGGGAATCGAACCCACATCATCAGCTTGGAAGGCTGAGGTAATAGCCATTATACGATGCCCGCATCCTGGAACTCGGCTACCTGATTGTTCTGAAGAACTCGAAGACGGGGATAAGGAAATGAGACACTTAAACCTCACCTTCACTTACAACGTATTTTACATTGCAAGTTGCCTTATTGCTAAGGCGCGTTTGGTGGTGGGGGAAGGATTCGAACCTTCGAAGTCGATGACGGCAGATTTACAGTCTGCTCCCTTTGGCCGCTCGGGAACCCCACCTAATTTTAAGTACTTGATTGGTGCCGGCACCAAGAGTCGAACTCGGGACCTACTGATTACAAGTCAGTTGCTCTACCAACTGAGCTATGCCGGCATCAAGTGCTGCGCATTCTAGGGAGACTTGGCGGGGTATGCAACAAAAAAATTGCGTCTTTTTCTCTATCGGTCATGTTTTATGCAAAAAACATTAATAAACGCGTTTTATAGCCCTTTCAAGTCTAAACATTGTGCAAATTACCCTGTCGAAATTGCGCTCCGGGACAATGCAGGGAGCATCCCACATCGCATTTAATCCTCTTGATACCCGCTTTATCTATTAAACCCATAAAAAATGCACCATACAGAGTGCCAGGCGCTATTTAAGTGCACTATTTTCCTACGTGCCAACAACGGATGCCGACCGCAACTCCTGTGAATGCGGAGTGGACATATAACTGGCTTGTATCTTGCACATTCCGGTTGCGCACAAATTCATTTATCAGGCCACCTGACCAGTGAGGAGCAAGCCTATGAAAGTTGTTCAGTTAAATGCAGCCACCCTGCCCGTCTACAGAAGTGAGCTGGCATCTCTATTAATGGATGCCATTGAACAAGGGGCCCCAATGGGATTTCTGCCATCGTTATCATCGCAGATGGCGGAAAACGTCTTTCATGACCTCAGGCCACAGATGACACAACAGCGCGTTATGTTATGGATAGCCAGAGACAGCAATGGCGTACTGGGTACTGTACAACTGCAAATGGATGATAATGCGGTCAGAACTCAGTCAGGTACAGTGAACGCACTCCTTGTTCCCCCCTTTGCAAGGCATTCAGGTGTAGCGACAAAATTGATGCATAAACTGGAAGAGACGGCTATTAAACTTCGTTGTGTCATGCTGTCGTCAAACCTACAGTCAGGCAGCGAGGCCGAGTTTTTTTATCGCTCTCAAGGCTATCGCTGCCGCAGCATAGAGGAAGAACATGCGCATTCCTACCATCATGGTTCGCGCCAGAATATCCTTTATTACAAGCTATTGCGATAAGCCTTCCTCTTTCAAAAGGTACTTTCATTAGGTGAACGCACATTTAATACTGAGGAAAGGATCTTTCATAATTTTCTTAAGAAAATTTTAACCCAATCAAAGAAATCGAGAAGTTATAAGAAAAATGTCTACGGCGAAAACTAAGCTGTCTATAATAGGCGGCTGGTTTACTGTCTGGACTTGGCGTGCGGCGCCTTTCCTGACCTGCGCTAACAGGCAGACTTTAACTTATGAAAAAAAGAGACTTATCTTTGGCAACCCCTTACCTACAGTTCGACAGAGCTCAGTGGGCAGCCTTACGTGATTCAGTTCCACTAACGCTCAAAGAAGCTGAAATCGTGAAACTGAAAGGTATCAATGAGGATCTGTCCCTTGAAGAAGTGGCGCAAATCTATCTGCCACTTTCACGCCTTCTCAATTTTTATATCAGCTCCAACCTTCGACGCCAGGCTGTTCTCGAACAATTTTTAGGTACTGATGGTCAGAAAATTCCCTACGTGATTGGTATTGCAGGTAGTGTTGCTGTCGGGAAAAGTACTACCGCCCGTGTATTGCAAGCACTGTTGAGCCGTTGGCCAGAGCACCGAACCGTTGAACTGATCACCACGGATGGATTCCTATATCCCAATAAAACGCTCCAGGAGCGGGGGATAATGAAGAAAAAGGGATTTCCGCAATCCTACGATATGCATCAATTGGTAAATTTCGTTTCTGCAGTCAAATCAGGCGCCAAAAGTGTCAAAGCGCCGGTTTATTCACATCTTATTTATGATGTTATACCGGACGGCAATAAAGTTATTGAGCAGCCGGACATTCTTATTCTTGAAGGACTGAATGTCTTACAAAGTGGAATGGATTACCCCCATGATCCACATCGCGTATTCGTCTCTGACTTCGTCGATTTTTCGATCTACGTGGACGCGCCGGAAGACTTACTGCAGAGTTGGTATATAAACCGCTTCCTTAAATTCCGGCAGGGGGCATTCTCAGATCCTGATTCTTATTTCCATCATTATGCGAAACTTCCTGAAGAAGAGGCAGTGAATATTGCCACGCAATTATGGAATGAAATCAATGGATTGAATCTAAAAGAAAATATCCTTCCTACCCGAGAAAGGGCGAGTCTGATTATGACAAAAAGCGCTAATCATGCTGTGGAAAATGTCAGATTGAGGAAATAGCAACAGGAGGGCATCTGCCCTCCTTTAATAATATTTACAGACCTCGAAGCGAAATTTCCCCACCAATAAACGGCTTAATTACGCCATCCTGCTCCAGTAACAACGCGCCCTGCTGATCAATGCCTCGCTCAATACCGTGGATCTCCTGTTCGCCAATTAATAATTTTACCGGGCGATCGAGGAAGTTATCCAGTTTACGCCAGCGGGTAATAAAGGGAGGTAATCCCTCGACCTCGAATTGACGCAATGCAGAACGTAATTCCTGCAATAATGTGGCAGTCAGCTGATTTCGGTCGATATTTACACCCGCTTCTTGCAAGTTTATCCAACCCTGATCAATGGAGTCAGCGGCGGGTTCACGCATTTTCAGGTTGATACCTGCACCGATGACTAACTGTGCAGCATCACCGGTTTTCCCGGTCAGTTCGACTAAAATACCCGCCAGTTTTCGATCTTTCAGATAGAGATCGTTCGGCCATTTCACACGAACATCTTCTGCTCCCAGCTTTTGCAATACTTCTGCCATGACAATACCTATGACCAGGCTCAGTCCCATTGCTGCCGCTGGCCCCTGATCAAGCTTCCAGTACATAGAAAGGTACAAATTTGCACCGAAAGGCGAGAACCATTTCCTCCCACGACGCCCCCGACCAGCCTGTTGATATTCAGCAACGCATGCATCACCTGAAGTAAGCTGGCTAATACGATCCAGTAAGTACTGGTTAGTGGAGTCAATAACAGGTAACACATTGACCCGCCCCTCAGGCAGGGCGGCAAGAATCTCTTCTTCATTCAATAACTGAATCGGGGACGGGAGGCTATACCCTTTTCCTGGAACGGTGAAAATATCAACCCCCCAGTCTCTCACTGTCTGGATATGTTTATTGATGGCAGCACGACTCATACCTAGTTGTGCCCCCAGCTGTTCACCAGAGTGAAATTCCCCATCGGCCAGAATAGAAACAAGATGAAGCGGAATGGTGATATCTTTCATGATAGCGCCTCAACGGCGTTAGTTTCGCCAACGGAAGAGATGAAACGAACTTCGGGTTCAAGCCAGATTGCAAAATGCTTACCAACTACATTTCGGACATGCTTTGCCAGCGCCTTAATATCATTTCCAGTCGCCTCATCTTTATTAATCAGTACTAATGCCTGCTGCTGATGAACAGAAGCCCCACCCAGAGTGAAACCTTTTAAACCTGCCTGCTCAACCAACCAGCCTGCAGCCAGCTTCACCTGCCCATCCTCCTGAGGATAATAAGGCATCGTTGGATACAGCTGCTTCAGATTTTCAGCCAGCGCAATATTTACAATTGGATTTTTGAAGAAGCTGCCTGCATTGCCGGTAACTGCCGGGTCAGGAAGTTTGCTGCGACGCATCTGGCATACAGAGTCGAATATTTGTTGTGGCGTCACGCTGGTAGATTCCAGCTTGATCAGATCACCATATGTCAGTTTAGGCTGCCAATTTTTGCTTAATCTGAGTCCCACCGTGATAATTGCATACCCATCGCGGTAGGTATGCTTGAATACGCTCTCACGGTAACCGAACTGACATTGGCTGGCGCCTAAGCGAATAACTTCACGTGTTTCAAGATTCATCACGTCCACATATTCACATAAGCTTTGTAATTCGATGCCATAAGCCCCGATATTTTGGATCGGTGCAGATCCAACACAGCCGGGAATAAGCGCCAGATTTTCTAACCCGGGAAGGTTGTGGTTCAGGGCGTAAACGACCAGTTGATGCCAATTCTCACCCGCTCCAACATGCAGTAACCAGTCTTCATCCCGCTCAGTAACCTCAATACCTTTAATACGATTGAGGACAACGATCCCGGCGAAATTCTCCAGGAACAGCACATTGCTGCCTTCTCCCAATAACAGGAATGGACGTTTTTCTTTTTGTGCAGCAAGCCAGGCATTCGCCAGCTCATCCGGATTGTGAGCAGTAATGATTTCAGTGGCATCGGCAGCAATAGCGAAGGTATTTAAAGCCTTTAAAGACGTGTCATGACTCGACATAAACTGATTACTCATTCGTTACTTATTTATGCTCAGTTTAACCGATTCGGGGAGTTCATACGTACAGAGTTTTGATTGCGCAGTTGAGGATACTGGTTAATTTTCGAGCCTGAATTACAGGTAATTGTAGAAATTTCAGGCTCAGAATGCTAAAAGGCCATCCATAGGATGGCCTTTTAC
>CAMLBO010000165.1 GCA_946478305.1 uncultured Enterobacterales bacterium
AGATTTCTGCCTGTCTCGTGGGCTCGGAGATGTGTATAAGAGACAGGTGAAAAAATATGGCAAAGAGTTTGGCCGTCACCCGGTCGGCACCGGTGCGTTTACCTTTGCCGAGTGGAAAGCCAATCAGCGCGTGGTGGTGACCGCCAATGACGATTACTGGGACGGTAAACCAGCGGTGAAACATGTGGTGTTCCGGCCGATCACCGACGGCAATACGCGGGTGGCGGAAATGCTCTCCGGCGGGATTGATGCGATGGTGGAAGTACCGCCGGATACGGTCAAATTGTTCGCAGAAAAAAGCAATCGCTTCCGTCTTTATCAGACTACCGGCCCGCACGTCTGGTACGTGATGCTTAATACGCAAGTGCCGCCGTTCAACGATGTGCGCGTACGCCAGGCGGTAAATTACGCGGTGAATAAACAGTCGCTGGCCGACAATATTTTGCAAGGTTCGGCTGACGTCGCCGACGGGCCGATCCCCCGCGCCTTTAACTGGGCGGCCAATAGCGACGTTTCTCCCTATCCGTATGATCCCGCCAAGGCCCGTGCGCTGCTGAAAGCCGCCGGTGCCGAAGGCGCAACGCTGACCTTTTATGTCACCGAGGGCGGATCCGGGATGCTGGACCCGATCCCGATGGCAACCGCCATTCAGGCGGACCTGAAAGCCGTCGGGCTAAATGTGTCGATCCAGACCTACGAGTGGAACACCTACCTGTCGAAGGTTAACGCCGGTCTGGATAATCACACGCATATGGCAGAAATGGCGTGGATGACCAACGACCCGGACACCCTGCCGTTTCTGACGCTGCGCACCGACGCCTGGCCGAAAAAAGGTGGCTTCAACTCCGGCTATTACAGCAATCCGCAGGTCGATACCCTGCTGCAAAAGGCGCGTATGACCACCGATACCGCCGCTCGCGCCGGGCTTTACCGGCAGGTGCAGCAGTTAGTGCATGACGACGCGCCGTGGATTTTTGTTGCCAACTGGAAGCAGAACGCCGTGACCTCCACGCGTATCCAGCACTTCGCGCTGCAACCAAATTTCAACCTGTTGCTCAACCGGGTAACCAAACAGTAATCGGAGAATGTTATGGGGAGTTACGTGCTTAAAAGGCTGTTCTCGACCATTCCGGTGTTTATCGGGTTGTCGCTGATTGTCTTTCTGATTATGGCGATGATCCCGGGCAACCCGGCTCAGGCGCTGCTCGGTGCCTGGGCGACGCCAGAAAACGTCGCGCGCATCAATCAGGAGTTGGGGTTAAATAAGCCGCTTTACCAGCAGTATCTGATCTGGGCGGGCAACATTCTGCACGGCGATTTTGGTCGCTCTTATGTGCTGAACCGGCCGGTGATTGATGAAGTGCTGGAGCGTTTCGGCGCAACGCTGCTGCTCGGCGGCTGTGCGCTGTTGCTCAGCACCGTGCTCGGGCTGCTGGCGGGGATTTTCTCGGCGGTGCGGCAGTTTGGCTGGGGCGATCGTCTCATCACGCTGCTGGTGCTGCTGGGGATTTCCATGCCCTCATTCTGGATTGGCCTGCTGATGATCATGCTGTTTGCGGTTCAGTTGCAATGGTTCCCGGCGTCAGGGATGTACGCCGTGTGGGGCGGCGGCGGCGGGCTGGATCTGCTGCACCATCTTACCCTGCCCGCCGTCACGCTGGCGATCGTCGCCACCGGCGTGATTGCCCGCCTGACCCGCACCGCGATGCTTGAAGTGCTGCGTCAGGACTTTATTCGCACCGCCCGCGCTAAGGGCCTTTCGGAGCGCAAAGTGATTTATAAACACGCCTTTCGCATGGCGCTGGTCTCCGTTATTCCGGTGATCGGTATTCAGGCCGGTTTTGTGCTTGGCGGCGCGGTGTATATCGAGACGGTTTTCCAGTGGCCTGGCCTCGGTGCGATGATGGTGAAAGCCGTCGCCACCCGTGATCTGCTGCTGGTTCAGGGCGGCGTGCTGGTTGCCGCCGCGGCCTACGTGTTGATCAACCTGTGCGCGGACATTTTGCAGGCGCTTCTCGACCCGAGGTTAAAATCATGAGCCAGATTATTGCTTCTCCGACACCACGCCATCGCGAATCATTATGGGCGCTGCTGTTAGCCAACCGGCTGGCGACGCTGGGCCTGACGCTGCTGGCGCTGGCGGTGGCCGCAGCCCTCGCTGCCCCGCTGCTGCCAATCCCCGATCCGGACGCCACCGATCTGCTTAACCGTCTGCTGCCACCGTTTTCACCGGGTCACTGGTTGGGTACCGATCCGCTGGGCCGCGATATGCTCGCCCGTCTGCTGTGGGGAACGCGCGTGTCGCTGGCGGTGGGGATTTGCGCTACGCTGCTGGCGGCATTTTTCGGCACGCTGATCGGCCTGGTCGCCGGATATGCCGGGGGCAAAACCGACAGCCTGCTGATGCGGCTGATCGATATGCTGATGGCTTTTCCCTACATTCTGCTGGCGCTGGTGATCGTCGCGGTGCTGGGCCCCGGCTTGCTCAACGCCCTGTACGCCATCGCCGTGGTCAATATTCCGTTCTTTGCCCGTAATATTCGCGGGCTGACCGTCGGCCTGCGTCAGCGTGATTTTATTCAGGCAGCGCGGCTCTCCGGTAAAAACCATCTGCAAATCCTGCTGACCGAAGTGCTGCCTAACGTCATGCCAGTGGTGGTGGTCACCATGTCGACCACCGTTGGCTGGATGATTTTAGAGACCGCCGGACTGTCGTTCCTCGGTCTGGGCACCCAGCCGCCAAATGCCGATCTGGGTTCAATGCTCGGCCAGGGGCGCGCGCAGATGTTCAGTGCGCCGCACGTTTCCGTGGTCCCAGGGCTGATGATCTTTCTGCTGGTAATGAGTTTTAACCTGCTCGGCGACGGTATCCGTGACCTGCTGGATCCGCGACTGAAATCCGGCATATTGCAACGTTCCGGGTCGGTCACGTCGGTGAACCGCTCTGGCGTCCCTCCCGCTGTTAAGGGGCAGGATGCGCTGCTAGAAGTGGTGGATTTGCAGGTGAATTTCCGTTCGGGCAATCCATCAATCCCCGCCGTCAAAGGCGTGAGTTTTCACGTCACCAAAGGGGAATGTCTGGGGCTGATTGGTGAGAGCGGCTCGGGGAAAAGCGTCACTGCGCTGTCGGTGATGGGCTTGGTCGCATCGCCGCCGGGGGAGATCACCGGGGGCGCAATTTATGTCGGCGGCGAAGAGGTATTGTCGCTGTCGCAAAGCCAGCTGCAACAACGGCGCGGCGCCCGTGTGGCCTACATTTTCCAGGATCCGCTGACCACGTTGCATCCGCAGTTCAGCATCGGCGCGCAGATTATCGAATCCATTCAGGCCCACCAACCTCTCTCTGGACAGGCGGCTAAAGAGAAAGCGCTGGCGCTGCTGGGAAGCGTCGGTATTCAGGATGCCGCCGCGCGCTTCAATGCGTTTCCGCATCAGCTTTCCGGCGGGCAGCGGCAGCGCGTAGGGATTGCCATGGCACTGGCCAATGATCCGGAAATCCTCATCGCTGACGAGCCCACCACCGCGCTGGACGTTACCGTGCAGGCGCGCATTCTCGAACTGCTGCAACAGCTGCGGCGTGAGCGCGGCCTGACGCTGCTGTTCATTACCCATGATTTTGGCGTGATCGCCCAGATTTGTGACCGCGTGGCGGTGATGCGTCACGGCGAAATTGTGGAGACCGGAGACACGCAGTCAGTGCTGCACAACCCACAACATGACTACACCCGCAGGCTGATCGCCAGTGTGCCTAAGCTCGGCCAGGGGCGTGGTTTCCTTAAACACGTCAGCGAACTGTATGCCACTCCCCAAACGCGGCCGGAGGCTTTATGAGCAATGTGATTGAAGTCAGCGGGCTGGTGAAAACCTTCCGCAGTACATCAAGCTGGTTCTGCGGTAAACAGCAGCAGGTAGAGGCAGTCAAAGGCGTGTCGTTCGCACTTGCTGAAGGCGAGACGCTGGCGGTGGTAGGCGAAAGCGGCTCGGGGAAAAGTACGCTGGCACGGATGCTCGTCGGGCTCGAGCGCCCGACGTCCGGCACGGTGAAACTGATGGGTGAAGAGATGTCCGTGCACGCCAGACGCGGTGACAAGGCGTTCGGCCAGATGATTCAGTACGTCTTCCAGGACCCGGTAGCGTCGCTTAATCCGCGCAAAACCATCGCTGATACACTGGACGTACCGCTGCGTTATTTATGTGCCTACCCCACTTCACGCCGCAAAACACGCATGCTGGAACTGATGGAGGCGGTGCAGATGCCCGCCGATGCGCTCAGCGGGTATCCGCATGAGTTTTCCGGCGGACAGGCACAGCGGCTGGCGATTGCCCGCGCACTGGCGGCGGAAGCGCGCATCCTGGTGCTCGATGAGCCGGTCAGCGCACTGGATGTTTCCGTGCAGGCACAGATGTTATTGCTGCTCGATCAGCTAAAACGCGATTTCGGCCTCTCCTACCTGTTTATCAGCCATGATTTAGCCGTGGTCGAGTCAATTGCCGACCGCGTGGCGGTGATGTATCACGGGGATTTGGTAGAATGTGCGGATAATGACATGCTGTTCAACGCACCGCAGCACGACTATACGCAACGTCTGCTGGCCAGTGCGCCGCGGGTTTAATCCGATGAAGGAAACGATGAAGGGACTTATGAGCACTGAAACGTCACGCCAGCCTGAACCGGTACGCCGTAAACGCACCGACGAGATTGTTGATGCCATCAAAGAGAGCATCATCAGCGAGAACCTGCTGCCGGGTGACCGCCTGCCGCAGGAGAAAGAGCTCACCACCCGTTATGCCGCAGGTAAAAGCACGGTGCGCGAAGCGCTGAAATCGCTCGAGGTCCAGGGGTTAATTCGCACCAAAACCGGTCCTGGCGGCGGCGCGTTTATCGAGTCGATGACTGAAACCCGCGCCATGAGTTTGCTCTCTAATTATCTGTTCACCCGCCAGCTATCTATCAGCAATATTTATGCC
>CAMLBO010000166.1 GCA_946478305.1 uncultured Enterobacterales bacterium
CATGAAAAGGCGCGGGATGTCCAGAAGGGCCGCGCCTACGGCCTTTCTGGGCGGGGGTGGGCAGCAGGCCCACGACCTTGAATTTGACCTTGACCTTGAAGATTTGCATTTAAAAGCGGTCCGGGCCCGCCTGCCCATACACCGCTATGATTTCAGCCGCCACTGCCACGGCAATCTCCGCCGGCAGTTTCCCTTTCACATCCGGTAATCCTACCGGGCAGCGCATCCGGCTGAGTTGCGCGTCGCTGACGCCTTTACCGCTCAGGCGGTAGTCAAAGCGTTTACGCTTGGTTTCTGAACCGATAAGCCCAAAATAGCGGAAGTCCCCCCGTTTGAGGATGCGTTCACTGAGGGCGAAATCCAGTGGGTGATCGTGGGTCATGACCACGAAGAAACTGTTGGCGGGCATCTGCGCCACGGTGGCTTCGGGTTCGTCGTCGATAATGCAGGTGATCTGGGGGCTGACCTGCGGCGGAAACTCACTGGCGCGGGCATCGACCCAAATAATGCGGCACGGCAGTGTGCTGAGGATCGCAACCAGAGCGCGCCCGACGTGTCCTGCGCCGTAGACCACCACCTGCGGCTGCGGCTGTCCCAATGGTTCGAAGATAACCGAGGCCATGCCGCCGCAGCACTGCCCGAGACGTGCGCCCAGCGAAAAACGTTCGAAGCGGCTGGTTTGCTGGTTTTTGTCCAGCATCTCACGGGCAATGGCGATCACCTGAAACTCCAGATTTCCGCCGCCCAGCGTGTGAAAAATCTGCCCGGTGGTGACAATGATTTTGCTGCCGCCGTTGCGCGGCGTGGAGCCCTGATGCTCCGCCAGCGTGGCGACTACGCAGGGAACCCCTTGACGCTGCAGGTCAGAAAGAGTGGTGATCCAGTCATCATGACGCATCGGCACCTCCGTTAACGGGCTGTCACTGCGACACAATTAGTGACGTTGTCACTAATTGTGCGTAATAGCGTAATCGCTTTCAATACCCGCTCCGGGGTGGCCGGGGCATCCAGCTGCGGCACCTGACCTGCCTTGCCGGTACTGGCTACTGCGTCTTTCAGCGCGCACCACACGGAGATACCTAACATAAACGGCGGTTCACCGACGGCTTTGGAGTGAAACACCGTGTCCTCCGCGTTTTTGCGGTTCTCGATCAGTTTCACCCGCAAGTCATGCGGCACGTCGCCAATCGCCGGAATTTTGTAACCGGCCGGGCCGCTGGTTGTCAGCCTGCCCGCGTCGTTCCACACCAACTCTTCCGTGGTCAGCCAGCCCATGCCCTGCACGAAACCGCCCTCCACCTGCCCGATATCAATCGCCGGGTTCAGCGAGTCACCCACGTCATGCAAAATGTCGGCGTGCAGCAATTTGTATTCACCGGTCAGGGTGTCAATCAGCACTTCGGCGCAGGCCGCGCCGTAGGAGAAGTAGTAAAACGGATGACCGGCGGCCTTGCTGCGGTCATAGAAAATCTTCGGCGTTTTGTAGAATCCGGTGGCCGACAGCGGCACCTGATTCAGCCAGCATTGGGTGGCGACCTGTTCGAAGCTAAAATAGAGGTCTTTCACCCGCACCTGGCCGTTGCTGAACACCACCTCATCTTCTCTGGCATCATGGGCTCGCATTAGCATCTCAACCATGCGACCTTTGATGATTTCCGCCGCGTTCTGCGCGGCTTTACCGTTGAGATCGGCACCGGATGACGCAGCAGTCGGTGACGTATTGGGCACTTTACTGGTGTCGGTCGCTGTGATCTGAATCCGGCTGAAGTCCACCTGAAACACTTCGGCCACCACCTGCGCGACTTTAGTGTTCAGCCCCTGTCCCATTTCCGTGCCGCCGTGGTTGAGCATAATGCTGCCGTCGGTATACACCAACACCAGCGCCCCGGCCTGATTAAGGAAGCTGGCGGTGAAGGAGATGCCAAATTTGACCGGTGTCAGCGCCAGCCCTTTCTTCATCCACTGATGTTGTTGATTAAATTGTGTGACGGCGTCACGTCTGCCAGCATAGTTCGCACTGGTTTCCAGCTCTGTTGTCATGTCGGCCAGCAGGTTTTGCTCCACCGGCTGGTAGTAGTGCGTTATGTCGCGCCCGGCTCCGCCGTAATAGTTGGCTTTGCGCACGGCCAGCACGTCTTTGCCCAGCCAGCGGGCAATATGGTCAATGATATGTTCAATCGCCACCATGCCCTGCGGCCCGCCAAACCCGCGATAAGCGGTGTTTGACGCCATATTGGTTTTACAACGCAGGCCGGTAATGGTGGCGTCACCGAGGTAATAAGCGTTGTCGGCGTGGAACATGGCGCGGTCGACGATAGAACCGGAGAGATCCAGCGAATAGCCGCAGTTAGCCGCCAGTTGAATCTCAATACCGTGCAGCACGCCGTCGTCGGTAAACCCAACGTCATAACGCACATAAAACGGATGGCGCTTGCCGGTGATCAACATGTCATCCTGCCTTGAAAGTCGCATTTTTACCGGCCTGCCAGTCAGGTGTGCGGCCAGCGCCGAAAGGCAGGCCGTGCCCGCTGCCTGCGTCTCTTTGCCGCCAAAGCCGCCACCCATGCGGCGCATGTCGACCACCACTTTATGCATCGGTAAACCCAGCACCGAGGCCACCAGTTTCTGCACTTCAGTCGGATGTTGCGTTGAGCTGTAAACCAGCATCGCACCGTCCTCACCCGGCATCACTGAGGCGATTTGCGTTTCCAGATAGAAATGCTCCTGGCCGCCGATCTCCAGTTCACCCTGCACACGGTGCGGGGCGCTGGCCAGCGCGGTTGCAGAATCCCCGCGCTGATGCTGATGCGGGGCGTCGACGTAGTGCTCCAGCGCCAGCGCCTGCTTAACGGATAACACCGCGTCGAGCGGCCGATAGTCGATTTTTACCTTACCGATGGCTTCCCGCGCCGCCTCCTGCGAGGTGGCAGCCACCACCAGAATCACCTGTCCGACATACTCGACGATGCCATCGGCTAGCAGCGGATCGCCGGTGGTCAGCGGCGCAATGTCCGGGTTGCCGGGTATGTCCGCGGCGGTGATCACCCGCACCACATCGGTGACACTGTAACATTCATCATAATCGATATGCAGGATTTGCGCATGAGCGTGCGGGCTGAGCAGCGGCACCAGATGCAGTTGATTGGGGAATTCCTGTCGGTCATCGAGATAGACTGCCTCGCCGCTAACGTGTTTCGCGGCGCTTTCATGTTTAACGCTTTTACCGACGCCGCTGTTCATTCCGGCGCGGAACAGTGCTTCCATGTCCTGCTGAGAAAGTGTGGTTTTGGATTCAGACATAGCTGGTCACCCGCATCAGGGTTTCAGGGGAAGTGAGTTCGATATAGCCACGGCGCAGCAGGTTTTTCGCCACCTGCATACGGTATTCACGGCTGGCGCGGAAATCGCTCAACGGTGAGAAATCCTGTTCCAGCGCCCGGGCGGCGCGCTCGATAGTCGCCAGTTTCCACGGCTGACCCAATAGCTCGGCTTCGCAATGCGCTGCCCGCCTGGCCATTTCCGCCATGCCGCCAAAGGCCACCCGCGCATGGACGACTACGCCCTGCCGGACTTCAATCTGTAGCGCCGCGCACACCGCCGAAATATCATCCTCCAGCCGCTTGGAGACTTTATACACCCGCAGTTGGCGGGCGCTGTCGGTACTGCGCGGAATGCGGATTTGCTCGATAAATTCACCCGCTTGTAGCGCGGTTTTCTTATAACCGAGGAAAAACTGATCCAGCGGCAAGTGCCGCAAAACCGCACCACGGCGCAGTACCAGCGTTGCCCCCAGCGCCAGCAGCACCGGATTACCGTCACCAATCGGCGAAGCGTTGGCAATGTTGCCGCCAAAGGTGCCCTGGTTGCGGATCTGTTGCGACGCGAAGCGCGCCAGCAGAAGGCCAAAATCGGGGAATTCCTGCTGTACCAGCGGCATACAGCAGCTGATGGGCGCGGCAGCACCGATCAGCAGTTCGGTTTCTGTCAGGCTGACCTGTTGCAGTTCCGGTATGGCACTGAGTGAAATCAGTTTTGGCAGCCGCTGGTAGCGCTGGGTGACATCCAGCGCCAGATCGGTGCCACCGGCCACCAGCTGGGCATTCGGATTGTCCAGATAGAACGTCGCCAGCGCCTCAATACTTGCCGGGCCTGATGCCCGTTTGATGCTTTTCAGCTGTTGCAGCGTCTGCTGCTCAGCACGGTCAAACTGGTCAGCCTGCGGTTGTTCGCACACCTGCTGCGCGGCGTCCATGATGGGCCGGTAGCCGGTGCAGCGGCAGAGATTGCCGGAAAGCGCGTGCTGCGCCGGTTCGCGTTCGAAAGACGTCTGCTGTTTCTCCAAAGCGAAAAGCGACATGACAAAGCCCGGTGTGCAGAAGCCGCACTGCGAGGCGTAGTTATCGATCATGGCCTGCTGGGCGTGATGCAGTTCGCCACGGTGTTTGAGATCTTCAACGGTGATCAACTGCTTGCCGTGCAGCGCAGAGACAAACGTCAGGCAGGCGTTGACCGTCTGGTAGTGCAGCTTTTCGCCGTCAACCTGTGCCAGTACCACGGTGCAGGCTCCGCAGTCGCCCGAGGCGCAGCCCTCTTTGGTACCGCAGCGTCCGGCATCTCGGCGTAAAAACTGCAATACTGTGGTGTCGTCGGGCAGATTGGTGACGCTGTGCAGGCGATTATCCATCAAAAATTGGGTCATGCTTTGCCCCCTTTACAGCCGTTTAAAATCAGCGTCGTCACTTCGCAGATGATGTGTTCGCGGGTGTCGTGGTCAGCCGTATCGCGGTACATGTGTTTCACCTGCACGGCGAAATCGGCGTAATACTGCGTGACGGCCCAGATGTGCATGATCAACAGCCGGGCATCGAGCGCGCGGATCTCCCCGCCCACTATCCATGCATTAATCCTGTCTCTTATACACATCTGACGCTGCCGACGACTCCTTA
>CAMLBO010000167.1 GCA_946478305.1 uncultured Enterobacterales bacterium
CCTGTCTCGTGGGCTCGGAGATGTGTATAAGAGACAGCGGTGCCGGGACCGGTGAAAGCGATCAGCATCAGTGCCAGCAGCAGATCGGGAAACGCGGACACCACGTCCACGGCGCGGCTGATGATTTCATCCAGCGCACCGCGTGCCAGACCGGCCAGCAGCCCGAGCAGGCTGCCGACGGTGACCGCCAGCGCCATCGCCGCCAGACTGATCAGCAACGAATAACGGCTGCCGTAAATCAGCCGCGTCAGTACGTCGCGCCCGAGCTGGTCGGTTCCCAGCCAGTGTGTGGCGGAGGGGGGCAGCTGAGCATTCACCGGATCCGCCATCAGTGGGTCATAGGGGCTGAGCAGCGCGGGAAACAGTACGGCTAGCAAGACCAGCAGCAGGAAAACTCCGGAGATCAGCAAACCGACGGGCGGCAGTGCACGGCGGCGAAGCAGGGGAAGGGTCAGACTCATGATGCGCCTCCGCGGGAAGCGGGCTGGTCGCGCAGGCGCGGGTCAATCAGCAGATAGAGAATATCCACCAATGTGCTCATCACCACGTAAACCAGCGCAGAGAAAATCGCCACCGCCAGCACTACCGGCAGATCTTTGCCGAGCACCGCATCGACGGTGATTTTTCCTAAGCCGGGGCGGCCAAACACCTGTTCGGTGATCACCGCGCCGCTGAGCAGTCCGCCAATCAGCCAGCCAGTGAGGGTGACGGCAGGCAGCGCAGCATGGCGCAGCGCGTGGCGTAAACGGAGGGTCAGGTTGCCAATTCCCCAGGCGCGCAGCGTCAGGGCGAAAGGCTCGTTAAGGGCATCTTCCAGCCCGCGCCGCAGCACCTGCGCAACGACTGCGCCCTGTGCCAGGCCGAGGGAAAGCGCAGGCAATACCAGGGCGGAAAAGTTGCGGTCACCGGCCACCGGAAACCAGCGCAGGGTGAAGCTGAAAACAAACAGCAGCACGATGCCGAGCCAGAACGACGGCGTTGACGCCAGCAGCAGCTCGAAGAAACCGGCGATGCGCCTGCCGGTGCGGCGGTTGGCGGTCAGGACCGCCATCGCCACGGCGAAAATCAGGCTGACGACCAGCGCTGCACCGGTCAGCTTCAGCGTCGGCCACAGCTGTGACAGCACCAGCGAGCTGACATCCGTGTTGAGCATATAAGAGCGGCCAAAATCACCGTGCAACACCCGCCACAGGTAGTGCAGGTATTGCAGCCACAGCGGCTGATCCAGCCCCCATTCAGCACGAATGGCGGCTTCGATGGCCGGAGTGCGTACCTGCTCACCCACCAGCAAACTGACGATATCGCCGGGGGCCAGATAGACGCTGATAAACGACAAGCTAACCGCGGCCCACAGCACCAGCGCGCCGCTGCCGACGCGGCGCAGCACGCCCCACAGCAGCGGGGCGCGCCAGTTCAGGTGAGTGCGCCAGCGCCGGGGCGTGGCGAGTGAACTTTCTACGGTCATCGGAGGGCTCCTTTTCA
This sequence comes from uncultured Enterobacterales bacterium, assembly GCA_946478305.1. Lineage (GTDB taxonomy): Bacteria > Pseudomonadota > Gammaproteobacteria > Enterobacterales > Enterobacteriaceae > Ewingella. The sequence continues at coordinate 1,483 of CAMLBO010000167.1, forward strand.
GCCGGATAAATTAGTGGTCACTCAGCCAGACGTCATAGGCATTTTCCGGCATCTGTTTGAAGGGCCTGAAGCCGAGGCCGTGCACGTAAGCAGCAGCGGCAATCTGGTCTTCAGGCTCATACAGCGGGATAGCCAGTGCCTGCTGCAGAATGGTGAACTCCTGAAGCTGGGCATAGAAGCCTTTGCGTTTTTCGGTGTCCAGCGTCTGCGATGCGCCCTGTAACCACGGGGTGATTTCCGGCGCGGCCGTGCGGCTGTAGTTAATCGCACCGCCGCCTTTGACCGGCAGGTAGTGGTTTTCGATGTCGATGCCGTCGGTGTCGGTATTTGAGTTAGCAATCGAGCCAAACAGGCCGGTATTGCGTACGTCGGTGTAGGTGCCGGAATCGACATAGCGGATTTTCAGCTCCACACCGAGACGCTGACGTGCCTGCGCCTGCAACGCCTGCAGCAAGACGTCACGCTGATCCCGCACGGTAGCCTGTGCCTGTATGATTTCAATGCTGAGACGCTTACCGTCTTTGCTGCGAAAGCCGTCTGTATCACGCGTTTTCCAGCCCGCTTCGTCGAGCAGCTGGTTGGCCAGCGTCGGGTTATTGCCGTATTTGCCGTCGAGGCTGTTGTCATACAGCGGGTCAACCGGCGACGTAATGCCCCAGACGCGCGTGCGTTCGCCACGGTAGATGGACTGCAAAATTGGCCCGACGTCCAGCCCCTGTAACAGCGATTGTCGTACCCTGAGCTCTTGGGTCGGCCCGTAGGTTACATTCAAAAATAGCGAATAAGGGGTGCCGGTATTGAGGGCATGCTGGTAGGTGAAATCTTTGTTGTCTTTGAACTCACCGGCGTCGTTGCCGGATATTCCTTCAATCACATCAACCTGACCGGAGAGCAGCGCGCCGGTGCGCACAGACGATTCCGGCAGGAAGCGGTAGGTCACGCTGTCAAGATACGCCGGTCCCTGATGGGCGGCATTGGCCGAGGCCCAGTGGTAATTCGGGTTTTTGACAAACTCTGCCTGCTGGCCTTTCTCATACTTTTTAAGGATGAAAGGCCCGGTACCCGCCAGTTCCGGCCCACCGGCTTTTAACTGCGGTGAACTCCAGGCCGCGGGCGACAATAGTTTCAGGCCTGCAGCGAAGGAGAGGAACGGTGCATAAACCTGTTTAAGCGTGACGGTGACAGTGTGCTCATCCGGCGTGCCGACATTATCGATACGGCTGGCAATGGCACACAGGCTGGACCCTGCACAGTAGGCCGGGTCCTGAGCATGACGGAAATTTTCGGCCACGGCATTGGCGTCGAGCTTTTTGCCGTCAGAAAACGTGACGTCTTGACGCAGGGTAAAGGTGTAGGTTTTCCCGTCGTCAGACAGGCTGTAACCCTGTGCCAGCCAAGGAATGTACGAACCGTCTGGCTTACGCGCCAGCAGGGATTCATAGGCTACGCGCAGGATTAGTTCCGCTTTCGACTGGCCGTTAAGTTGCGGGTTTAAGGTGTTGGGTTCGGTTTCGACGCCCCAGGTCAGCGCGCCGCCGCTGCGCGGCTGGCCGGTAGAGGCGAAAGCGTTGTGGCCGACGGCCAGCGTCAACAGAGAGAGGCTGGCGAGGCCAGCGCTAAAGGTTTTGCGATTCATTATTTTCCCAGAGATCAATAAAGTTCAAACGTCATCAGACGTAAAGTTTGGCTTCAGGCACGGTACGCACGAACTCTTTCTGCGCCTGTGCTTCATACAGCGGTGGGTTAAGAATTTTGCGTAAATAGACCAGTTCCACGCCGAGCGGATTGACCGCCGTGTGGAAGGGTTCGTAGCCGCGGCGCTGATAGAGCGCCGTCAGCCACGGATGGCGGATGGCGGTCGCCAGATAGACCGCCGGGGCTTTCAGGGTGTCGCGCAGAAAGTCGTTTTCGACATAACTCATGATCTGTGCGCCAAAACCCTGTCCTTTGGCGCTTTCGCTGACCGCAAACCAGTGAACAAATGGCCAGGGGGCAAACTCTTTGTTGGACGGTGTCCATGGAAAACGCGTGGTCAGCGTGGCAGTCAACCCCTGTTCGCTTTCCAGCACATAGGTGGTTTCACGGCGGATCACGTCGCGCACGTCGTCGACCGACGCGCGCGTAATGGTGAAGTGAATATTGAGTTTGAGCAGCGGGGCGTAGGCTTGTTGCAGCAGGGCATGCAGTTCAGCCGCTTCGTCTTCGCGCGCCAGCCGGATCTGTTGGCTCATGTGGTCCTCCTCAGGCCAGCACGCGGCTTTCGGCCGCCAGCAGTTCAAGCGACTTCAGCCGCACCTGGGCCTCGGCCAGTGGGGTATCGATCACAAACTCTTCCACGCCGTAGCGCGCCTGTAACGTTTCCAGTTGGTGGTGAACCTGCTCTGCGGTGCCGGTCAGCACGGACGACGTGCGTTCTTCAATCTGATGAGACGTGGCGGTGGACTGGCGGATGTAAGCCTCGGCCTGCGCATGGCTACCGACGGTGACGCTCTGACCGTCACTGCCGGTCACGCGGAACTGCTGGCGGTCAGCGGCCAGTTTTTCGGCCTGCGCGGCGGTTTCAGCGACAATCACCGACACGGCCAGCAGCCCGCGACGGCCAAGACTGTCATGGGTATAGGCTGACAGTGCGCGGCCAATTTCCGCCGGATCACCGTTGAGGTGCGCGGCGAACACAAAGTTCCAGTTCAGGCTGGCGGCCAGACGTGCGCTCTGTTCGCTGGCACCGAGCAGAAAACGGCTTGCAGGTTGTTCCGGCAGCGGCGTGGCGAACAGCGTATCGCCCTGAATGTCAGAAGGTTGCGCAGAAAGCCAGCCGTCGAGTTGCTGGAGCTGGGCGGCAAAATCGCCTTTCAGCGCCGGATCGACCGCGTATTGAAGCGCACGCGTGGAACTGTCTCTTATACACATCTGACGCTGCCGACGACTCC
>CAMLBO010000168.1 GCA_946478305.1 uncultured Enterobacterales bacterium
AGCAGCAGCCAGCCCAGCGCGACACCGCCGACCATAAGACAGGCAGCAATAAATGACGCCCCATTTTGGCGATAGAGACGATAGCGACTTTGCAGGGCCGTCGCGATCGGAGGGACCAGGAAAGCCCTCAACAGGCGACTCATTTTGGCATACTCCGCAGATTGATCAGGCACCAGTTAGCCAGCGTAATGATGTCCTGACTGCTCTTGCTTTGCGGATGTAATTCACCCACCGGCTGCTTGCCAGCCAGCGATTCCGCCATGGCTTCGTCGCGGTGAAGGGTAAACGGCAGCAGCTGCGGCAAGGTCTGTTGCCATAACAGCAAAATATCCTGCTGCAACTGGCTGACTGGCGCGAATTGATTTACCAGATAGTGGCAATTGACGGGCAACGGCTGCTGATGCAAGCGAACGTGGGACTGTGAATCTGCCTGAAGCAGAATCAAAGCGTGATCGGCCATCGAAATAGCCTGTGCTGCCCTTAATGGCTCACCCACCGGGACATCCAGCAGAATCCAGTCATATACGTTGGTATTGCGTAGTTTAGTCAGATTATTTTGCCAGTCACAGGAGACTAATCCCTCTTCAGCCCCGGACAACTGTCCAAAAGGCAAGAAATCCAGACGCGAGTTGTAACGCATCGCGCCATGCTCCCAGCCGGATCCGGCACGTTCAGCCGTAGCCCAGCCGCGGGGCGAGTCATAAGGCATAGCAAAATGCAGACGCAGAAGATTGGCGGCAGAGAGGTCGATCGCCAACACTTTTTCACCCAGTTGGGACAGTGCCCAGGCCAGCGCAGCAGTGACGGATGTCGTGCCGGTTCCGCCGCGGATCCCGTGCAGAGCAATAACTGACATAAGCTCAGGCCTCTGTGGCAGAAACAGATGAGTGAATTTGCGCTAATTCGGCCAGTAAGGGCCAACGTTGCAGAACCTGTGGAATTTTTTGCTGACTGGCAATGTCGATGTAATGTAATTCCGGTAACGAAAAAAGGTGACTCAACACCACGAAATCATCATTTTTATCTTTCTTTGCTTCATCATCGACTATTCTATTTTGCTGCATAGCGTTCTTGCCCCAATTACGCACCACCTCATTTGACAGGAGGCATCTCTGCCTCCTCTCAAATATAGCTGAAAATCACTCAGTTCATTCTTGATGACTATTATTATTTACAGCGCTGACTGGTTATTTAATCTGGCGATGTTAGAATTTATTATACTCACATTTTGAATTGCGTCCCAAGCAGACTTTCAATCGAAATGGCCTGAGAACTTACTCAGGCAGACCTACCGGGCAGACTTAATTCAGGCAAATCAAACAATGGCACTTTCCTTTTCTTTCGGCATGAAGCAATTTTGGAATGAATCAGCTGAAATGCAGGCATCTGGGCTGTACTGGGTAAATGTTGACAGCCAGGATGCCGCCTACGGGCTTGGCGGGCAGGTGCTGGAGGCTCAGGCAGAAGGGATTATCACCACGTTTATTTTCCCTAAAGACAATCCTATTGCGGGTAAATCCGATCATGCCCTGAGCCGGGAAAATTTTCTTATTTCTCAACTGTTAGCGAAAAACACGGCGCTATCCTATTACCAGCTCGCCAGTAGCAAACGTGCCTTTCGTGCTTTGCCTGATGATTTAAACCGCGTTGGTAATACCCACAATCAATTAATTGTTTTATTGTTTCCGGCCGCCACCTGGCAAACTCTCAGCAGCAAAGAATTCAGCTCCTGGTTGAGGGAAATGTCCACACTGGCGCAGCATAAAAATTGCGCACTGCTTATTATCTGTCATGGTCAGCTCAGTAGCGTCCTCAAAGCTCAGCTTAATTCACATCATCGCCTGATATATGGACTTTCCAGCTTTCAAACCGATATTGTTCCCGCTCAATTTATCATCTCCTGGTGGCATAATAATTTTGGGATTGAGGCCAACAAATCCTATTCCTTACTAAAACGTGAGCACGGTTGGGGAATAATGCCTCAACCTGCTGCGTTGAATGGTGCCAATACTCTTAGCGACGATCAGTGGTTATATCTTGCACAGCGTGACGTACTGGAAGGCGCCCCGCCATTATCCGAGAACTGGCAGCTATTCGATGACAATACCCTGCTGACTGAACGTGGAATGCACGCCCGCTCTGCCACCCTGATATTTTCACTGCGCAGCAATGATGAAGTGGAACCGTTGGCGCGGCAAATTCACTCCCTGCGCATCCGGCGAGGTAACGGGCTGAAGATTGCCGTGCGTGAGATGCACGCCTCACTGCGCTACATCGACCAACGCCTGTTACAGGCCTGTGGCGCCAATCTGGTGGTTCCCCATGCGGCGCGTCTCTCCAGTTTTCTTACTTTGCTGGATGATATTCAGCAACTGAGTTTTACCCGCCATGTCTCTGAGGATATAGAGCAATTGCTTGAAGGACGCCTGCCTACGCACCGTAAAGGCTTCCTGCCGCTGCCGACCTTTTGCGAGGTGATGCAGTCAATATGGAGCCATACTACGCTGGCGAATGAGGCTCGCGGGTTGCTTATCTCCCTGCGACCGGTTTCGGGCATTACTCCCCAGCAGGCTATTTCGCTTTGCCATCTGCGCCGTGATGGTGATGTGATAACGCTGACGGAACGTCATCTTTATCTCTTCTTGTCGAACTGCCAGGTCAGTGATGTAGAAAATGTATTGAACTCTCTGTTCAGCCTGCCCGTCGATGAAGTGTTCGCCAGCCGTACACTTTGGCATCAGGAGCGCGATATACAGTCAGAAGTGCGTCGTCTGGCGGCAAAAAAAGTTTTACCTGAGCAGGCTGTCAGGCCAGAGAAGATTGAGGAACCGGTCAGTGTGCCGCAGTATCGTACTTCAGCTCATTTGCCGGAGCCGCTGATCCTGACGCTCAGTGACACTCTCATCACCCGTTCTGTGGCAGAAACCACTCTTCATATTGAAGAACCTCATCGCGACGGCCAGGAATAGCAGCTATGAATATCTACGACATTATTGAGATTTTTATTGTAGCGGCGGTGATCTTCATTCCTTTTGGCATGATGTTGCGCCGCCGGTTACCGGCCTGGAAAAGAGATTTTGCGGCACGTTATCTCTCGCCGCGCTTCCTTACTCCTATTACGGCTAAAAATCTTAAAGCCCCTCTCTCTTCGAACGGGAAACCGAACACACCATCATGAATGACCTTAAATCCGGCTCACCGCAATTGCGGATCTGGCAATCCTGGCGTGGTTTAGGCGCCTGGAACTACTATTTCCTGCTTAAATTCATTCTGCTTTGGCAGGGTTACCTCAATTTCGATGCGCTGAGTAACCTGGTCTTCGCGGCCATTCTGCTCTTTCCGTTGCCGTCGCTGCGTTTGCATCGCTGGCGCCAGTGGCTGGCGCTGCCGTTTGGTCTGGCCCTGTTCTATCATGATACCTGGCTGCCGGGCTGGCGCTCTATTGTCAGTCAGGGAGCCGACGTCACCGGCTTCAGTATGGATTATTTGCTTGAACTGGCTGACCGCTTCATTAACTGGCAATGGGTTGGCGCCGCCTTTGTTCTGCTGGTCGGTTATCTGTTCGTGTCACAGTGGATCCGCATTACGACGCTAACCGTTGCCGTGTTGCTATGGCTTAATCTGAGCCTGTTGGTGCTGCCTGGGTTGTCACCGGCGCCGGTGGCGGCCGTCGCCAATACCCAGCCCCCCGCCAGTGAGCCCGCCGCAGGAACCAAAGCCGCAGAGCCTTTACCGAATACGGTAAGCGGTCCGCCAACCAATGATAATCTCAATGCTTATTTGCAGCAGTTCTATCAGCGTGAACGCACCCGCCAGACGCAATTCCCGGCCGCCCTGCCGGCCGATGCTCAGCCGTTTGACCTGCTGGTGATCAACATCTGTTCACTGGCCTGGGCCGATCTTGATGCGGTGAATTTATCGAACTCGCCGCTCTGGTCGCGCTTTGACATGGTATTCAGTAACTTTAACTCTGCTACGGCTTACAGCGGTCCGGCCTCTATCCGCCTGCTGCGCGCCAGCTGTGGTCAGACTTCGCATCACGCGATGTACCAGGCGACCGGCCAGCAGTGCTATCTGTTTGACGATCTGGCGAAGCTCGGTTTCACGTCCCAGTTGACCATGGACCACACCGGTGAATTCGGTAACTATATTGGTAACTTACGTGATGACGCCGACATGCAGGCCCCGATTATGTCGCAGGCAGGTCTGGGACATGAGCTGACCTCGTTTGATGGTTCACCTATCTATAATGACGGTGAACCTGTCTCTTATACACATCTCCGAGCCCACGAGACAGGCAGAAATCTC
>CAMLBO010000169.1 GCA_946478305.1 uncultured Enterobacterales bacterium
TGAGCATCATCGACAACAGCGGCATACCGACCGTAATGAAAGCAACCAGCGTAAACAGCGCCAGCACCGGCCATTTGGCTCGGCCCAGTTTTTTGGCGACCACGTCGGCGGGTTTTCCGGTGAGCGTCTCTACATTGCGACCGGCCAGTACCGCCTTCTGCACGCTGTAAGCGCACAGCGCAATCGCCACCAATACCAGCGACAGCACCGCGGCACCGGGCATATCCACCGGCCAGTCGGCCAGACGCTGCTCAATCCCGGTCGTCAACAGGGTGACGCCGCTGCGTGCACCGAGTGCGCCGGGTACGCCGTACTCTTCAATGGATAATGTAAACGCCAGCAACAGGCTGGAAGCCACGGACGGCAGAGCCAGCGGCAGCGTCACGCGGATAAACGCGCGCCACGGGCCCGCACCATGAATGCGGGCTACGTCAGCCAGACGGCTGCCGCTGGCGGCCATGCTGCGCGACACCGCGAAATAGACCACCGGGAAAATGTTGAGCGTCATTACGGCCACTATGCCGGGCAGTGAGAACAGGAAATTATTCAGCGGCAACGCCAGCAATTGTTCAACATAACCGTGAGTTTGCAGCGCCAGCATCCAGGAGAGGGCCGCAATGTAAGGCGGCATCATAAATGGGATGAGAAACAGCAGATCCCACAGCGCTGCACCGGGCAGGGCGAACAGACCGCGCAGCGCACCCAGTGGAATCCCGAGAACCGCACTGCAAAGCGCCACGCCCAGGCCCACTTTCAGCGTGGTGAAAATCATCTCCCGCAACCCGGTATCAGTAAACAAGGGGCTGAACGCACTGAAAGGGGCACTCAACCGGCCGCTGTCGAGATGCGGGAAAACGGCCTGTAAAACCACAAAGACAACGGGCAGTGCCACCAGTAACAGCAGTGCTGCTCCCGTCAGGGCAGGTAAAAATAGATTTTTATTCATCAGGATCGTTTTTTGAATGAGAGACAGTGATCAGGGCTGACGATGCAGTCCTGACGGGCAGTCATCGGGTTCAGCGCTGACCAAACAGGCTGGCGAAACGATCCAGAACCTCTTTGCGCGACGCCGAAGGTTGTGTCTCTTCCGGCAGAAGTTTAAGGGTTTTGAACAGCGGACGTTTAGCGTCGATATCGCTACGGGCAGGCATCAGCCAGGCCTCAGCCACCAGTTTCTGGCCTTCGTCAGACAGCGCATAGTCGATAAAGGCTTTGGCCTCTTTCTGCGCTTTGCTGGACTTGAGGATCATCATCGGGCGCGGGGCAATCACCGTACCGCTGGCAGGGAAGATCACTTTGACCGCTTCACCGTCCTGCATGCTGCTGTAGGCCACGTAATCCACTGCGCCAAATACGGCGGCTTTTGCCCCCTGCAACACCGGCGTGAGCGCCTGCGCGTTCGGTCCGGCGATGATCATACCGTTGGCTTTCAGGTCATCAAACAGGGTCCATGCCTGCTGCGCATGGGCATTTTGTAACCCGATCAGCAAATCAAGCGACGCACCTGACAGGGCTGGATCCGGCGTTGTCACTTTGTCTTTAAAGACCGGTTTGGCTAAGTCTGCCCAGTCCTGCGGTTCCGGTGTGCCGCTTTTGGTATTCCACACAATACCCAGTGCGGAGATGCCCTGAGCGACGTAATACGGCGTTTTGAACTGGGCCGGAACCTCTGCCGCGTTCGGGCTTTGATACTCCAGCAGCCAGCCGCGCTTTTGCAGGTCGGTGGCGGTATCCCATGAAGCGGAAATTAAAATATCCGCCCGTGGATTGGCCTGCTCGGCATCCAGACGCGCCATCACTTTGCCGGTCGTGGCCTGGAAAACGTCAACTTTGACGCCGGTTTGTTTTTCATAACCGGCCGCCAGTTTTTTTGCCAGCGATCCGGGACCCGCGGTGTAGAGCGTCAGCGCCTGCGCGCTGCCAGCCGCCATGGCGATAGAAAGAGTCATTGCCGTTATTAAGCCTGTTTTGAGTGAGGTCGAAGTGCGGTTCATCATTATTTTTTTCCATCAAAGGTTAAGCAACAAAAGGAGCAATACGGGAAGGTTCAATCTGGTCGAGGCGTGCAATCTGCCCCTGTTCCATACGGGCGATGCAGTGCGCCATCGTTCGGGCTTCATGCGGATCATGCGTGACATACACAGCCGTGGTGCCCAGCTGGCGCAGCAGGGCGGCCATCTCTTCACACAGGCTTTCGCGCAGGTCGCGGTCGAGGTTGGAGAGTGGCTCATCAAACAGCAGGATCTGCGGCTCAGCCACGATGGCTCGCGCCAGTGCCACCCGCTGCTGCTGCCCGCCGGAGAGTTCGGATGGACGCCGTGCCGCGAAATCGGCCAGGCCAACGCGTTCGAGCGTTGCCATCACGTTTTCACGTTGAAGCGTGCCGCGTACGCCCCGCATTTGCAGCGGAAAGGCAACGTTCTGGTAGACACTCATATGCGGCCACAGCGCGTAATCCTGAAAAGCCATACCGAGTGAGCGTTTCTCCGGCGGCAGGCTGAAGCTGCCCGCCGCGATGCACGTTTCACCAAAATGAATTTCACCGGACGAGGGGTGTAACAGGCCTGCCAGAAGTTTCAGCAGGGTGCTTTTCCCACAGCCGGACGGGCCGAGCAGCGCGACGATGGTGCCTTTGGGCACCTGAAGATTGACATGATGAAGTACCCGGTTGGCCCCAAAAATCTGGCTTACCTGATGGATGGCGATAGCGGGTAAAGCAGGCGCACAGGGGCGCGCTGCCAGAACCACAGGGTCTGGAATGATCATGGGGGAACTATCCTCTTTGGGATTTACTGTTACGCAGCAGCTTATGAGGAGCAGATGACGAATTTATGTCAGGCGGGTGACGGTTTGGTTTTATCGGGAAGGGAGAACACGCATCCTAGCTGACTTCCATGTCAGCTCTGGCAGGGAGTGGAAATAGTGATAATTAACGACCGTAGGTTTTTACACCCCAGCGCAGCATCCCTTCCAGCAAGGGTTGCAGCATTTTTTGCAGCTGCGCGGCTTTATCGTCGAGATACCCAAATGGCTCCAGCTCTTCCATATAATTACACTGCGCCAGCTCCAGCTGAATCGCGTGCTGATCTTGCTCAGGCTGGCCGTAGGCGCGGGTGATATAGCCGCCTTTGAAACGGCCGTTAAGCACGTGACTGAACTGTGTTTGCTGTTGGCATATCGCTTCCAGCGACTGGCTCAGCTCCGGCGAACAGCTTGCACCGCTGTTGGTACCGAGATTCAGATCAGGCAGCTTTCCGTCGAACAACCGCGGGATCACCGAGGCGATAGAGTGCGCATCAAATAGCAGCGCATAGCCGAATTGCTGTTTGATGCGCGCCAGCTCCGAGGCAATTTTCTGATGATAGGGCTGCCAGATCTGTTCGAGGTACTGCTGGCGGCTAGTTTGACTGGGCTGATGACCAGGTTTGAAAGTCGGACGGCCGTCGAACAAGGTGTCAGGGAACAGGCCAGTGGTGGCGGTGGTGTACAGGGGCTGGTCATCCGACGGGCGGTTAAGATCGATAACGAACCGCGAATATTGCCCGACCACAATATTGGCGCCCAGACCGCGCGCAAAATCATACAGCTCGGGAATGTGCCAGTCGGTATCGGACAGCGGCAGGGCGTCATCGCTCAGGCCGCTGGCGACTTCAGGCGTCAGCCGCGTACCGGCATGGGGAATACTGATCAACAACGGGCTGTTGCCTGCCGTGAAATGGTAGGGGGCAGCAATAGTAGATATAGAATTCAGACTCATAAACGGATATCTCCCCGGATATTTCCTTGATACACCACGGTACAGGGCAGCTGTCCGCCCAACCAATAAACCAGTTCAGCCGGGCGTGTCAGCGGCCAGTGAACAAAATCAGCCACTTTCCCCACTTCCAGCGTCCCGTGAGAGTTTTGCAAACCCAGTGCGCGGGCACCGTGACAGGTGATGCCAGCCAGCGCCTCTTCGGGTGTCATGCGAAACAGCGTACAGGCCATATTCAGCATCAGCCGTAATGAGAGCGCAGGAGAGGTGCCGGGGTTGGCATCGCTGGCAATCGCCATCGGCACGCCATGCTTGCGGAACAATTCCACCGGCGGGCGCTGGGTTTCACGCAATAAATAAAAGGCACCGGGTAACAGAACCGCTACGGTGCCAGATTCGGCCATTGCTTTAGCATCCTCTTCGGTGGCGTATTCGAGGTGGTCGGCAGAGAGTGCGCCATAGCTGTCTCTTATACACATCTCCGAGCCCACGAGACAGGCAGAAATCTCG
>CAMLBO010000170.1 GCA_946478305.1 uncultured Enterobacterales bacterium
GTACTCGGCTACGAACCGAGCGGTCGGAAGTTCGAATCTTCCTGGGTGCACCATACTTTCCAGAGCGTATGTTGATTTGCAATCAAATGAGCGTGATGGGCAGAAGCGAAAGCTGATGCAGTAGGGACAGAAATGGTTGGGTAAAATCTGCAGTAAGAATCAAAATGCACCCATAGCTCAGCTGGATAGAGTACTCGGCTACGAACCGAGCGGTCGGAAGTTCGAATCTTCCTGGGTGCACCATATTTTGTGTATGTTGATGCGACAATAAATATTTTATATTGCACGCAACATACAGACAGCACGAAGAAAGATAACGTTGCTTTAGCAACGGCCCGTAGGGCGAGGCGATAGCCGAGTAATCTTCTTGGGTGCACCATTCTTTATCTCTGCTTTTCCCGCATCGAATAAAAAACAGTAGTAAACAACTCTGCACCCATAGCTCAGCTGGATAGAGTACTCGGCTACGAACCGAGCGGTCGGAAGTTCGAATCTTCCTGGGTGCACCATATTTCGAAGATGTTGCAGAAACCACGGTCTTATTAGGGTTCTGCGACATAGTAAAGAAACTCGCTCCGGCGAGTTTTTTGCTTTTCTGCCCCGCTAAACCTCCAGCGATCTCTTCAGTTCTTTGTCTGTCTCCTTTTATGCTCCCTGACAAAATGCGACTTTCCACAGACTTTGCGCTAAAGTAGTTTCCTGTTTTTATCGTGAGCAGGAGTACAAGATGTACGATCTCTACGAGGGTTTGATCTTTGATATGGATGGAACCATATTGGATACAGAACCCACGCACCGCAAGGCCTGGCATCAGGTGCTGTCCAAATACAATATGCACTATGATTTCGATGCCATGGTGGCTCTCAACGGATCGCCCACGTGGCGCATCGCTCAATTTATTATTGATGAGAACCAGGTTGATTTGGATCCTCACCACCTGGCCACCGAGAAGACAACTGCGGTGCAAGAGATGCTCCTGGATACCGTACAACCACTTCCACTCATTGACGTGGTTAAGTACTACCATGGTCGTCGCCCAATGGCCGTAGGTACGGGAAGTGAGCATTGGATGGCTGATGCATTGCTGCGTCATTTAGGCCTGCGTGACTGCTTTGATGCCATTGTAGGCGCCAATGATGTGCAGAATCACAAACCTGCTCCTGACACTTTTTTGCTTTGCGCCAAATTAATCGGCGTGCCACCTGAAAAATGCGTGGTATTTGAAGACGCTGATTTTGGGATTCAGGCCGGTCAGCGTGCCAATATGGCCGTAGTGGATGTCCGTACGCTTTGAGCAGTACTCTGGCACTCGCCTCTCTCTTTGGTAGCAGTTTTCTCAGTGCCACGCTGTTACCGGGAAACTCAGAGATCTTATTGGTTGGTTTACTCTCTGCTGGCAGTGCGTCGCCACTTTTATTGGTGGTCGCTGCATCTTTTGGCAATACCTTAGGCGGGATAACCAATATTATCATCGGCCGGTTACTGCCAGGGCTAAAACCTCAACGCGGTCTCAATACCGCGATGGCATGGTTAAATCGTTTTGGTCCTGCTGCCCTGTTACTAAGCTGGTTGCCGGTAGTGGGTGATGTTTTATGTGTGTTGGCAGGCTGGTTGCGCATGCCATGGGGCCCAGTAATTTTTTTCCTCTTTGTCGGAAAAACAATACGTTATGTGATATTGACCGTCATTACGTTACAAGGGATCTCATGGTGGAGTTAGAATGGTATCGTTTATCATGATGGTTACGTCTATGCAGATTCAGTATGCTTGCAAGTTAATGTCTTCAAATAGCGGGAGGTCGATTTGATCCCGGATGTATCTCAGGCGCTTTCCTGGTTGGAAGCCCACCCTCAGGCAGTAAAAGGTATTCGTCGTGGCATAGAGCGTGAAACGCTTCGTGTTAATGCAGATGGCTCACTCGCGACGACAGGGCATCCAGAGGCTTTAGGTGCGGCGCTAACGCATCAATGGATCACGACCGATTTCGCAGAGTCCTTACTGGAATTTATCACGCCGGTTGATGGGGATATTGACCATCTTCTGACCTTCCTGCGCGATATTCACCGCTACGTCGCTCGTGAACTGGGTGATGAAAGAATGTGGCCGCTGAGCATGCCCTGTTTTGTCGGGGCTGAGCAGGACATTGAGCTTGCACAATACGGTTCCTCCAATATTGGGCGTTTAAAAACCCTCTATCGCGAAGGTTTAAAAAACCGCTACGGCGCTTTAATGCAGATCATTTCCGGCATTCATTACAATTTCTCTTTGCCTCTCGAATTCTGGCAGGCCCGTCTCGGCATCACTGATGCGCAAAGCGGTAAGCACGAAATCTCTGCCGCCTATTTCAAACTCATTCGTAACTATTACCGTTTTGGCTGGGTTATTCCTTATCTGTTTGGTGCTTCGCCAGCTATCTGTTGTTCATTCCTTAAGGGACGTGAGACGGATTTGCCGTTCGAACATACAGAGAGCGGTCTGTGTTACCTGCCTTACGCCACCTCATTGCGACTGAGCGATTTAGGTTATACCAACAAATCGCAAAGTAATCTGGGTATCACCTTTAACGATCTTGAAACCTACGTGAAAGGCGTTAAACAGGCTATTCGCACGCCGTCTGAAGAATATGCGGCGATGGGCGTTAAAAAAGACGGTAAATATCTGCAACTGAACAGCAATGTGTTACAGATTGAGAACGAGCTTTATGCTCCTATCCGTCCAAAACGCGTGACCCGGTCAGGTGAAACACCTTCGGATGCGCTGATGCGCGGTGGGATCGAATACATTGAGGTCCGTTCGCTCGATGTGAACCCGTTCTCGCCGATCGGCGTGGATGCGTCTCAGGCGCGTTTCCTGGACCTGTTTTTGATATGGTGTGCTTTGGCCGATGCGCCAGAAATGAACAGTGATGAGCTGCTTTGTACGCGTAAGAACTGGAATCGGGTAATTTTGGAAGGGCGTAAGCCGGGTCAAACCATTGGCATTGGCTGTAACGATGAGCGTAAACCGCTAGACCAGGTCGGGAAGGCACTGTTTGATGATCTGCGGCGCGTGGCCGAGGTGCTGGATAGCCAAAATGGTAATCAGCAGTATCAGGATGTTTGCAGCGAACTGGTCGTTGGGTTCGACGATCCCGAGTTGACCTATTCCGCCCGTATTCTACGTGATATGAAGGCGCAGGGTGTCGGTAATCTGGGACTCGAATTGGCTGAGAAATATCGCCAGATGCTGTTAAGCGAACCGCTGGAAATTCTGTCAGCAGAGCAACTTGCGGCAGAATGTTCAGCATCCTGGCAGAGACAGCGCGACCTGGAAGCGAATGATAAGCTAAGCTTTGAAGAGTATCTGACCGCAGTCAACGGCGGTTAAAAAGAAAAAGGCCACAATCAATGTGGCCAAATAACATCTCTGTTAACAGGGATGATGATAACAAATGTGCGTCTTTCATATATTCAGACTCGCATTGTGGGAAAAGGTTTCCTGAGTTCGATAAAAAAAACATTTTTTCTTTAGGAGGGTGACGATATGCCACTGTTGGATAGCTTTACCGTAGACCATACCCGTATGGCAGCACCTGCTGTTCGCGTCGCAAAAACCATGAAAACCCCACACGGGGATACTATCACCGTATTCGACCTGCGTTTTTGCCGTCCGAATATTGAAGTTATGCCTGAGCGCGGGATCCACACACTGGAGCACCTGTTCGCGGGTTTCATGCGTAACCACCTTAATGGTAACGGTGTAGAGATCATCGATATTTCACCGATGGGTTGCCGTACCGGGTTCTATATGAGCTTGATTGGTGTCCCTTCGGAAAAATTGGTCGCTGACTCCTGGAAAGCCGCGATGGCCGACGTTTTGAAAGTGACTGATCAACGTAAAATCCCTGAGCTAAACGAGTATCAGTGCGGGACTTACCATATGCACTCTCTGGAAGAAGCTCAGGAAATCGCTAAGCATATTCTGGATAACGACGTTGTCGTCAATCACAATGACGATTTGGCGCTGCCAAAAGAGAAGCTGACTGAACTGCATATCTAGTGTGGGTAGTAATATTCAGAGCACAAAAAAAGACGCGTTACCGCGTAATGCTGGTCACTTAAGGTGACCAGCATTGTTTTTTAAAGGATATTTCGAC
>CAMLBO010000171.1 GCA_946478305.1 uncultured Enterobacterales bacterium
ACACGTAAGGAGTCGTCGGCAGCGTCAGATGTGTATAAGAGACAGTTCATACACTTCGCCGCCGCGTTTCACCGCCACTTCAACACGGGTTGAGAGCGCGTTGACCACGGAGATCCCCACGCCGTGCAGGCCGCCGGAGAACTGGTAGTTTTTGTTGGAGAATTTGCCGCCCGCATGCAGGCGACAGAAGATCAGTTCAACGGCAGGCACACCCTCTTCCGGGTGAACATCCACGGGCATGCCGCGACCGTCATCGATAACTTCCAGAGACTGATCGGCGTGCAGGATCACTTCGATGCGTTTTGCATGACCGGCTAATGCCTCATCGACGCTGTTGTCGATCACTTCTTGACCGAGGTGGTTTGGCCGCGTGGTGTCGGTATACATACCGGGGCGACGACGCACCGGTTCAAGACCGCTGAGGACCTCTATGGAATCCGCGTTATAAGTTGATTGGCTCATCGTTGAATATTCGTGGCTCATAGGTTGGGAAACATTCGTTGGGCGGGGGCTGCGCAGTCGTTGGAGCGGCTTTCATCCGGGGCGTACTCACCCTGACGATTCAGTCCGCTGCCAGACCCAGGAAATCAATAATCGACGAAAAATGGCGCTCGAAGCCGACAAAAGTATGATTTCCCCCGGGTTCGACCGTCTGCCTGCACGTGGTGTAATACGCCACGGCCTGACGGTAATCGAGGATTTCATCGCCCGTTTGCTGAAGCAACCACAGTAAATCCGGTGACTCCAGCGGTTCGACCTGCATGACTTTCAGGTCGTAAACGTGGCGTGACTCTAACACATATTGCTGCCCGGTGTAGGGGTTCTCGTTCTGCCCCAGGTAGTCTATAAGTAGCTCAAAAGGCCGTACGGCTGGGTTAACGACCACGGCAGGTACCATAAAGCACTGAGACAGCCAGGTGGCGTAATAGCCGCCCAGTGAGGAACCCACAATACCCAGTTTGCGACCGGACTTTTGCATCACCAGAGATTCAAGCTGCTCAGCCGCATCCGAGGGAAATGGTGGCAACTGCGGCACGACCATTTCAATGTGCGGGTGGTTTTCCGCTAGCCAGTTTTTTAGCAGCGTGGCTTTAGCCGACTGCGGTGAACTGTTGAAACCGTGCAGATACAGTAAGGTGCTCATTCGTAACCGTCCGAATCGGTATCCGGGCTGAACTCATCGGTGTCCAGCCGGAACACCTGCGTCTCCACCCGACCATCAGGGCACAGGGTAAGATAGCGCCAGCCGGGTGCGGCCGTATCAATGGTGAAATTTGTACAATGTGGCTTGAACTGCACGCAGGTTGAAGGGGTGGCATACAGACGTTTGCCATACCAGTCGAGATCCAATTCTTGATGAATATGCCCACACAATAACGTGTTGGCACGCGGATAACGCGTCAGCACGCTGGCCAGCATGTGCGCATTACGCAAACTGTGCTGATCCAGCCACGTACAACCTGACGGCAAAGGGTGGTGATGCAACATGATCAGGGAGAAACGGTCGGGATATTCATCCAGACAGCGTTCCATCCATTCCAGCTGATATTCGCTGACGTGGCCGTGTGGTACGCCAAACACCTGAGTGTCGAGCAGCAACACCTGCCAGTTCTCGCCGAGTAATACCTGCTTGGAAGGGTGAATACCTGCCTCTTGCAGGGCATCGACCATGGCAGGCTGGAAATCGTGATTCCCCGGCAACCAAACACAAGGCGCGGGCAGTTCATTGATGCCTTGGGCAAAGTGACGATAGGCTTCGAGGGATTGATCCTGAGCCAAATCGCCGGTCGCTGCGATGATATCGATCTCGCGGTTCTGCGCTTTTATTGCGTCCAGCACAGCGCGATAGCTGCGAAAGGTGTTCACCCCCAGCAACGTTTCATTCTCACCGGCGAAAAGATGAGTATCGGTAATTTGCAGAATTCTGACGTTGGCCCCATTCACCAATGACAGTTTAAACAGGCTTTCCAAGTAGTGTCCTTTGTTATTGAAGTCTGTCTAACAAACCGGAACGGCCATCGCTCCATGCGCCAGGCAATAACGTAACCAGTCCGCGAGGAACTGGTTAATTTGATGCTTTTCATCACGCTGATGCAACTTTTTATTAGGATAATCATAGCGCGCTTTAAAGCGAAAGATCTGCTGACTTGCACACACTTCGGCAACCATTGCATCGTGATAAAGCCGCACGGTCAATGAAGGCAGGCTCCAGTAGCTGACAGCAGGTGCAGTCTGCTTTATTTCAACCAGGGTGGTATAGCGCGTAGACTCAATAATCGTCAATCGGTACTTGGCGCTACTCACCTGATAAGTTGCCGTTTCGCCGACTTCGTCATTACGCGGCATTAAACGACGCAGTTGTGCGAAATTGGTTTCACACAATCTCATCATTTCGGGGAAATCAGGGGTATAGCGCTTAATCATCAGTGGGACCACTCTTTTCTCAGGGATTCATGGTGCAGGGCCAGCCACTGCAAAGCAATAACTGACGCGGCATTATCGATTACTCCTTCCTCCACCCAGCGGTAAGCCTGTTCCCGGCTCACCACATGCACGCGGATGTCCTCATTTTCAGCCGCCAGGCCGTGAATTCCCTGTGCCGTTGTCGCGTCAACTTCACCCACCATAATCGACAAGCGTTCGCTGGTACCGCCCGGACTGGCGAGGTAGCTCAGCGCGGGTTTGCAGCGCCCAACAACGATATTAGCTTCTTCCTGCGCTTCGCGCCGGGCGACGTCTTCTACCGTTTCGCCCTCTTCAATGATACCGGCGACCATTTCCAGAAGCCATGGGGTATCACTGGAATCAATAGCTGGAATGCGGATTTGTTCTATTAATACCACTTCATCGCGTTGCGGATCATAGGGTAATAGCACCGCCGCATGGCCACGCTCAAAGACCTCTCGCACCACTTCTCCGCTCATTTCTCCGCTAAACAGGCGATGGCGAAACCGGTAGGCAATAATCGAAAAAAAACCTTTATAACGTGTTTCACGTGCAATAATTTCTACATCATCCTGACCGAAAGTAACGGGTGAACCCTTAAACGTAGACATCTTGCCTCCTCCCTTATTTCCTCACACAGACAGATTATTGTCATTTGAGGTCAATTTGATGAAAATGCGCTAATAATAATCAAGCACGTTTGTGGTAGATTGAAACTAATTTAGGCGGTAAGGCACGTTAAGCCACTCAGTCCTTGCGCCAGTCTCTGATAGAATCCGCGTCTATTGGTATTTTGACAGCGTCACCATAACAACATTGCTGCACAACAAGGAATGCAAATGAAGAAACTGCTCCCCCTTCTAATCGGACTGAGCCTGGGCGGCTTTAGTGCGATGAGCCAGGCTGAAAACCTGATGCAGGTCTACCAGCAAGCCAGGGAAAGTAACCCGGATCTGCGCAAGTCTGCCGCCGACCGTGATGCCGCATTCGAAAAAATTAACGAAGCACGCAGCCCTTTATTACCGCAGCTCGGATTGGGTGCGGATTACGATTATACCAACGGCTACCGTGATGCGAATGGTGTTAACAGCAATGTGACCAGTGCGTCCCTGCAATTAACCCAGACTATTTTTGATATGTCGAAATGGCGTGCCCTGACTTTGCAGGAAAAAACTGCCGGTATTCAGGACGTCACTTTCCAGACGGCTCAACAATCTTTGATCCTGAATTCGGCGACAGCCTATTTCAACGTGTTAAGCGCGATTGATTCCCTGTCCTACACCGAAGCTCAGAAACAGGCGATTTACCGTCAGTTAGACCAGACAACTCAGCGTTTTAACGTGGGCCTGGTTGCAATCACAGATGTACAAAACGCCCGTTCACAATACGACACTGTATTGGCTAACGAAGTGACCGCGCGTAATAACCTCGACAATGCGCTCGAATCTTTGCGTCAGATCACCGGTGTTTACTACCCGCAGCTCTCTTCGTTAAATATTGACACTTTCAACACGCAGCGTCCGCAGCCGGTTGCCAGCCTGTTGAAAGAGGCAGAGAGCCGCAACCTGAGCTTACTGTCTGCACGTCTGTCTCAGGATTTAGCCCGTGAGCAGATCCGTTACTACCAGACCTGTCTCTTATACACATCTCCGAGCCCACGAGACAGGCAGAAATCT
>CAMLBO010000172.1 GCA_946478305.1 uncultured Enterobacterales bacterium
ATCTACACGTAAGGAGTCGTCGGCAGCGTCAGATGTGTATAAGAGACAGCCGAAACCGTCAATGCCGTGAAAGCTGCCGCCGCAGAACATCAACGTGACGTGGGTTTCAGTATCTCCTTCCGCCCTATTCTTGGCCGCACCGAAGAAGAAGCCTGGGAAAAAGCCGAAGCGATACGGGCAAAAGCCATTGCAAACATCGAACGCAGTGGCCTGCCACAGCCGGGTAAACCGCAAAGCGTCGGTGCAGAACGGCTGTTACAGGCCGTTGCTCAGGGTGATCGGCTGGATGAACGGCTATGGACGGGTATCGCGGGGTTGATCGGCGGCGGTTCTAATTCGACCGCGCTGGTCGGCACACCGGAGCAGGTTTCCGACGCCCTGCTGAAGTATTACGATTTAGGCATCAGCACGTTCTTAATCCGTGGCTTCGACCCGCTCAATGATGCGGTGGAATACGGCAAAGAACTGATCCCGCTGACGCGGAAAAAAATCGCGGCACATCTGGCGCAACCCCACTCCCTTCACGTGCCGGCGGTATAGAGCATGACGATGCGACAACATATCGGAAAACTGCTGATTGCAGTGACATTACTCGGCAACGTGCTCCCGGTGCTGGCGGATCAGCTTGTGCTAAGGGTGGCCGATCAGAAAGGCAACATGCGCGCCCAACTGGAAGCCGCAGGAAAGCTGAAAGATCTGCCCTATAAAATTGAATGGGCGGAATTTCCGGCAGCAGCACCGCTGGCCGAAGCGCTGAATGCTCAGGCAGTGGACGTAGGGATTATCGGCGATGCACCACTGTTGTTTGCCGAAGCGGCGGGGGCACAAGTGAAAGCCATTGCGGTGGATAAATCAGACGCCTACGGTACCGCGTTGCTGGTAAAACCAGACAGCCCGATCAAAACAGCCGCTGACCTGAAAGGGAAAAGCATTGCCACCAACCGGGGTTCCATCGGCCATTTTGTCGCCCTGAAAGCACTGGTCTCGGCAGGCCTGACGGCCAAAGATGTCAATTTCCGTTTTCTGGCGCCGAGCGATGCCAAACTGGCGTTGATGCAGGGTTCCGTGGATGTCTGGGCAACCTGGGAACCCTATACCGCGTTTGCTGAAACCCAGGATCATCTGCGCGTGCTGGTCAATGGACGCGGGCTGTGGTCGGGCAACAGTTTCCTGGCCGCCACTGATACCGCGCTGAAAGATAGAGTAAAACGGGTAGCCATTGCGGACTATCTGCAACGCCTGAGCGATGCGCAGTTCTGGGCTTATCAACATCTGGATGAGTACAGCCAGCAACTGGCGAAGATCATTGGTTTCCCGCTGCCAGCAGCCAGACTTTCGTTTGAGCGGCGTAAATCCTGGTGGCAGCCCATTGATGACGCGACCAAAGTCCAGCAGCAGCAAACCGCCGATTTTTATCACGATCAGGGGTTACTGCCGGTAAAACTCGACGTTAAGGGCACGTTCGACGAAAGCTTTATCCTTAAGCCAACAAAATAGATCACCCTTCCCTTTGCGGTTCTCCTTTTGGCCGCTCGCCCGCCGGGATCAAGGTTCCGGCGGCGAGCGCAAACAGGGAGATCACCGCAGCAACAATAAACACCCAATGCAATGAGGCCGCCACGCTGTTCGTCATGGCGCTAAGCTGCACGGAGTCCATTGTTATCCGACTCTGTTTTTCCATTAGCTGTTGCACGGGATCGATGATGTCAGGCAGGCGATGTTCGAGATTCAGATTGAGCGTCGCCCCCAGCAATGCGGTGCCAATGGCCGAACCCAGCATCCGGGTAAATAGCGTTGAGGCAGTGGCAATCCCCCTCATCGATATATCCGCCGCGTTCTGCACTGAAACCAAAAATGTGGTGTTACACAGTCCCATGCCAGCACCGATAGTCAGAGCGGCCAGCCGCGCCCACCACAGCCCGGAAGTGGCTGTTAACATCAATAAAATCATACTGCCGCTGACCAGAAGCAGCGCACCGATCAGTGCCGTGGCGCGATATGACGTCGCCTGCATCAAATGACCGCTGAACATACTTGCCAGCGGCCAGCCGATGGACATCATCGCCAGCGTCGTGCCCGCCTGAAGCGGCGTTCCGCCCATGACTCCCTGAACGAAGGTGGGTAAAAAGGCGCTTATGCCCATCATGGTCGCACCAATCACCAGCCCACCGATATTACCGGCGACGATCACTTTACTCTCCCACAGTGCCAGCGGAAACAGTGGCTCCGGCGTTCTGCGCTCCTGTCGTACCAACAGGTACGCACTGATGATTGCTACGCCAACCAGCACCAGTGCCCAATACCCGAACACTTCGGCCTGTAACAGCGCCAGCAGCAGTGCCGCAACGCAAAGGGTCAATAATCCGGTACCAGCCAGGTCGAGCTGGTGCTGTTTTCGCTGACTGTCCGCCGGTAAATAACGTGCGAGGATGGCTATTGCGATGAGGCCAATCGGCACATTCACCCAGAACACTAATGCCCACGGAAAATGCGAAACGATAAACGCGCCCAGCAGCGGACCCACAATTGCCGATACGGCCCAGACGCTGGCGAGATATCCTTGCGCTTTGGCGCGCTCCTTCGGGCCATAGACATTGGCAATCAGGGTTGTGGCAATCGGCGTAATGGCCCCGGCTCCCAGCCCCTGTAAAGCACGGAAGATGATCATCCAGGTCAGCGACGGCGCGAAGCCACACAGTATGGAACCGACCAAAAACAGTGTGGTTCCAATGAAGAAGATTTTCCGGCAGCCGTATAAATCCGCCAGACGGCCATATACCGGCACGGTGATCGCCTGCGTCAATAAATAGACGGCAAACACCCAGCCCAGCAGCGAGAATCCGCCAAGGTCAGCAATAATAGTGGGCATAGCAGTGGCGACAATGGTGACCTCCACTGCGGCCATAAACATCGATAACATGCAGGCCGTGAGAATGAGAGGTCGGTGTTTGTGGCTGACGAGAGGTTGTGCGTTAGTCTGATTCATTGCATCCAGGGATTCTGCTGTCGGAGTTTAGGGGGATTTTTGAGTATAACAGCGACAACGGAAAGCAAAAGCAGAAGAGAAAAGACAACAAAAAAGGCTCTGTATGCAGAGCCTCAAAGCAATTAAACCGAAATAAACCCGTGTTACATTTTAAGCTGACTGCTCTGTTTTGATGTGCAGCAGGGAGAGATCGATATATTTGGCCATATCACGTGATTCAGCGCGTGGTAAATAAGGGATCTCCCCCAGCAATGGCGCGGAAATATTTCCACCAATAGCATCAATAGTTTCCTGATAATGCGAAAGGCAGGGATTAATTCGGTTAGCGACCCATCCGACTAAAGGTAAACCGTCAGCAATGATCGCCTGCGCACTCAATAACGCATGGCTTACACAACCTTCCTGAATACCGACCACCAAAATGACGGGGATATTTTGCTGACGAACCCAGTCTGAATAAAAACGGCGTGGCGTGATTAAGGTTCTCCACCCATCGCAACCTTCGATCACTACAGCATCGCCGCCTTCTCGCATAAATTTCAAACCTGCTGTCATGATGTCGAAAATAGTATCAGGGATATCACTGACATAAATATCTTCATCCAGTAAAGCTAAAGGCGTTATTTTTTCGTAAGGATAAGAAATAGATGAGGAGTTCTGCAACGTGACCGCATCTTTATTTCGGATACCGTCTGCCAACTCCTGGCTTCCTGTTGCGACAGGTTTATAACCCAATGCACATTTGCCTTGCGCTGCCAGTGCCTGTAGCAAAGCGCGAGTTACGATGGTTTTACCTACACGAGCATCCGTACCCGTGACGAAAAAGTGCGTTAGCATGGAATTCAGGCTCCGGGATCTCTCCGCTTGACTAAGAAATTGCCCCACACAATGGTCCGGGGCCGAGTGACAGGTTGAAAGTCTAGGCGATTGGATTCGAGAACGATTTGCGTTAGCGCAATGTTTTGGTCACTGGGAGAGATAAAGGGTAAATTAAGACCTTTATTACTTTTAATATAAAATATAACTGTTAATTATTGGCAATAATTAACCCTGCAATAACTTAATTAACAATGAGCCATTATAAAGCTGTCTCTTATACACATCTCCGAGCCCACGAGACAGGCAGA
>CAMLBO010000173.1 GCA_946478305.1 uncultured Enterobacterales bacterium
GGCACAGCGTCAGATGTGTATAAGAGACAGGTCTCGGCGTCGCTGTTATCAAACCCGCCCGGCAATGAGGCTCCGGCGTTGTTCACCAGCAGGGTGATCTCCGGGTGGCTGCGCAGATAATCCTCCACGTGTAACAGATCATCGTGGTGGGTCAGATCAGCGGGAAGCACATCAATTGCTACGCCGGTCGATTGGCGAAGTTTTTCGGCCAGCGCAGCCATGCGTTTGCCGTCACGGGCGACCAGCACCAGGTCATAGCCGCGTTTTGCCAGGCGGTCGGCATAGGTCGCGCCAATGCCGCTGGATGCGCCGGTGATCAGGGCGACAGGTTTGGACTGAATTGATGGAGCCATGATGTTATACCTCGTGTATGAGTCAATGTGGTTTAATTATGAAACCAGATGATAATTGCGCGAGGCAGTCCTATAATGCAACCAGATTTTTAATCACAGCATTTTTTGCGATCGCAGGCCGATTGCTTCAGGAGAGCGTTTATGAAAAGAACCCGTCTGGAAAATACCCCGTGCCCGGCCGCGCGCGCGCTGGATTTGATCGGTGACTGGTGGACGCTGCTGATCGTGCGCGACGCCATGCGGGGCATGACCCGCTTTAGCGAGTTTCAGCGCAGCCTGGGCGCGGCAAAGAACATTCTCAGTACGCGGCTGAAAGCGCTGGTGGCAGAGGGAATCTTGCGGGTAGAACCGGCTTCCGATGGCTCGGCCTATCAGGATTACGTCCTGACCGATAAGGGCATTGCGTTGCAGCCGATTCTGGCAGCCTTAGGGCAGTGGGGCAGTGAGTATCTGTTCACCGACGGCGAACCCTGCACCCGCCTGGTAGATGCAAAAAACCGCCAGCCGCTGCGCAAAATCGAACTTCGCGCGCAGGACGGACGGTTGCTGGAAAGCCGGGATATTACGGCGGTTATTCCTGACGCTTAACGCGCAATTCTCTCGTGCCAGTATTTTGTGAACTCTTCCTCTCCGTTGAGGCTGACCACCATATCGCCACTGACGATGAAATGCGTCAGATCGCTGCGCATATCGAGGGTGATCACCGCTTCAATCCACCAGCCTTCACGCCCGATTTTCATGGTTTGCGTCAGCAGATAGCGTGCTGACAGTGGATCTGAATTACTGACGCTCAGTTCACGGCGCAGATTGTGATCGACAGTGGTGTCGATGTCGTCAAAGCGGTACACGCCTTCGCCGAATACGCCCCCTTCGCCATTGGTCACACAGGTCCAGCTGTCTGTCAGGAAGTCGTAGCTGACCGAGCGGTCCACGCGGCCCTGCGTAAGCACGGTTTGTGGCGTTGGCGCGGCGCTTTGCGGTTGCTTATTCGGCCCGTCGATTTCCAGCGGTTGTTCACACACCGGCAGTGAGAGCTGGGCGCTGTGCAGATCGAGCGTCAGCGTGGCGGCTTCGGCCATCGGCCAGATCATCGGCCAGTAGGTGGTGGCCAGTGAAATACGCAGGCGATGACCGGCCTCGAAGCGGTGTGAAATGCCGTCCAGCTGGACCGGTACGCGGACTTTTTCACCGGGCACCAGCGGCACAGATTTGTCGTGGCCGTGAATATGTGTCAGGTTCAACCAACCGTGAGTGACGCGATTGACCGCGCCCTCTGGCGAGACGTCCGACAGCCGCACATACAGCATAGCCGCCGGTTTATCACTGCTCAGCTCGACGGTAAACTCCGGGAAACCGAAAATGGCCAGCGGTTCGGCCAACGGTTCACCATCGAAAATCTCCGCATTACCGTCGTCCACGCGCTGATCGGGTGGTGTTTCACCGAGCACGCCTGCGCCCATCCACTCACCGGACATCAGCCCGTGGTTTTGGGGGGAACAGATTGAAACCACACCCGCATCCGAATCCGGCTGCCGGTTAAGCTGGCCGCGCGTCAGCCACAGGGTGTCATGGGCAACATTGCTGGCCGTGCCGCGGTCAAACCCCGCCCAACGGCCTTTGCTGATCGGGCGCTGGGCCGACGGCGGCTGACTGTCCTGCTGCCATGCCTGAATCATCGGGCCATCCATCGCACCGTTTTGTTCGTCTTTAAGCCAGTGATCCCACCATGTGAGTGCTTCCTGTAAGAAACCAATGGCCGGTTCCGGCGTACCGTCCTGTGGGTAAACGTGCGCCCACGGGCCGATAATGGCGCGGCGCGCGACTTTCAGGTTATCCATCAGGCGGAACACGGCGTTGCTGTATGCATCCGCCCAGCCACCAATCGCCAGTACGGGACAGCGGATCGCCGACCAGTCTTCACACACGGAACCGTGCTGCCAGTAGCGGTCGCGCAGCGGATGTTCCATCCACAGTGCCGGGAAGAACGGCATATTTTCCAGGCGGTGCAACCATTCGTTGTACCAGCCATCGCCCACCAGCGCAGGGTCGGCAGGGCGGCTCTGATAAGCCAGCATGATGCCGCCCCACCAGAGATTGTCGTTGAGCAGGCAACCGCCTTTGTAGTGAATATCGTCGCGGTAGCGGTCATCGGTAGAACACACGGTGATGATGGCTTTGAGGGCGGCGGGGCGGCGGGCCGCAACCTGCAGCGAGTTAAAACCGCCCCAGGACTTGCCCATCATGCCGACGTTGCCGCTGCACCAGCTCTGGGCGGTTATCCATTCAATCACTTCCAGCGCGTCGTTTTGTTCCTGTAACAAGTACTCATCGGCCAGCAGGCCGTCGGACTCACCGCTGCCGCGCATGTCCACGCGCAGAACCGCATAACCATGACCGGCAAAATAGCCATGCATCGGCTCATCGCGCGTGCGGGTACCGTCCCGTTTGCGGTAAGGAATGTATTCGAGAATGGCCGGCACCGGTCTGTCACCGGCAGAATCCGGTAGCCATAAACGGGCTGCAAGGCGGGTGCCGTCACTCAGTTTTATCCACAAATGTTCTACCGTGGTGACCCTGTGGGGGCACTCAGTAATGATGCGTTTAGTGCTCATAATGCGCCTGTATGTGAAGATTTCTCGGTGGAAAGAGAGGATGAACGCCAGGTCAGAACCTCGTCGAGCCAGTCGGTGCGCATTTCTGGCACCGAGGTCAGGAGTTTTTCAGTGTAACTGTGCATCGGCGGGCTGAACACCACACCGGTATCACCGCTGGCGACAATCTTGCCCTGATACATCACTGCCACCTGATGGGCGATGCGTTTGACCGTCCCGAGGTCATGGGTGATGAACAGATAGGAGAGGCCCAGTTTTTCCTGTAATCCGCGCAGCAGATTCAGCACCTCTTCCGCCACCAGCGGATCGAGGGCTGACGTGGCTTCATCGCAGATAATCAGTTCAGGCTGCGCCGCCAGCGCACGCGCAATACAGACGCGCTGTTTCTGCCCGCCGGAAAGCTCGCCAGGATAGCGGTCAATCAGTTTGAGCGGCAGCTCAGTCAGCTTGAGTAACTCTTCCACCCGCACGCGGACCTGACGTTTATTCAGCCCGAAATAGAACGCCACCGGGCGGCCAATGAGCTCGAGAATGGTCTGGCGCGGATTAAGCGCCACGTCAGGAAGCTGATAAATCATCTGGATGCGGCGCAGCGTCTCTTTCTGCCGCTGCTGATAGAGTGGCGCAAGGGTGGCGCCGTCGAATTCCACCTTGCCTTCGGTATCGGGCAGCAAACCCACCAGCGCCCGCGCCAGCGTACTTTTTCCGCTGCCGGACTCCCCGATGATCGCCAGCGTTTTGCCGCGCGGCAGCTCAAGATTGATCCCACTGACCACTTTTTTGCGATTATAGCCGGTGCTCAGGTTACTGATGGTCAGCAGGGCCGCGCTGCCGGTGGGTTGAGATGCTGTCACTGGCGCTGCTGCGTGTTCGCGCTCGGCCACCAGACGGCGGGTGTACTCCTGGCTCTTATACACA
>CAMLBO010000174.1 GCA_946478305.1 uncultured Enterobacterales bacterium
AGGTGAGAAACGGCGAGCGGTTTTTATGCGAGCTGGTCCGAACCCGAAATGAAGGTACCGCAACGCGGCGCTATTTTGCGGCTATAACCGCGGCCCCTGAAACACGGCCATCCCGATTCAGCGATAGCGCGCAGTTAAAAAACGCAGGAGATCCAAGAGGAGGCGCGTTTACGCCTCCTCTTGGGCGGGTTTGGGCAGCAGGCCCAAGGTTTAAGGCCGGTTTGGGCGGCAGCCCAAGGTCTTCGGTGTGGGCCGACGCCCACGACGTTGAATTTGAAGATTTAAAAGCAGGCCTGGGCAGTCCGCCCGGTTAAAAACTAAAGCACATTAGGGCAATGCTCACCCTTCGCTAACTGCGACACGTTCATTAATGTCGTTTCTGAAATGCTGGTCAGTGCGTCGCTGGTCAGAAAGGCCTGATGTCCGGTGAACAACACGTTGTGGCAGGAGGAGAGCCGGCGGAAAACATCGTCGAGGATCACTTCGTTAGAGTTATCTTCGAAGAACAGGTCGCGCTCGTTTTCATACACGTCCATGCCCAGTGCACCAATTTTCTGTTTCTTCAGTGCATCAATGGCAGCGGTGGCATCAAGCAAAGCACCCCGGCTGGTATTGACGATCATGACCCCGTCTTTCATTTTCGAGAAAGAGGTCGCATTAAGCAGATGGTGATTTTCCGGCGTTAGCGGACAGTGCAGGGAGATGACGTCCGACTCCGCGTAGAGCGTGTCGAGATCGACATATTCGGCACCCAGTTCCAGCGCCAATGGGCTTGGGAACGGGTCATAAGCCAGAATACGCATGCCAAAACCTTTTAGAATGCGCATGGTGGCGACGCCAATTTTACCGGTACCAATAATGCCAGCCGTGCGCTGGTGCATGTTAAAACCAATCAGCCCCTCGAGCGAAAAGTTAGCCTCACGGGTGCGCTGATACGCGCGGTGAATATGGCGGTTAAGGCACATCATCATACCGACGGTATGTTCTGCTACTGCTTCCGGTGAATAAGCCGGGACACGAACCACTGAAATCCCCAACTCTTTGGCCGCATCCAGGTCCACGTTATTAAATCCGGCACAGCGCAGCGCGAGGGTTTTTACGCCCAAGGCTTTAAATTCCTGTAATACTTCACGGCAGGCATCGTCATTAACGAAAATACAGACGGCGTCCGCACCAATTGCGTTTTTTGCCGTATGCGGTGTCAGCAGGAAATCGAAAAATTCCAGCTCATATCCGTAGTGCTGGTTAACCAGCTCAAGGTACTTGCGGTCGTAACTTTTAGTACTGTAGACAGCCAGTTTCATCAGTTTTCTCCATGAGAGGCTTTTTAAGTAGGTACTCTAATTATGGTATCTTATAGCGGATTAGTGAAAAACAAGGCATTTCATGAGGAAAGGACTGAAAAAATTTGTGCTGGTGGCGTTGTCCATCGTGCTGATTCTGCTATTGCTGGTGCTGATTTTATGGAAAACCGTTCCGCGCTGGCTACCTTCCCTGGCCCAGCACTGGCTTCCCGCAGGGGCCACCTTGAGCCTTTCCAGCTCACCGCGCTGGTCAGACGGTGTGTTATCGCTTCCCGGTCTCAGCTATAAAGCAGGAGATTGCGAACTGGCGCAGGCGAAAAATGCCCGCTTAAGTCAGGATACCGGCCGCTGGGCACTGGAAGTGGACGCGCTGAGCGTGGATACCGCTTGCCTTAAAAATCTGCCCGCCAGCGCTGAGGGAAAAGCCCTGACGCTGGCCGATATCCAGAATACGCTGCCTGCCGGTTCTCTGGTTATTCATCAGCTTTTGGTCACACCCTGGCAGCGTTACGCCGGTGAGTTACATTTTGAGAATGACGGCACGGCTCAGCACCTCAGTTTACAGGGCGAAGCGCTTAAGCTTGAGGCCTCGCTCGATAATCATCAGCAACTGACCATCGGTTCCCTGAGCCTGACGCCGCCGGGCAGTGATTTACCCCTGTCGCTGAGCGGAAAGGTCACCTTACCCGCCACGTTCGACCAGCTTCCGCAAACGGGCGAATTGCATGCCGAGATGCAGACTGCACCGGTTCCGTCGCCGCTGGATATTACCTTGCAGTGGCAGCAAACCTCCGGCGTGTTGACGCTGGCAGAAAAGGGCAGCAAGGAACCGCTGGCAATGCTGCCCTGGTCGTTGCAGGACAAGCAGTTACAAATCACTCAGGGACAATGGCGCTGGCCCTATGCCGTCCAGCCGCTGAGCGGTGGCGTTAATCTGACGCTCAGCGACTGGAGCAATACGTATGATCAAACCCAGATTTTCGCCCGCCTGAATGTGCTGACGAAAGGACATAACGGCAAGGCCAACGTAGTCTTGACGCTGGGCCCGGGAAACATCGGACTGCTGGACAGTGACCTGGCGTTTCAACTAACCGGGCAGGCAAACTTACAGGCCACCTCGCTGAGTGCTTCTTTACCCGGCACGTTAAGGGGATCGGTGCTTAACCCTGCGCTGACAATGCGCAGCGGAGCTTTGCTGCGGGCATGGGGTAAACCAACGCCTGAGCTGGCTTTGCAGGATGCGCGCTGGCCGCTGGCGGGAGTGACGGTGTCGGCAGAAGGCGTGAGCGGACCCTTACAGGCTATCGTTAAAGCGCGTGACAGTTATTGGGGCGCGTTTGATCTTCACCTGAAGGGTAAATCGCAAAAATTCTGGCCGGATCAGGGGCTGTGGGACTTCAATTATTGGGGCAAGGGTAAACTCCCGCCGCTAGCCGGACAGTGGGACATGTCCGGCAAAGGCAGCTGGCACAATAATTTAATCACCCTTAATTCGTTATCAACCGGCTTCAACCGCCTGCATTATGGCTTAGTTGATGTCGACGCTCCCCGGTTGACGCTGGAAGAGCCGCTGACCTGGCGTCGCCCGGTGCCAACACGTTATCAGGATCAGCTTCCTGCACAGCCCCTGCAGTTTGGCGGCGCTATCAAACTGGTGGCCCACAAGATCGCGTTGGAAAATGGAGGTTACCTGCCGCCTGCGCAATTGCAGCTGCTATTAAGTGGCACGGATCCTCAGCATTTCAATATGCGCGGTATGCTGGATGCCAGACCCATCGGACCTATCCGGCTAAATGGCCGCTGGGACGGAGAACGCCTGCGCGGCGAAGGCTGGTGGCCTAAGCAGCAACTGACTGCATTCCAACCGCTTCTGACGCCTGATTTGGGTATCAAACTGCGTGAAGGTTCTTTCTATGCGCAGTCAGCCTTCTCAATGGCGCGCGGACAAGGCTTTGTTGCCGGTGGGCACTGGGTGGTGAAAGACGGCGGAATGTGGTTACCCGACGGCGACCTCAGCGGCATGGATTTTAGTCTCTCTTACCGGCTGAAAAATCAGATCTGGACGCTGGGTGTGAAAGAGCCGGTGATGTTGCGTATCCGCGAAGTGAATAACCTCGCCAAACTGGAAAATATAACCGCAGACTTGCAGGGAAACTATCCGTGGACCGAAGATTCTCCGCTGACGCTGAGCAATCTGGGCGTTGATATGCTGCGCGGCCATGTCAGTCTGTCGGCGCTGCGGATGCCACAACATGAAGCCGCGGTGCTCAAGCTGGATAAAATTAATCTGAGCGAGTTGTTTACGGTACTCAAACCGAAACAGCTGACCATGTCGGGCAGTGTGAACGGCGAACTGCCACTCTATGTGAATGACCCTAAATGGATCATCCGCAACGGCTGGATTAAGAATGACGGCTGGCTGACGCTGCGCCTTGACCCGCAATTTGCCGATGCGATGGCCAGCGGCAATATTGCCAACCGCCTGGTGATTGAGTGGATACGCTATATGGAGATCCGCGAGATGCAGGCTAAGGTCAATCTGAATAATCTCGGTG
>CAMLBO010000175.1 GCA_946478305.1 uncultured Enterobacterales bacterium
GGAGTCGTCGGCAGCGTCAGATGTGTATAAGAGACAGTTCATTGGTAATATTATGCTGGTTCATGGGCTGTTTTCTCGTCGGCGTGGCGTTTCAGGGTGATAACATTTTGAGCATGGCGGATTTCATTCTGGTCATGGCTGACCCAAAGCACGGCTAATTGCTGCTCGCGAACCAAACCGGCAATGATCTGATTAATATTTTGTTTGTTCTCTTCATCCAGCGCACTGGTGACTTCATCAAGCAGCAGCACATCAGGTAGAAATTGCAGATTCCGCAATAACGACACCCGCTGCTTTTCGCCCCCGGAGAGCTCCTGTGTGCGTTTATCCAGCATATCTGGTGACAGATGTACCCGTGTCAGCCATTGCTTCACAATCTCAATATCCATCTTCTTGCCGCGAATTTCATACGGCAGCGCCAGGTTTTCCCGCACCGTGTCACCAAACAGCGTCGGCGTCTGGAAACAGTAAGAGACCTGTTGGCGGTAAGTTTCAGGCTTCAGTCGCGCAATATCCTCGCCCTTAAAACGGATTGTCCCGACGGTCTGGGTGAGCAGCGAGGCAATAATCTTCAGCAACGTACTCTTCCCGCTGCCCGACGGGCCAGTCAGCAGGGTGAATTCGCCGGGATTGAGATCAAAGGATACCGGTTCCAGCAGGGGGCGGTTATTGAGTGAGAAACTGACGTTTTGTAATTGGAGTAGGGGCACTGCGTGCGGCATAAAAGGGTGATCCCTGGTGGAATAATGGAAGGGCATAATAACACCAGGGGATATAGGGATAAAATTTGTCTTAGGCGGCAGCCCAAGAGGCCTACAAACCCCTTGGTATCTCCCGATAAAACCCGATTCCGATTAAACGGCCAAACAAAAATGGTATGAATTTGCGGCTCCGCAACCATAGCTCCATTCGGCCAACTGGCTTGGTGCGTTTTTTTTGTCCGGCTCTGCTGATCATGATCTGCAATGACTGGGTTGCCCAGGTCGGGAAGGTGCGGCGGCGCTGTACGCGCCGGAGATGCGTCAGGCTGAGCGTACCGCGCAGCAGCGGGGCGGTAATGAGGTTGGCGGTAGCTACGGCATCCTGAATCGCCAGATTGACGCCGACGCCGCCGATGGGAGACATAGCGTGCGCCGCGTCACCGATGCACAGCAAGCCAGGCTTGGCCCACTCTTTCAGACGGTCAATGCGGATCTTCAGCAGCTTCACCTCATCCCAGTGCGTGATATCACTCTCCAGCCGTGCCAGTTCGAAAGGTGAAACCTCTGCCAGCAGAGCCAGAAACGGTGACAAACCTTGCTGTTGCAGGGCGGCGAGGCTGTCTTTGGGGATGGAGTAGCCGCACTGCCAGTAGTCGCCACGGTCGATCATGATGAAGTTTTTCTTCGGCCCGCGATGGCCCATCGACCACTGCGGGTCATCCGGCAACTTGTGGATTTTCAGCCACAGTACGTCGCGCGGTGCGCCGAAGCGGCAGATCTCCATGCCAGCTTGTTCCCTTACCACGGAATTACGCCCGTCACAGCCCACCACCAACGTGGCATCGATACGTTGTTCCTCACCGTTAATCAGTGCGCTGACACCTTTAACCGTGCCGTTCTCTTCGATAAGGCCCGTCACCTGCGCATTGTGCAGCAGGGTGAAGGTCGGCAGCAGAGCGGCTTTACGGCTGATGAAATTGAGAAAATCCCACTGCGGCATAAACGCGATGAACTTGCACTGCGTTGGCAAATGACTGAAGTCAGCCAGCGTGGTCTCTTTCCCATCAATTTCGCCATACAGTTTTTCGGCACGCTGATGCGGAAGTTGCAGGAATTCGTCGAGAAAACCCAGCCGCCAGATGATCTCCAGCGTCGAAGGGTGAATGGTGTCGCCGCGAAAATCGCGCAGGAAATCGGCGTGCTTCTCCAGTACCGTGACGCGTACGCCTTTGCGCGCCAGCAGATACCCGAGCATTAACCCCGCCGGGCCGCCGCCGACAATGCAGCAGGTGGCAGGAAGTTGGTCTGAATGGTGCCTCATTGAGTCCGTCCGTCAGCATAGAATTTATTTGATAATAATTATCATTTGAACTCTGGAAGGTCAATCGGGCACGCCTCTCAATGTCATCAGCCAGGGATCCTGATGGCACATTTTCTGCACGATATGCGCTTTTTATGCACCGCTATGATCTGTCCTTTTATCACTTCGTCCCGCGTTGGTGGAAAATTCCTTAACGCAAACATGGCGTTGGGCAACTTTCCCAAAAGTGGCAAGCGTTTTGCAAAGTGGTCCACAGGTTGAGTTGTTGGACCAATTCTTTGTTGAGGCACGCCATGGAAAATGATTTCAATTTGCTTCACCCGATCGCTCCGCAGCAGAGCGACACGCTGGTGCTCGATGCGCTGACGCGCTATGTCGCGCAATCCGGCACCCGCGTTGGCGAAAAACTGCCACCTGAACGCGTGCTGGCCGAAGGGCTGGCGGTCAGCCGTAACACGGTGCGTGAGGCGCTTAAACGCTGGGAAGCACTGGGCATTATCATCCGCAAAAAGGGCAGCGGGACTTTTCTGCATACCGAAGTGGCGGCCAATGACAGTTTCCTGTCGCTGCGCTTTAAACATGATTCCGCGACGATGCTGCATGCTCTGGAAGTGCGGCGGATCATCGAATGCGAAGCCTCGGCGATGGCCGCAGTGCGTGCCACGGACGAAGACCTGACGTTTATCGAACACAAGCTCGACATCATGGAGCAGGTGCATTTGAGCGTCGGTTCAGCCGGTGCTGAAGACTGGCAGTTTCACGCATCGATTTATCAGGCGGCGCACAACCCGCTGCTGTTGCAGATGGTTGGCGGGATTTACGACCTGCTGCACGCTTTTTTTGAATCCCCACCGGAGCAGGCGCTGTTTTCCGACTCCTTTCCGCTGCACCGCACCTTGTTTGAAGCCATCGCCCGACGTGATCCTGAGGCGGCGCGGCGGCTGAGTAACGACATTCTTAACATTACTGAACGCGACATGAGGGAAGTTATCAATGCAGCCAGATGAAGCAGCAAAAAAAACAGGACATGAATTCGGCGAAAACACCCGCCTGGTGCATGACGCACGCCACGATCGCGGGGCGATTTCGCCGCCGATTTATCAATCTTCACTGTTCAGCTTCACCGACTACGACAGCATGATTGCCCGCTTTCGCGGCGACAGCGACCACGCACTCTACTCCCGCGTTGATAACCCAACGGTGGTGGAATTACAGCACAAAGTGGCGGAACTGGAGGGCGGCGAAGCCTGTCTGGCATTCGGCAGCGGCATGGCGGCGATCAGCAATGCCATTCTGAGCGTGGCCGGGCCGGGGGAAAAAGTGGTGTGCGTCAACCACGTCTATCCGGATACCTACCGTTTTCTGCGCGGATTCTGCACCCGTTTTCACATCGAAACTCAGTTTGTGGATGGCGGTTCGCTTGAGGACATCGAGCAGGCTATCCGCGGCGCGAAGCTGCTCTATCTTGAAAGCCCGAGCAGCTGGGTAATGAGTGAGCAGAACCTGCATGCGGTGGCCGAACTGGCGAAGAAACACGGCGTGGTGACGATGATCGACAACAGCTGGGCTTCGCCCATCTTCCAGAAACCGCTGGCGGCGGGCATCGACGTAGTGATCCATTCCTGTCTCTTATACACATCTGA
>CAMLBO010000176.1 GCA_946478305.1 uncultured Enterobacterales bacterium
CTCGTGGGCTCGGAGATGTGTATAAGAGACAGGTCTACCCGCATATGAACGGTCTGGGCGGCGACGGCTTCTGGCTGATTGTGCCGCCGCAAGGGAGCCCGGTCGCCATCGACGCCAGCGGCGCCGCCGGCACCCACGCCACGCTCGATTTTTACGCCGGTGAGAGCCACATCCCGCACCGCGGCCCGAAAGCGGCCCTGACCGTGGCTGGCACCGTCGGCGGCTGGCAGGAAGCGCTGAAGGTCTCCGCTGAACTGGGTGGCGAGCAAAAACCGCTGTCGCATCTGCTGCGCGATGCTATCCGCTACGCCGCCGACGGCATTCCTGTCACTGCCTCACAGGAAGCCGCGACCCGGGCCAAGCAGCACGAATTGCAAGGCATCCATTCCTTCGCCGACGTTTTTCTGCCGAACGGCGAGGTGCCGCGCGCCGGTCAACGTTTCACTCAGCCGCAGCTGGCCTCTACCCTTTCTATTTTGTGTGAAGACGGACTGGACAGTTTCTACCGTGGCGAATTGGCCGCCAACATGGCTGCCGATATGCATAAGCTGGGAATGCCGCTGACGCTGGACGATCTGGCGACCTTCCGCCCGCAGCGCCGCATTCCGCTGCGCCTGAAACACAGCAAAGGGGAAGTGTTCAACCTGACGCCGCCGACGCAGGGGCTGGTGTCGCTGGCGATCCTCGGCCTGACCGACCGTCTGCCACTGGAGAGCATGGACGAAGGCGCCACCATTCACAGCGTTGTCGAAGCCACCAAGCTGGCCTTCGCCCTGCGCGACCGTTTTATTACCGACCCTAAAATGATGACACAGGATGCCCAGAGCCTGCTTGATCCGCACTATCTCGATGCCCTCGCCACCCGCATCAATCCCCATCGTGCCGCCGACTGGGGCAAGGGAAAAGGCCCCGGCGATACCGTCTGGATGGGCGTGATGGACAGCAGCGGGCTGGCGGTCTCCTTCATTCAGAGCCTCTATCACGAATTTGGCAGCGGCGTGGTTCTGCCGGGTAGCGGTGTGCTGTGGCAGAACCGTGGCGCGTCGTTCAGCCTCGACGCCGACCATTTGCTGGCACTGGCGCCGGGCAAACAACCTTTCCACACGCTCAACCCGGCGGCTGCCCGTTTGTACGACGGGCGCACCATGGTGTACGGCTCGATGGGGGGCGACGGCCAGCCACAAACCCAGGCGGCAGTGTTTATCCGTCACGTGGTGCAGGGCCAACCATTACAGCAGGCCATCAGCGGCCCGCGCTGGCTGCTCGGCCGAACCTGGGGCGAAAGTTCAGATTCTTTAAAACTCGAAGGGCGCTTCGGTCATGCTACGCAGGAAGGGCTGCGTCAGCGGGGACATGAGGTTGAGCTGCTGCCTGATTTCAGCGAAGCCGTCGGCCACGCTGGAGCCATCGTACGACACACCAACGGCATGTTCGAAGGCGCATTTGACCCACGCAGCAACGGCAGCGCCGCCGGTTTTTGATTAGCAAGGAGATACTATGAAAAACAGTCCCACCGCGACCGACTGGGCCGCGTACATCAGCCAGATGGAGTCCGTTCTGGCACTGGAACTCGACGACGTACGTCGTCAGGAAGTGCTGTTACAGTTCAGCCGCATCGCGCAAATGGCTGAACCGCTGATGGCGCTGCCGCTGGACTCTCGTCTGGACATTGCCGGGGTATACCACGCATGACATCCCCTGATGATCTGACCATCAGCCAGTTGCACCATGCGCTGCAAAGTGGCGACATATCGGCCACGGAAATCGCCATCACCACACTCGACGCCGTTGAACAGGCCAATCCGGTCATTAACGCGTATACCCATATCACCCGTGACCGCATGCTGAGCGAAGCCGCGAAAGTCGATAAAACTCGCGCCAGCGGTGCCACGTTACCGCCGCTGGCCGGTATTCCCTATGCGGTGAAAAACCTGCTCGACGTTACGGGCGAAGTGACGCTGGCCGGAGCCAGCCTTAACAGCAGTAATCCGGTGGCGAAGCAGGATGCCTGGACGGTATCACGCCTGACCCACCAGGGGGCGATGCTTTCCGGCATGCTCAATATGGACGCCTACGCCTACGGATTCACCACCGAAAAC
Organism: uncultured Enterobacterales bacterium; assembly: GCA_946478305.1. Classification (GTDB taxonomy): domain Bacteria; phylum Pseudomonadota; class Gammaproteobacteria; order Enterobacterales; family Enterobacteriaceae; genus Ewingella. The sequence continues at coordinate 2,100 of CAMLBO010000176.1, forward strand.
AGCCATTACGGCGTGACGCGTAACCCGCGCGACATCAGTCGCATTGCCGGAGGATCTTCTGGCGGTTCTGCCGCCGCGGTGGCCGCCGGTCTGGTGCATTTCACGCTCGGCAGCGACACCAATGGTTCAATCCGCGTGCCCGCTTCGCTCTCGGGCATTCTCGGCCTGAAACCCACCTTCGGGCGGATTTCGCGCAGCGGCAGTCAGCCGTTTGTCGCCAGTTTGGATCACATTGGCCCGCTGGCGCGCTGCGCCGCCGATTTATCGCAAGTGTACGACGCCATGCAGGGCACGGATCCGCAAGATGCCTTTCAGGCCGATAAACCCACCACCGAAACGTTCAGCCGCCTGACTCACGGCCAGCAGGGGTTACGCACAGCGGTGCTCGGCGGATATTTTTCTACCTGGTGCGACGACGACGCCAAAGCCGCCGTGCAACAAGTGGCAAAAGCACTAGAGGCGCAGGAGACAGTAGAAATACCGCAGGCCGAACTGGCCCGCTCGGCGGCGTTTCTGATCACCGCCTCCGAGGGCGGCAACCAGTATTTACCGCTGTTACGCAGCATTCCACAGCAGTTTGAACCGTTGTCACGGGAACGCTTATTAGCCGGGGCGATGATCCCCGCCGCGTGGTATGTTCAGGCCCAGCGTTTCCGCCACCAGTTCCAGCAACAGGTTTTACCGCTGTTCGCGCATTGGGATATTTTGATTGCGCCCTCCACGCCGTGCAGTGCCACGTTGATTGGTCAGGAAACGATAAGAATTAATGACACCGATCTGCCCACCCGCGCCAGTATGGGCATGCTGACACAGCCGATCTCTTTCCTCGGCCTGCCGGTGGTGTCGGTGCCACTGATGACCGCTAGCGGTTTACCGATAGGCTTACAGTTGATCGCCCCACCGTGGCGGGAAGACCTCTGCCTGCGCGCCGCCTGGGCGCTCGAGCAGCAGGGTTTGGTGAGGGTATTGGCCTCACCGGTTACAGCATAAATTAACCAGAGAACGCAGAATGAAAACTGACAATATCGACCGCCCGGCCATTCTGGCTGAAATGAACGCGGCGTTTTATCGTTACGAACAGGCGCTGATCAGCAATGACACCGACGTGCTCGACGAGTTGTTCTGGCACGACCCGCGCACCGTGCGCTTTGGCGCAGGGGAAAATCTTTACGGCATCGACGCCATCCGTGCCTTCCGCGCCTCCCGCCCGGCCCAGGGGTTGGACCGCAATTTGATCAATACCACAATCACGACCTTCGGGGATGATATGGCGGTGGCGAGCACCGAGTTTACTCGTGCTGGCACTGACAAGATCGGACGACAACAACAGACATGGGTGAAGATGCCCAGTGGCTGGAAAGTTGTTGCGGCACATGTCAGTTTGATGGTTTGACCGAACCATGGGCGGTTCAGCTTTTAGAAAGCTGATTAAATCTTCTTAACTTCAACTTCAAGTTCAAATTCAAGGTCGTGGGCTCGCCGCCCACACTGGCCCAAAG
>CAMLBO010000177.1 GCA_946478305.1 uncultured Enterobacterales bacterium
GGAGATGTGTATAAGAGACAGGTCTACTACTCCGGGCACTATGGCTTAGTAAAAGGCTTTTTCCACAACGGCGTTCCCAGCGGGAAATGGGTCACCGTCGGCGAGAACTACGGCAGCTCCGGCAACTATGTTGACGGTCAGCAGCAAGGCCAGTGGACGATCAGTGGGCCACAAGAAACGGCAACCGGCTTGATGAAAAAGGGCGAGCGCGAAGGCCGTTGGGAGATAACAGACGGCGTGGAGGGCGTAACCCCTGAGCTGAGTGGATTCGATACTTATCTAAAGGGTCAGCGTCAGGGCCCGAGCGAGCGCCGTCTGGCCGGCGTACTGCGCTCGAAAGGCGATTATGTTGATGACCAGCTTGATGGCATATGGATCACCGAGACCGGCGAAGGCCCATATGTGAAAGGCGTGGCTAACGGGCGATGGACGCTAAAAACCGGTGACGGTGAGACTCAACGGGTCGAACTGATCGCGGGCCCAAAACAGGGGGAACTGCGCTGGCGTGATAAAAACGGCCAGCTGACGCAAATCATTCATTACAAAGATAATATGCCTGACGGTCTGTACCAAAAATTCAACGCAGCCGGGAAAATGGTCTATCAGGCCGATTATGTGATGGGCAAACTGGAGGGTCGTGAAATCACCTATTATGACGACGGCACCACGGTGCGCGCCGACCGCGGCTACCGCAATGGCGAGCTCGACGGCCTGAATATCTATAACTTCCCCGACGGAAAACCGCAGTCCGTTTCGACCCTCGATCACGGTTATGAAGTCGGACTGATGCAGGAATTTAACGCCAACGGTGTCAAAATCACCGAGCGTAACTACTGCCCTCTGTCGATAGGCGGTCGCGGCTACTGCGGCAAGCAGCAAACCTTCAACCCAGACGGCACACCGCTTACCGATGCCGATTATCTGTTCAACCGCCAGCAAACCAATAATAGCTGGTATCCCAATGGTCAGCGTCAGGATGAAACGCGCATTGGCGCCGACGACAGCTACATTCAAATCAGCTATTACGCCAACGGTCAGATGCAATGCATCAGCCGCGCTCAGGGATTCAGCCGTTTGGTGGTCGAGGGTAAAGAGTACAAAGATTATCAGGGGGCATTACGTCAGGGCGAAAGCGCCTGCTATTACCCCGATGGTAAAGTCAAAAGCAGCGGAGTCTGGAAGGACGGCAGGCTGACCACTGCCTGCCAAACGCGCTTTGATGAGAATGGCAAACAGACTGCCCCCGGCCCGAATGGCTGCGTGATCCCGAAATGGCAATATGAAAACTGATAAAGCACACAGGAGGTAATCTCCGTGGCTGATGGTAGATCCCGGTCGCCAATCCAGACTTCCGATTTATCCTGCTCTGTGTCACTGGTTAACTCAAAACCATTCAGTCTGACTTTTCTCAACAGGCCAAACGGGTCGTGCGAAGCGAGACCAACGCCGACACAGTTAGCATTCAACTTGATCTTAATCAGCCCTTCATCCACGGCAACATGGATGTTCGCGCCGTCAAAATGCAGCCTGCTGGTGTTCCTGTGATAAAAACCTTAACTCGCGAATTCTTGCCGTTCAAACATATCCGACAGCCATGGTGACCATGATGTATTAGAGATACATCGCCAGATTCGTCAGCCAGCTTAAAATTGGTTATCATCCGCTCCCACTTTCCATCCCGGTAGCCTGATGTCTGCGATTATCGATACTTTTATTGCTCCACCGTGCCATGACGAAATCGAAATTCTCTATCAGGACGACCATCTTGCGCTTATCAATAAACCTGCCGGGCTGCTGAGCCTCTCGGGGAAAAATCCGCAAAATCTCGATTCGGTGCATCACCGGCTGGTACAAATATTCCCCGGCTGCACGCTGGTTCACCGACTTGATTTCGGGACGTCTGGGTTGATGGTGATTGCCCGCAATAAGGCGATCAATGCCGCCCTCTGCCAACAGTTCAGTCAGCGCACAGTGAAGAAAGTGTACAGCGCGCTGCTCTGCGGACATCTGGAGGATAACGAAGGAGCAGTAGAAGCGGCCATTGCCAAAGACCCGGCGCTGTTCCCGCTGATGTCAATTTGCGCCATTCACGGCAAACCCGCCCGCTCCCGCTATCGGGTGGTTGAGCGCTTTTATCATGAGTTGGAAGACGGGGCATTACTGCCAGTGACGCGGGTGGAGCTCACCCCGGAAACAGGACGTACCCATCAACTGCGCATCCACTGCCAGCAGTTGGGCCATCCAATTTGGGGCTGTGATCTGTATGGCGGTCTCCTGCTGCCGGGGACCGAGCGGACACCGCGGCTGATGCTGCACGCCAGCGAGCTCCATTTTGTGCATCCCATTGGCGGAGAGTGGATTAAAGCCCGTCATGCCAGCCCGTTCTGAAAAAGTTAATTACCACATCAAATCATCGGGCACTTTGAAATCTGCATACGGATCGTCTTCGTCCTGCTCTTCCTGACTCAGCGCACTGTTTAAAACAATGCTGCTTGCATCACGCTGCGCGATTTTATCGGCCACGCTCGCGGGGATAATGGCGTATTCACTTTTACCGCTGCTATCCACAATCAAGCGGGCAATGGCGAGGCGACCACTGATCAGCTGTGCTTGAGTGGTCTTATCGACATCAATTTTTTTAATGACATTATTATCTGTGAAGTTAAAACCAATATTGCCTTTTGAAATATCGATCTTATTCATTTCAATAAGTTGTTTCACCTGCGCTTTATGCTCTTTAGATAACGCCGCCTGTTTTTGTTGTTCGCTGAGCTCTTTATCACGTTCAAGCTGCGCTTTTTTATTTTCTTCCACCGCCTCTCTCGCCTCACGAGCCTGAACACGTGACTTTTTAGCCGTTCTTTGTACTTTGGCCATTTTTTTGCTGGTCACTAATCCAGCTTTTAGCAGTTGCTCTTGTAAGGAGAGTTTTGTCATTTTCGTCTCTATATCCGTAGAATAATTTCCTGGATTATACCTGTAATTTTTGAGGCTGTACCTGTTACAGGAGCCGATCACGAGATGGATCGCGTCTGGCGGGGCAATCAGAGGCAGGTGTAAACCGTTGCCTAATCACGCCACCCCATCGCCGGAGCAACGTGTTTTAGGATTGATTCGATGACATGCACGTTGTAATCAACGCCCAGCTGATTCGGCACGGTCAGCAATATTGTGTCGGCTTCAGCAATCGCTTCATCCTGTTTCAGCTGTTTAACCAACGTTTGCGGATCGGCGGCGTAGCTGCGGCCGAAAATCGCCCGGGTCTGCTCATCGAGATAACCGATTTTATCGCCATCGTTGCTGCCCGCGCCAAAATAGGCCCGGTCGCGGTCATTCATCAGGGCAAAAATACTGCGGCTAACGGAGACTCTCGGCGCATGCGAGTGACCGGCTTCCGCCCATGCGGCGCGGTAAGCACGGATCTGCTTGGCCTGCTGAATATGGAAGGGCTCGCCGGTCTCATCAAATTCTGTCTCTTATACACATCTCCGAGCCCAC
>CAMLBO010000178.1 GCA_946478305.1 uncultured Enterobacterales bacterium
CAGCAGCGGCTGCCGCTTTCTTGTCGGCGGCCGCTGCTGCTGCCAAGCAGTCTGAATCTGTCGATGATCTTCTCGGGGGACTGGCTGATTCAAAAAATGCTCCGAAAGGAGGGGCAACTGGTGGAGCATCAGCTCCGGCAGGGAAGGGCACTCAGAAGAAGGCTGGCGCATCCGGTGCTGATATTGCTAACTATGGTAGCCAAATTAAGGCCGCCATCGAGAGCAAGTTCTATGACGCATCATCTTATGCGGGTAAAACCTGTACGTTGCGCGTTAAAATGGCACCCGATGGTTTACTGATTGACGTGAAGGCGGAAGGTGGTGATCCTGCGCTTTGCCAGGCGGCACTCGCCGCAGCAAGGCAGGCTAAGTTCCCTAAACCGCCTTCAGAAGCCGTTTATGAAGTCTTTAAAAATGCGCCATTAGACTTCAAGCCATAGTAATTATTGAAAATATCGTCTTTTCAGACTTTTACTATGGTATGCAGGGTGAAATTCTAGTTTTGTGTGCGTTGGTTTGTTAAAATTCTGCTAAATTATCGCGGGCAGATCGGTCCAGATAAGGGAGATACAATGAAGCAGGCATTTCGAGTAGCGTTCGGCCTTTTGATACTGTGGGCGTCTGTGTTACATGCAGAAGTTCGCATTGAAATTACCCAAGGGGTGGATTCCGCTCGCCCAATCGCGGTTGTGCCTTTTAAATGGGCCGGCCCGGGTGCTCCACCTGAAGATATCGGTGCCATTGTGGCAGCCGACTTACGTAACAGCGGTAAATTTAATCCGATCGATGCATCCCGCATGCCTCAGCAGCCAACAAGTGCATCAGAAGTGACGCCTGCGGCATGGACTGCTCTGGGTATCGACGCGGTAGTAGTTGGTCAGGTTCAGCCAAGTGCTGATGGCAAATATTTGGTTTCTTACCAGTTAGTGGATACCGCAGGTTCACCGGGTACCGTTCTGGCGCAAAACCAATATCAAATTACTAAGCAGTGGTTACGTTATTCTGCCCATACTGCCAGCGATGAAGTGTTTGAAAAGCTGACCAGTATCAAAGGCGCATTCCGTACCCGTATTGCTTACATTGTGCAGACCAACGGCGGTAAATTCCCGTATGAACTGCGTGTAGCTGACTACGATGGCTATAACCAGTTCGTTGTTCACCGTTCGCCTGAGCCACTGATGTCTCCGGCGTGGTCACCAGACGGCAGTAAACTGGCCTATGTCACCTTTGAGAGTGGTCGTTCAGCGTTAGTCGTACAAACGCTGGCTGATGGCGCGATTAAACAAATCGCATCATTCCCACGTCATAACGGTGCGCCAGCATTCTCTCCAGACGGCAGCAAGCTGGCCTTCGCTCTGTCGAAGGGTGGCAGTCTGAATATCTATGTAATGAACCTGGGCTCTGGCCAAATCAGCCAGGTTACTGATGGACGTAGCAACAACACTGAACCTACCTGGTTCCCGGATAGCCAGAATCTGGCTTTCACATCGGATCAGGGCGGTCGTCCTCAGTTGTATAAAGTGAGCATTAATGGCGGTGCGCCTCAGCGTCTGACCTGGGAAGGTTCTCAGAATCAGGACTCTGATATCAGCACAGATGGTAAATTCCTGGTTATGGTGAGCACCAACGGTGGTTCCCAGCACATCGCCAAACAAGATCTGGTAACGGGAGCCGTTCAAGTTTTAACGGATACGTTCCTGGATGAGACGCCTAGTATCGCACCGAATGGCACCATGGTTATCTACAGTTCCTCTCAAGGAATGGGGTCCGTGTTGCAGTTGGTCTCGACTGATGGGCGTTTCAAAGCGCGTCTTCCGGCGACTGATGGACAGGTAAAATTCCCTGCCTGGTCGCCGTACCTGTGATGCATATGTAACTATGTATGGCAAATTATAAAAGGATCAACGAGATGCAACTGAACAAAGTGCTTAAAGGGCTGCTGCTGGCTGTGCCTGTACTGGCAATCGCCGCGTGTAGTTCTCACAAAAGCGCAGACAATGGCCAATCTGGTATGGGCGCTGGCGCTGGCACTGGTGCAGAAAGCGGCAACATGTCTTCTGAAGAGCAAGCACGTCTGCAGATGCAAGAACTGCAAAAGAACAATATCGTTTACTTTGGCTTAGACAAATACGATATCGCTTCTGACTTCGCTCAAATGCTGGACGCGCATGCAGCATTCCTGCGCAGCAACCCTTCATACAAAGTGACCGTTGAAGGTCATGCGGATGAACGTGGTACTCCGGAATACAACATCGCTCTGGGTGAGCGTCGTGCTAATGCAGTTAAAATGTATCTGCAAGGCAAAGGCGTTTCCGCTGACCAAATCTCTATCGTATCTTACGGTAAAGAAAAACCAGCTGTACTGGGCCATGACGAAGCGGCATACGCTAAAAACCGTCGTGCCGTACTGGTATACTAAGAGAGTCGCATGAGCAGTAACTTCAGAACTCACCTGTTGAGTCTGTCGTTACTGGTTGGCGTAGCGGTCCCATGGGCCGCTACTGCCCAAGCGCCAATCAGTGATGTCGGCTCAGGCTCGATTGAAGATCGGGTCACCTCTCTGGAGCGTATTTCTAACGCTCACAGCCAGCTATTAACTCAACTTCAGCAACAACTCTCTGACTCCCAACGCGATATTGATACCCTTCGAGGTCAAATTCAGGAAAATCAATATCAGTTAAGCCAGGTCGTTGATCGTCAAAAGCAAATCTATCAGCAGATGGACAGTCTTAGCAGCCAGGGTTCTGCGGGCAATGCGAATGCTGCCGCCTCAGGCGCTGCTGCCGGAGCTGCTGCTGGCGGGGCTACTGATTCATCCACTACGGCGCCCGCGCAGGCTCCTGCCAGCACCGGTGATGAAAACAGTGACTACAATGCTGCAGTTTCACTCGCTCTGGAGAAGAAACAGTACGATCAGGCTATTTCTGCCTTCCAGGCATTTATCAAGCAGTACCCAAAATCGACTTATCTGCCTAATGCCAACTATTGGTTAGGGCAGTTGTATTACAACAAAGGTAAGAAAGACGATGCCGCTTACTTCTATGCGGTTGTGGTTAAAAACTTCCCTAAGTCGCCAAAAAGTTCGGACGCGATGTATAAGGTTGGGGTGATCATGCAGGAGAAAGGGCAGGCAGACAAAGCCAAAGCCGTCTTTGCGCAGGTCGTAAAACAGTACCCAAATACCGATGCGGCCAAACAAGCTCAAAAACGTTTGTCTTCACAGTAATTCGCTATTCAGGCCCGGAAAATACTAATTTCGACTGTTTTCTGGGCTTGGATGCGTGAAGAACAAGCAGTCAGGCCTTTTTCTTCAATTAAACGTTGCACTGAAAAGTTATATAAGTAATATATGCCGCCGTTGCCTAGGCAACTGTAAGACGTTAAAGCAGTGAGAGATTTAGCTTTGTGCGGGCCGTTAGCTCAGTTGGTAGAGCAGTTGACTTTTAATCAATTGGTCGCTG
>CAMLBO010000179.1 GCA_946478305.1 uncultured Enterobacterales bacterium
ATTCATTTCTTCGACGGTTTCCGTACCTCCCATGAAATTAATAAGATCGCGCCGCTGAGCAATGACACTCTGCAACAAATGTTGCCGCAGGCACAAATTGACGCCCATCGTACCCGCGCACTGACGCCGGACCGCCCGGTGATCCGCGGTACATCCGCTAACCCGGATACCTATTTCCAGTCGCGCGAGGCCACCAACCCCTATTATGACGCTACCTGCCAGCATGTGATTGATGCCATGAATGCCTTTGCTGCCCTCACCGGCCGCGAATACAAGCCGTTTGAGTACGTCGGCCATCCGCAGGCTGAACGGGTGATCGTCCTGATGGGCTCAGGTATCGGTACCTGCGAAGAGGTGATCGAAACTCTGCTGGCGCGCGGCGAGAAAGTCGGCGTGCTGAAAGTGCGTCTTTACCGTCCTTTCAGCGCTGAGTATCTTCTTTCTGTGCTGCCACAAACGGTTAAAACGCTGGCCGTGATGGACCGCACTAAGGAGCCCGGCGCACTGGCTGAGCCTCTCTATCTGGATGTCATGACCGCGCTGGCCGAAGCCTACAGCCGCGGTGAGCGTGACAGCTTGCCAAAAGTGATTGGTGGACGTTATGGTCTCTCCTCCAAAGAGTTCGGCCCTGACTGTGTACTCTCCATCTTCGACGAACTGGCGCTCAGCCAGCCTCGTCCGCGCTTTACTGTGGGCATTTATGACGATGTCACCGGCCTCTCGCTGCCGGTTAATGAAGAAGAGTTGCCACAGCACGCCTCACTAGAAGCGCTGTTCTATGGCCTTGGCAGTGACGGTTCGGTATCAGCCACCAAGAACAACATCAAAATTATCGGTAACAGTACGTCGATGTTTGCCCAGGGTTATTTCGTTTATGACTCCAAGAAAGCCGGTGGACTGACCGTCTCACATCTGCGCGTCAGCCAGCAACCTATCAAATCAGCCTATCTGGTGACTCAGGCGCATTTCGTGGCCTGCCATCAATGGCAGTTTATCGACCTCTACCAGATGGCAGAACGCCTGCGTCCGGGCGGAATTTTCCTGCTCAATACGCCGTTTTCTGCAGATGAAGTGTGGGAGCGCCTGCCGCTGGAAGTTCAGGCTGCGCTGCACAAACGCAATGCCCGCTTCTACGTGATCAACGCCGCCAAAATCGCCCGTGAATGTCATCTCGGTGCGCGCATTAATACCGTCATGCAGATGGCCTTCTTCCACCTGACACAAATTCTGCCGGGCGATCAGGCGCTGAAAGAGTTGCAGGGTGCTATCGCCCGCAGCTACAGCAGCAAGGGCGAAGAAGTGGTGACGCGTAACTGGCTGGCGCTGGGTGCCACGCTGGAACAGCTGAGCGAAGTACCGTTGCAGGCCATTCCTGAAAATCCGCGCAAGCGTCCGCCGATTGTCTCCGACGCCGCACCGGATTTCGTCAAAACCGTCACTGCCGCGATGCTGGCCGGTCTTGGCGATGCCCTGCCGGTTTCTGCCTTCCCGCCGGACGGCACCTGGCCTACCGGGACCACGCAGTGGGAAAAACGCAATATTGCCGACGCCGTGCCTATCTGGCAGCCGGATCTCTGTACCCAGTGTAACCATTGCGTCGCAGCCTGCCCGCACTCAGCCATTCGCGCCAAAGTGGTTCAGCCGGAAACCCTTGAAGGTGCCCCTGCCGGGCTGCAATCGCTGGATGTAAAATCCCGCGATATGCGCGGTCAGAAGTATGTGTTGCAGGTTGCGCCTGAAGATTGCACCGGGTGTAATTTGTGTGTCGAAGTCTGTCCGGCTAAAGATCGTCAGGATCCGTCGATCAAAGCCATCAACATGGCCGATCGCATCGAGCATCTGGACGAAGAGCGCGCCAACTACGACTTCTTCCTCAAGTTACCAGAAATCGACCCGAGCACGCTGGAACGTATTGATATCCGCACCTCGCAGCTGATCACCCCGCTGTTCGAATACTCCGGTGCCTGTTCCGGCTGTGGCGAAACGCCGTATATTAAACTGTTGACACAGCTGTATGGCGATCGTCTGTTAATTGCCAATGCCACCGGTTGCTCTTCTATCTATGGCGGTAACTTACCCTCCACTCCCTATACCACCAATGCCGAAGGCCGTGGCCCTGCGTGGGCGAATTCGCTGTTTGAGGATAACGCCGAATTCGGTCTTGGCTTCCGCTTGACGGTTGACCAGCACCGTCGCCGCGTACTGCGACTGGTTGCCTCACTGGAGGAACATATTCCGGCTGAAGTCTTGGGTGGCCTGCGTGACGAGGCCTCAACCCCTGAAATCAAACGTCAGCACGTTACTGCGCTGCGTAAGATTCTGGCAGACATCGATACACCGGATGCCCGCCAGTTGGCTACCGACGCAGATTACCTGGTGGATAAATCCATCTGGCTGATTGGTGGCGACGGCTGGGCTTACGACATCGGTTTCGGCGGTCTGGATCACGTGCTCAGCCTGACTGAAAACGTCAACGTGCTGGTACTTGATACCCAGTGTTACTCCAACACCGGCGGTCAGCAGTCGAAAGCGACGCCAATGGGCGCGGTAACCAAATTTGCTGAACAGGGTAAGCGTAAATCACGCAAAGATCTGGGCGTCAGCATGATGATGTACGGCCATGTTTATGTGGCGCAGATTTCACTCGGCGCGCAGCTCAACCAGACGGTGAAAGCGATTCAGGAAGCCGAAGCCTATCCGGGCCCGTCGCTGATTATCGCCTACAGCCCTTGCGAGGAGCACGGGTACGATTTAGCCCTGAGCCACGACCAGATGAAGCAGCTGACCGCCACCGGTTTCTGGCCGCTCTACCGGTTTGATCCGCGCCGTGTTGATGAAGGTAAGCCCGCGCTGGCGCTGGACTCACGCCCGCCAAACAGCAGCCTAACCGAGACGCTCAACAATGAGCAGCGCTTCAGAAGGCTGAATGCCCAACAGCCGGAAGTGGCGGTGCAGTTGTATGCAGCAGCAGAGAAGGAACTTCAACAAAAATACGAGTTTCTGGAGCTTCTGGCAGGTAAAAAGGCGGATCGCGACCCGAACTCACTTTAGATTCAAGGTCGTGGGCCTGCTGCCCACACTGGCCCAAGGGAGGCGTAAACGCGCCTCCCTTGGAACCCTGCGTTTTTTAACTGCGCGCTATCGCTGAATCGGGATGGCCGTGTTCCAGTCACCGCTGTTATAGCCGCAAAATGCCGCCGCGTTGCGGTCCCCTCCGTTCGGGTTACAACCCGCGCAAAAACACGCGCGGTTTTCCACCTCTCCTCCGGCGGCATTTTTGAATGCGGCCTCGACATT
>CAMLBO010000180.1 GCA_946478305.1 uncultured Enterobacterales bacterium
AAAGGGTCGCCAAAGCACCTTTATCTTCCTTCAAAGCTTACTGGCGTGTGGAATGAACCGGCGCTGAAAGCCTCCAGTGAAATCATCCTGTGCGAGGCATTAATCGACGCCATGACCTTCTGGTGCGCGGGTTATCGCAACGTTATCGCGGCGTTCGGCGTGAATGGTTTTACTGAGTCTCACCTTGCGGCGCTGCAATATCACGGCGTGAAACGGGTGTTAATCGCCTATGACCGCGACGAAGCGGGAGATGCAGCCGCGCTAAAACTGGCCCCTGAACTGCTGGAGCTGGGTATCGAGGCCTGGCGGGTGCGGTTCCCGCAGGGGCTGGACGCCAACGAGTACGCGGTCAAAAGCGGTAACCCTGAATCGGCGCTGGGTCTGGCGCTGGAGCAAATCCAGTGGTTGGGCCACGGCGCGGGGCCGGGACTGTCGTCCGCTGTTGCTCTCAGTCCTTCTTTAGCCGTCCCGTCACCGGTGGCTGACGCGGTGGCGTGCGAACAAACTGACTCGGGTGAACTGCTGATGCGCTGCGGTCCGCGTATCTGGCGGGTGCGCGGCTGGCAGAAAAATACCGTATCGGAAGTGATGAAAGTGAACGTTCAGGTGCGGGATGAAACCACCGGTGCGTTCCACGTTGACTCGCTGGATATGTATCACGCTAAACAACGGCAAACTTATGTCACCACGGCGGCGCTCGAGCTGGCCTGTGAACCGTCGGTTATCAAGCGTGAATGTGGCCGGTTGCTGCTGATGCTGGAGCAACAGCAGGGCGCGGCGCAGCGGCAGGCTGAGCAGGCAAAACCCTCTGTTACGGTCAGCGGTGACGACGAGGCGGCGGCGCTTGAGTTACTCAAATCTCCCAACCTTGCACAAAGAATAGTGAACGACTTAGCCAGCTGCGGCGTGGTCGGTGAGTCGACCAATCTGCTGACCGGCTATCTGGCGGCGACGTCGCGCAAGTTAGATAAACCGCTGGCGGTGCTTATCCAGTCGTCATCGGCGGCGGGGAAATCCTCCCTGATGGACGCGGTGCTGGGCCTGATGCCAGAAGAAGAGCGCATCCAGTACTCGGCGATGACCGGCCAGAGCCTCTACTATCTGGGTGAAACCAGCCTTCAGCACAAAATCCTGGCTATCTCGGAGGAGGAAGGCGTGCGGCAGGCGGCGTATGCGCTGAAGCTGTTGCAGTCGGATGGTGAGTTAAAGATAGCCTCGACCGGCAAGAACGAGCAAAGCGGCGAACTGGTCACCCGAGAATACAGCGTCAAAGGGCCGGTGATGCTGATGCTGACCACCACAGCCATCGACGTGGACGAAGAGTTACTCAATCGCTGTTTAGTACTGACGGTGAACGAGTCCCGCGAACAGACGCAGGCCATCCATGCTTTACAGCGTCACAATCAAACACTTGAGGGCTTGCTGGCCGACAGTGAAAAAGGTTATCTGACGGCGCTGCATCAGAACGCGCAGCGGTTACTGCGTCCGCTCAAAGTGGTCAATCCGTTCGCCCATCAGCTTACTTTTTTATCGGACAAAACCCGCATGCGACGCGACCATATGAAATATCTCACGCTGATACAAAGCATTACGCTGTTGCATCAGTACCAGCGACCGGTGAAGCGGGTGCAGCATCGGGGCGCGTGGCTGGAATATATCGAGGTGGAAAAAAGTGACATCGAACTGGCGAACCGGCTGGCCCACGAGGTACTGGGCCGGACGCTGGACGAGATGCCGCCGCAGACGCGAACGCTGCTGGTGCTGATACAAACCATGGTGAAGCGGCGAGCCGGTGAACAGAACTGCAAGCCTTGTGAAGTGCGGTTCACGCGGCGGGACATCCGCGACGAACTGCACTGGAGCGACAGTCAGCTCAAGAACCACTGTCTGCGGCTGGTCGAAATGGAATACTTGCTGTTGCACGGCGGCAGTCGCGGCCATCTGTTGCAGTACGAACTGCTGTGGGACGGCGTTGTGGATGGTGGTAACTATCTGTGCGGGTTATTGAATGTTGTGGGCAGTGAGCGCAAGTCTGGGTTGGAGGCAGATAAGTCTGCCTCAAGTCTGGCCCAAGTTCGGGTCAAGTCTGACCCTGAAAGTACGGCGCTAAGCCAAGCGGCGCAAGGGTTCGACGGCCCGCAAGTCTGCCCTGAGCCAAACGCAGTAATAAGAGAGAAAAAGAAAGCTGTCACTGCCGTTGCCGACGTGGAGGTGAAACATGGGTAAGCGTGATAAACGGCGGGTAGTTGAACCGTTGGGTAAGGTGGATGATCCGCGCGGGTTCTGGCAGCGACTGCAACAGTATCAGGCGTGGGCAGAAACCCGCCAGACCACGGCGCGAACGCTGCAAACCCGCGAAGAAGGGCTGATGGACTTCCTGCGGTGGTGCGACGAGCGCGGGCTTAATTATCCGAGTGAAGTCACCCGTCCGATACTGGAGCGCTACCAGCGCACGCTGTTCCTTTATTGTAAAAGCAATGGCGAACCGCTCTCCGTCCGCAGCCAGCGCGGCCGGTTAAGCTCGGTGCAGGGCTACTTCCGGTGGCTGAATAAGCAGGGGCTGCTACTGAGCAATCCGGCGGCAGACCTCGAACTTCCCAAGGAGCCGTACCGGCTGCCGAAAGACGTCCTGAGCGCCGAAGAGGTCGAACGGGTAATGGCCGTTCCTGATACCCGCACGGTGGCGGGCGTGCGCGACCGTGCGATGCTGGAAGTGCTTTACAGCACCGGCATGCGGCGAATGGAGCTGTGCGGACTGGATATCTGGAGCATTAACGCAGAACGCGGCACGGTGACGATCCGCTGTGGCAAAGGCAATAAAGAACGGCTGATCCCGATAGGCCAGCGTGCGCTGGGCTGGGTAAGTTGCTATCTGAACGAAGGAAGAGAAAGCCAGTTGTGCGGCAAAAACAGTCGAGCGCTGTTCCTGGCGAACGACGGCGAAGGGTTCAGTCCGGGCGGGCTGACGCATCTGGTCGGGCGGTATATCAGGCTCTCAGGTGTGCGTGCGTGTGGCAGTTGTCACCTGTTCCGGCACACGATGGCGACGCTGATGCTGGAGAACGGCGCAGATACGCGCTGGATACAAACGATGTTAGGTCACGCCAATATCAGCACCACCCAAATCTACACGCGGGTGAGCATTAAGGCGTTGAAAGATATCCACACGGCGACGCATCCGGCGGGGCTGGAAAGCATGGAGATCGATGAACCCTCCGCGTTGCCGGACGCTCTGCAAAAGTAGCTCAA
>CAMLBO010000181.1 GCA_946478305.1 uncultured Enterobacterales bacterium
AACCGCCGACCCCCTCCGTGTAAAGGAGATGCTCTACCAACTGAGCTAATCGCCCCGTCGTGATGGAGTCGCATTATAGGGATCCTTGAACTTACGTCAACGATTTTTAAAAACAAAAAACACTGTTCGACGCAAAATTAGGCAAGTTGACCGATTTCTCGCCCGCGTAGTTGATTCTTTACGCATTCATCCAATGAATAGCCTCAGTGAACTCCCTATCGGCGTTGAGGATTCAAGGTAGAGTGGTAGAATGACAAACACTTTTTGTTAATTGATAGCAACGTTTTCTGCGTTGCCTATAAACACTATAAATAAGTAAGGCTGCACTCCAGATGAAAATCAAAACCCGTTTTGCTCCGAGCCCAACCGGCTATCTGCACGTCGGTGGCGCCCGTACCGCGCTCTATTCCTGGCTTTTTGCCCGTCATCTCGGTGGCGAATTTGTGCTGCGTATTGAAGATACCGATCTCGAACGCTCCACCCAGGCGGCCATTGACGCGATTATGGACGGCATGAACTGGTTGAATCTGGACTGGGACGAAGGCCCGTATTTCCAGACCAAACGTTTTGAACGCTATAACGGTGTGATTGACCAGATGCTGGATAACGGTACCGCCTATAAGTGTTACTGCTCCAAAGAGCGTCTGGAAGCCCTGCGCGAAGAGCAAATGGCAAACAATGAGAAACCTCGCTACGATGGCCGTTGCCGCGATAGCCATGAACACCATAGCGCTGATGAACCTTGCGTGGTGCGTTTTCGTAACCCGCAGGAAGGTTCAGTCATTTTTGATGACCAGATCCGTGGCCCAATCGAATTTAGTAATGACGAGCTTGATGATTTAATCATCCGCCGCACCGACGGTTCACCAACCTACAACTTCTGCGTGGTGGTAGACGACTGGGATATGGAGATCACCCATGTGATCCGTGGTGAAGACCACATCAACAACACCCCGCGCCAGATTAATATTCTGAAAGCTTTGGGGGCGCCAGTGCCGGTTTATGCGCATGTGTCGATGATCCTTGGTGATGACGGTAAAAAACTGTCCAAACGCCACGGCGCTGTGGGCGTAATGCAATACCGTGATGATGGTTATCTGCCGGAAGCATTGCTGAACTATTTGGTGCGTCTGGGTTGGTCCCATGGCGATCAGGAAATCTTCAGTATTGAAGAGATGAAAGCGCTGTTCTCTCTGGATAACGTCAGTAAATCTGCCAGTGCATTCAACACAGAAAAACTGCAATGGCTGAACCATCACTACATCAACTCGATGGATCCGCACTATGTGGCAACGCATCTGTTGTGGCACGTTGAGCAACTGGGTATTGAAACCCGTAATGGTCCTCAGTTGTTTGAAATCGTTACTCTGTTGGGCGAGCGCTGCAAGACGCTGAAGGAGATGGCGGAGTCCTGCCGTTACTTCTACGAAGACTTTAGCGAATTTGATGCAGATGCTGCTAAGAAGCACCTGCGCCCGGTAGCACGCCAGCCGCTGGAAGCTGTGCGTGCGAAATTGGCTGCTATCACGGACTGGACGGTTGAAAACGTACACAACGCGATTCAGGGCACCGCTGATGAACTGGGTGTTGGCATGGGTAAAGTAGGTATGCCACTGCGCGTTGCGGTGACAGGCGCGGGCATGTCACCGGGTATGGACGTTACCGTTCATGCCATTGGGCAGAGCCGTACCTTAGCGCGTATTGATATGGCATTGGCCTTTATTGCTGAACGTGAAGCGCAATAACAGTAAGGGATTCAATAGGCCGTTGAAGAGCGGATAAAGAAAAAGCCAGCCGGAAGAGTCTCTCCCGCGCTGGCTTTTTTAATGCATCTAAAACAAATTATGGCTGTTGTTCAGCCGCTGTTGCAGCACCCGGACGGTAAGCCAGGAAATACATTAAGCCAACAAAGCCCGCACCGCCGACGGCGTTACCAAGGAAAACGGCAACGAAGTTCGGGAAGTACTGTGACCAGGTCATCGCACCGGCGAAAATCGCTGCCGGAATGATAAACATATTCGCTACCACGTGCTGGAAACCGATCGCTACGAAGGCCATGACCGGGAACCACATGCCGATCACTTTCCCGCCGACTTCTTTGCTGGCGAATGCCAGCCAGATAGCCAGACACACCAGCCAGTTGCAGCCAATGCCGGAAATGAACGCCTGGGTGAAGTCAGCATTGACCTTCGCCGTAGCCGTTGCCACGGTTTTCGCCAGGAATGCGCCTTCCCTTAGCCCGAGAACGTGACCGAAGAAGTAGGCCACGGCCAGGCTGCCGAGCAGGTTAGCCAGCGTGACCCAAAACCAGTTACGCATAACTGAAAGAAGGCTTATCTGACGTGCAAACCAGGCGATAGGTAAGGTCATCATATTTCCGGTCAGCAGTTCTCCCCCTGCCAGTACCGTCAAAATGATCCCAACCGGGAAGACTGCAGCGCCCAATAAATTACTGAACGACCCCCAGGATGCAGGCAATGTCCCTATTACATGCAGATCCAGCAGGAAACCGGTGGCGATGAACGCGCCCGCCAGGAATCCTAAAATTAACAAATTCAATACGGTTGCCCGGCTTTTATTAACTCCAGCCGTTACAGCGATTGATGCGATTTCTTTAGGTGAATACAAGGACATGAGATGGCTCGAAAGTAGATGGATATGATTATTGCGCGGGCAGTCTAGACCCAGAATTATCCTGAAACAAGCCGATTTTCATAGCTTGCTAACATCTCATTAATTATTGGGATACACATGTTAAAAAAATGAGTAATAAGATCATCAAGCTGGCGGAAAAGCCTGCTGACCCTGGGATTAAAAAACGAAGCATCTGGCTACAAAATTGCTCGCGGGCGGAAGGAATTCCTCAATGCTGTGGCCGGGTTGGCGGCTTTTTCAGCGCTTGATAGCATAAACCGATTTAGCCGTTGACAGGGTAGGCGGGGTTTCATATTATGCGCCCCGTTCACCGGTTTTTAACTGGTTTGAATTGGGGGTATAGCTCAGCTGGGAGAGCGCTTGCATGGCATGCAAGAGGTCAGCGGTTCGATCCCGCTTATCTCCACCAACTTCCTTCCCAGGATAAGTTGGATGTTTCCTTCCCAAGGAAGCAGGAAGAAGTAAAATGTGTACGACCTCGTGTGGGGGTATAGCTCAGCTGGGAGAGCGCTTGCATGGCATGCAAGAGGTCAGCGGT
>CAMLBO010000182.1 GCA_946478305.1 uncultured Enterobacterales bacterium
AAACTTCAGTGGGCTCAGCTTGCCCGCTAAAATCACGGAAACGCACGCTGGCTACTTCACCGTCGGGGCTGGTAATTAACAGACCATCGGGAAGCAAGGCTGGCGTAAACTGGACCAACTGCGGGTACTGGCGTGCAGTAATAAACATCCCCTTCGGGTCTGTCAGCATAAAAAGGCGGTCAAATGCCAGTCCGCTGGCTGTCACCTGTGCGTGAGACAATTGCAGCCCACGCATCGATTTTACGGGGTGAACAAATAAACGTGAAAGTGTAGCCACGGAAATGTGCCTCCTTGCTCTATTTTTTCTGATGATCAGAGACTTTATGACAAGCGGGCCGGATTAGCTATAATGCGCAACTATTTTCTTTTTGGTGATATGTCGATATGAACTCTTTGTTTGCCAGCACGGCGCGTGGACTGGAAGAACTTTTAAAAAGCGAACTGGAAACGCTGGGTGCGCAAGCCTGCAAAGTTGTGCAGGGAGGGGTGCATTTTGAAGGTGACGATCGCCTGATGTATCAAAGTCTGCTGTGGAGCCGTCTGGCTTCGCGCATTCTGCTGCCTCTGAACGAATTTAAAGTCCACAGTGACTTAGACCTTTATATGGGTGTGATGGCTATCGACTGGCCGGAAATCTTCGGTGTCGATAAAACCTTCGCAGTGCACTTCAGTGGCCTCAACGATGAGATCCGCAACAGCCAGTACGGCGCGTTGAAAGTTAAAGATGCCATTGTTGACAGCTTCACCCGTAAAATGGACCAGCGTCCGAACGTCGCGAAGCAACTGCCGGACATCCGCGTTAACGTCTTCCTGCAGCGTGATACTGCCAGCGTGGCACTCGACTTGAGCGGTGAAGGCCTGCACCAGCGTGGCTACCGCGACCTTGCCGGTCAGGCACCGCTGAAAGAGAGCCTGGCTGCTGCCATCGTGATGCGTTCTGGTTGGAAAGCGGGTACGCCGATGGTCGACCCGATGTGTGGTTCCGGTACGCTGCTGATTGAGGCAGCGATGATCGCCGCCGATCGGGCGCCAGGTCTGCATCGTCCGCACTGGGGCTTTACCGGCTGGAATAAATTTGACGCCGAGTTATGGCGTGAACTGACGACGGAAGCGCAGGTGCGGACCCGCCGCGCGTTGCAGGAAACCACCTCGCGCTTCTACGGCTCTGATATTGACCGCCGCGTTATAGAGATGGCGCGTGCTAACGCCCGTCGCGCCGGTGTGGCCGAACTTATCACGCTCGAACCGGGTGAAGTGGGCAAGCTGGTCAATCCGCTGCCGGAAGGCCCGACAGGTACTGTGATCAGTAACCCGCCGTACGGCGAGCGTCTGGAAAGCGAACCGGCGCTGATTGCCCTACACAACCAGCTGGGTCGTATCATGAAAACCCAGTTTGGTGGCTGGCAGCTCTCTCTGTTCAGCGCCTCGCCTGAACTGCTGAGCTGTGTGCAGCTGCGTGCCGATCGTCAGTTCAAGGCGAAAAATGGTCCGCTGGAATGCGTGCAGAAAAACTACCAGCTGGCTGAAAACCCGACGGGGGCGGCCGGTACGCAAATGGCGGAAGATTACGCCAACCGCTTGCGTAAAAACGTAAAAAAACTGGAAAAATGGGCCAAGCAGCAGGGGATTGAATGTTATCGCCTGTATGATGCCGATTTGCCGGATTACAACGTCGCCGTTGACCGTTACGGCAGCAAAGTGGTGGTGCAGGAGTACGCACCGCCAAAAACGGTGGATGCGCAGAAAGCCCGCCAGCGTTTATTCGACGTGATCAACGCAACGCTCTCCGTGCTGGATATTTCCTCCAGCCAACTGGTATTGAAAACGCGTGAACGCCAGAAAGGCACGAATCAGTACGAGAAACTGGCGCAAAAAGGTGAATTCCAGCTGGTGCAGGAGTTTAATGCCAAGCTGTGGGTTAACCTGACCGACTACCTGGATACCGGCCTGTTCCTCGATCACCGCATTGCGCGCAAAATGCTCGGTGAAATGAGCAAAGGTAAAGATTTTCTCAATCTGTTTGCTTACACCGGTACTGCCAGTGTGCATGCAGGTTTAGGTGGCGCGCGCAGTACGACCACCGTGGATATGTCCCGGACCTATTTGGAGTGGGCTGAGAAAAACCTGCGGGTTAACGATCTGACAGGACGTCAGCATCGCCTGATCCAGGCTGACTGCCTCTCCTATTTGGGGATGTGCGACGAGCAGTTTGACGTGATCTTTATCGACCCGCCAACCTTCTCCAACTCTAAACGTATGGCCGAAAGTTTTGACGTTCAGCGCGATCATCTGTCATTAATGAAAGATCTGAAGCGTATTTTGCGTCGTAACGGTACCATCATGTTCTCCAACAATAAGCGCGGTTTCCAGATGGATCTCGAGGGACTGAGCCAGCTCGGTCTGAGCGCAAAAGAGATCACCAGCCAAACCCTGTCGCAGGATTTTGCCCGTAATCGTCAAATTCATAACTGCTGGCTGATTTCTCACGCCGGCGAGGAAAAGTAAAGTTTATGTCGTTAATCAGTATGTCAGGTGCCTGGCTGTCATTTAGTGACTCGCCTTTGTTGGATAACACCGAATTACACATTGAACCCAATGAACGTGTCTGCCTGGTAGGCCGTAACGGTGCCGGTAAATCAACGCTGATGAAAATCATCAACCGTGAAATACCGCTGGATGATGGTCGTATCGTGTATGAGCAGGATCTCATTGTCGCACGTCTGCAACAGGATCCGCCGCGTAACGTCACTGGCACCGTCTTCGACTTCGTGTCTGAAGGCGTTTCCGAGCAGGCTGAACACCTGAAGGCTTACCACGCAATTTCGCATCTGGTCGAAACCGATCCGAGCGAGAAAAATCTGAACAAACTCTCTCAGGTGATGGAAGTTCTTGATCATCAGGGCTTATGGCAGCTCGACAGCCGCATTAACGAAGTGCTGTTGCAACTGGGGCTGGATGCCGATGCTGAACTGACGTCGCTCTCTGGGGGCTGGTTGCGTAAAGCGGCGCTGGGCCGCGCGCTGGTCAGCTCTCCAAAAGTCCTGTTACTTGATGAACCGACCAACCACCTGGATATCGAAAGTATCAGTT
>CAMLBO010000183.1 GCA_946478305.1 uncultured Enterobacterales bacterium
GCGCTGGACGGTATGAAGTCGGCGCTCGGCGGCGTGCAGGCCTATCAGGCGAGTGAACTTGGCACGGCCGAAGGTAAAGACCCAGAGAACCTGTTCGGGCTGAACCTCTCCTACGGCAGCCAGTCGTCAAAGTCTGAACAAACCCAGACCTCCAACCAGAGTCAGGGCAGTTCGCTCACGGCGGGCGGCAACCTCAACATTCACGCCACCGACACCGACATTAACGTGCAGGGCAGCCAGCTGCAGGCCGGTAAGGACATCGGGCTTATCGCCAACCGCGACGTTAACCTGTGGTCGGGCCTTAACACCTCGGAGCTGGACGGCAGCAACGAAAGCCACGGCAGCTCGATAGGTGCTGGCTTCAACTTCGGTCAGGGCCGCAGCGGCCTGACGGTCAACGCCAGCGGCAACAAAGGCCGGGGTTCTGAAGACGGCAACGGCGTGACGCACACCGAGACCACGGTCAGCGCGGGCAATAACCTGAACATCGTCAGCGGGCGGGACACCACGCTCACCGGCGCGCAGGTGAGCGGTGACCGCGTGACGATGGACGTTGGCCG
This sequence comes from uncultured Enterobacterales bacterium, assembly GCA_946478305.1. GTDB lineage: Bacteria > Pseudomonadota > Gammaproteobacteria > Enterobacterales > Enterobacteriaceae > Ewingella. The sequence goes on from CAMLBO010000183.1 coordinate 561, forward strand.
TAACCTGACGCTGAGCAGCGAACAGGACAGCGACCACTACGACTCGACACAGCAGAACGCCAGCGCAGGGGTGAGCGGCGGCATCGGTTCGTTCAGCGCCTCGGCGAACCTGAGCCAGGACAAAATGCACAGCACCTACGACTCGGTGATTGAGCAGACCGGCATCTTCGCGGGCAAGGGGGGCTTTGATATTACGGTAGGCGAGCACACCCAGCTTAACGGTGCGGTAATAGGCAGCACGGCAGAAGCCAGCAAAAACCGCCTCGACACGGGCACGCTGGGCTTTAGCGATATTGAGAACAAGGCAGAATACAACGTCGAGCATCTGAGTACGGGCATGAGCACCAGCGGCAGCATCGGCGACCAGTTCCTCGGGAACATGGGCAGCACGCTGCTGGTCGGGGTAAACGGCAACGGCAGCGACAGTTCGACCACGAAATCGGCCATCTCGGACGGCAGCATCATCATCCGCGACAAAGACAACCAGAAACAGGACGTGGGCGATCTCAGCCGCGACGTCGAACACGCCAACCAGACGCTGAGCCCGATCTTTGATAAAGAGAAAGAGCAACAGCGGTTGCAGGAAGCGCAGAAGATAGGGGAGATCGGGAGTCAGGCGATGGATATCGCCAGAACGCAGGGTGATATCAACGGTCTGGCGGAGGCGAAAAAAGGTTTTGCGCCACTGAAAGAAAATGCGACCGAGAAAGAGCGTCAGGCCTATGTGGATATGCTGCGCGGTTCGGATGTCTACAAAGCTGAAATGGCGAAATACGGCACGGGAAGCGCCATCCAGCAGGGACTTCAGGCGGCGACGGCGGCAATCCAGGGCTTAGCGGGCGGCGACATGGCGAAGGCCATTGCGGGCGGTGCCAGCCCGTATCTGGCGGAAGTGATCCACAATATGACCACCGATCCAGTGACCGGTCAGGTGAACAAAGAAGCCAACCTGATGGCGCATGCAGTCGTTGGCGCAGTAGTTGCGCAAATCAACGGTAATGGCGCATTAGCGGGAGCATCCGGTGCTGCCGTGGGTGAATTTATTGCCCAGCAGCTTTATCCTGATATTAAGCGTGAAGACTTAACCGAAGAGCAGCGGCAAACTATCTCCTCGTTGTCGACGCTGGCGGCGGGTCTTGCGGGTGGCTTGACGGGTGATAGTTCAGCAGATGCTGTTGCTGGGGCGCAGGCGGGTAAGAATTCTTCGGAAAACAATAACCTTGCGGTCATTCGTACGGGTGCAGCGGCTTGCGCGGAGATACCTGCATGCAGTAAAGCCATCGTTGATATTGGGCTTGGTGCGCTGGTCGGTGTTGGTGTCGCCACATCGGCGATAGAAGAACTCTCCGGGTCGCAGAAAACCAATGTCATGTTGGCCGCGATGTCAGGCGATCAGAACTTAATCGACAATCTTTCCCCGAGTGAGCGTGCAGCTTATGAGGAGTGGAAGGGAAATCAAGGTCTGGTCACGGTCTTCCCAGTGGGAGAAAAAGATCCAACGGGCGGCAAGTTGGTTAATCCAGCACAGGATGAGAGCAAAGGCACGTCGCTGGTTACGCCGGATCAGAGTGGTGGGCAGGGTGCGAGTAATACCGGTAATACGGATGGGCCGATTAGCGCTGGGGGGAGTAGTACTAGTACACCGATTGCTGAGCAGAATCCGGATGATTTAGCTTATTCGTCAGAGAATAGCAAATATGTTCCTAGTCCCAAACATGCAGCTGGAGGCTGGGGAACCCCAATGGACTTGAGTGATTCGAAAGCCCAAGAAGTATTAAATAACTCTATTCAGGGCGGTAAGCAAAAATATGGAATTAGTGATGGTAAAGTTTATGAATTCCAACCAGATAATGTTGGTGGGTGGCATGGTTATCCAGTGCCAGGGACGGAAGCGCCGCCTAAAGTATTGCGTGAGTTCCTTGCTAGAGGTGATATTAGCAAAGCTGAATACAATAAAATGATTAAAGGTAAATAGTAATGAATAAGCTGAATATTGCTTTACTTGGACCTACATCACTGCAAGATGCTCAATTTATTGAAATATCAGTGGAGAATGAAAACGGCGTTCATGCTTTGTTTGCCGGTCGAGTCGATTTCCCAGCGTTTACTGAGTGGCTTATAGAAAATGAAGATGCCATCCGAAAATCGGACTTCCCAGTAGATAATTCAACTCAAGATTCTTTAGCAAAAAAAGTACATTGTTTTTACGAGAGTGCAAACGCAGATGACGATGTTCTTATTGATGCAATGTTTGATTATCGAGCCTCTCATTGTCTTCGGTTCGCCTGCCGTGGAGTTGACTTTCCTGAGATTTATATTGGAAAGTTAGGAAGTGAACATGAAATATCTTTATTTACTAAAAATGAACACTGGCAGTATTTTTTTGATGTTGATGATTTTTTTAGCAAATTGAAAGATTGAATAAATCCCGCCCTCAGTGGCGGGATTTTACTTTACAGCCTCAGACGTTCAGCTCAGTCCTGATCACCAGACAGCCGTTCTCAGCCGTAATACTCACCGG
>CAMLBO010000184.1 GCA_946478305.1 uncultured Enterobacterales bacterium
AAATAATGCCATGAACTCGAATCTGCAGGAGAAGACCAGCGGTATCGCGGTGACGTTATCCAACCTGTCAGAAAGGCAGCAGATGTTCTCCGATGTCGGGACGACCGCAGGCTGGCTGGCGTTGTCCATTCCCTTCCTGGCCTTCTATCTGGTGAAAGGGCTGGGTAACGGCGTGTCGCAGGCGGGCAGCTATCTGGGGTCGGCCATGCAGAGTTCGGCGTCGCAGTCTTCTTCACAAGCCGTGGACGGTAACTGGTCGTTTAACAATATGCAGACGGACAACGTGCAGGGCGGCAAGTGGGACACCAACAGCAGCCATGCCAACGGTCAGATCACCAATCAAACCGGCACCGGCGCACTGGTCACGCAGACCGGCGACGGCGGCACGGTCTATAACACCACCGGGGCGATGTCTAAGCTGCCTATGGATATTAACTTAGGCCAAACGACGAGCAGTACCGCACAGCGCTTACAAAGAGAAAGTCAGACCCAAGCCGAAAGCTCTCTGGATGGATATAACCATTCGATAAACAGTGCCTATAACCAGATGAAACAGTTTGCGGCGCAGACGGGAAATGGTTCGACAATGACGCAGGGGGCGGATCACTCAACATCCAGCTCGCTAACAGAAGGTTCAAACTTGCAGGTGTCTGCAGCGAAAGCCTATGCACAGAAAAATCATATCAGTGAGTCTCAGGCATTCAGCGAACTGAGAGATAAATCCAGACGCGGAGAATTGAGTGGCAGCATCATGGCCAAGGCAGGTATTGATTCGGACCGTCAAATCTTAGGCAAAGTTGCGGGATTAGCCACAGGGGCCTCAGCAGGAGTTGAATTTAGGGGTGGCGTTAGTGGAAATATGAGTAGCAGTTCTGCAGATAATACACAGAAAGGGTCAACTAAAGGCGGGGATAACTCCTTTGACCAAAGCAGTCAGGAACTGAAAGATTTCAAGAAAGGTCAGGATATGATTGATAGCGCACGCGCGTCAGAGTCTGGTAGCCATTCCGATAACTCTTCCAACACGAAACTTGAACAACTCAGTGCCACGCTCGCTGAGGCTGACAGTCAATATCAGCAATATACCAACAGCATGACTCGCAGCCACGAGTATGGCGAAATGGCATCGGCGGCGCAGACCATGTCTGCTCAAACACAAAGTAACTACACACAAGAATTTGTCGGATATGTACAAGAAAAGGCCCCGGAACGCGCTGAGGCTATATTAACGGATACGGCAAATCCTGCTGTCCGGGCAGACCGTGAACAGCTTGCAGAACAATTTGTGGAAGAAAAATTGCGTTCTCGTGTCGAAGGGCATTTTGAGGCGAGTCGTGCGCAGCTGGGAGCGGGGATGGCGGCTGTTGGAAATACAGCTGCATCAGGTGGTGATACCGCTTACCAGCGTGGCGATGCCGAGATTCAGGCACATACCGCACAGGCCGCTGTGCGAACTGATACTTCAGGACGTGTTGATTCGATGATTAGTGATACAAATCAACGTATTTCTAACTCAGGCATGGAGATACATACAGCTAAAAATGGTATAAATAGTGAGCGAAGTGGGTTGAGTGCAGCTCACCAGATGGCAGAGAGTAAATTCGACACTGAAAATGCAAAAGCTGTTGAGAACCAGCGTCTGCCTTGGGTTAAGGGTCAGGACAAAATGACGCAACAAGCTTTGGACATGCAGAAAGATCACAAGGGGAGCGGTGATGATGAAAGTAAATAAAAGTCGTAGAACAAATATCACATGGAAAGTGAAATTTTGGATTATGCCGGTTCTTTATCTCCTTGCCTGGGGAAGGAACGCTTATGTCTTAGCGTCACCGCAGGTGATGACAATAGGTATATCGATATTCCTATTAATGAATTTATCTATTTTCTGTCTTCTTTTTAAATCACAGTTTAACCGGGTGAAAGATAGCATTGTTAATGCAATGTTTATTGATGACGTGATATCGAAAAAAACCTTGTTCTCATTTTTATCATGGGTCCCATTAATTATAATAGGGGGCCTGATAGGCGAACTTAGTTTTATGGTTCTTTCCACTATAGCTATGTGGGCGAGCGGCCTAATATTCTTATTGTCTGGTCGCTGCGAAATCCTTGGTATTGCAGAGGATGCTATTCAAGCTAAAAACACTTTGTGGTGTGATTCATCTTATCCAAATTTTCATGAGCCTGTGAATCATGGTGTAAACCCAGCAACAGGTTTGCCTATGGTTAACAGTTCGTATGATATAGATGGGAATTCTTACGGTTTCAAAAACAACTAATAATTGAGATTACAGTGCGCCCATGCATGGGCGTATGGCCCGTTTTTTCCTAAGGAAAGGTTATGAGCTTCAACTCCCGCGACTTTACGCAGGGCGGGCAGGTTGCGTTTATGCGCCTGAGAATGTTCCTGCAAATAAACAACATCATTTCGTTTTATATGATTATGTCATTCATGATCATCACCGTTGCGACATTATTTATTCGCATGAGCACACAGAACATCATGAATGGGCTGATGTACTGGTATGCTACAACAATAGCGCCTTTCCAAAAGCACATTGTTAATCCGACGATTTATCATCTGGATTATTACGGCAAGAAACTTAATTACACGGCAATGCAAATCGTCAGTGATTCCTATACCTCGTATTGCGGGCAACTGCTGAAGCAGGAAATCATTATTTCCGCGCTGATATCGTTGGTTCTGGTCTTTATCGGTACGGGACTCTTTTTCTGGTATCTGGGTCATCTGGGTAAAAAGCAGAGTGAAGATGAAATCACCGGCGGTCGTGTATTAAATACTGACCCGAAAGCCGTAGCCAGAATGATGAAAAGCCGTGACCAGGCGTCGGATATTAAGGTCGATCATCTGCCGATTAAGAAAGACAGTGAAATTCAAAACTTCGGCATGCACGGCACCGTGGGTTCCGGGAAATCCACGCTAATGGGCTCCGTTTGGGAAACGGAAAATATTGTACGTTAAGGTTGTTTTTTAACCACT
>CAMLBO010000185.1 GCA_946478305.1 uncultured Enterobacterales bacterium
ATGGTGCAGTTCTTCACGCCGGGCATGCCGGTGGCCACGCCGACCACGTTTTTAGTCAACGTTCATACGCTGGCCACCTATCCGCTGCTGCAGGGCGCGGTGGATAAACCGGCCCTGACCGCCCGTCTGGATGAGGTGTTTCAGATTGCGATGAACGGGAGTGCGCGATGAAGTTCACAAAGCACAGTAAAGAGGTTTTACGTTTGTCAGACGAGGCGCTGAAGGCTGTCTCCCTGTATCTGATTTTCTTCGGCTTGCTGGTGATGGTCGCCATTGGCGCGTCGTGGGGAGTGTGGGGATTTTGGTTCGCGCCGTTGTCGTTGAGGTGGTTTATCGCTGCCGTTGTGCTGCTGTCAGCGGGATGTTTCGGGCTTCTGGTGTTAGATGCAAAACGATGCATCAGGAAGGTAAAGCTGAAACTCAACGCACTCAAAGGCAGGAAATCATGAAGATAACCACCGTTACCTGTCTTATCGGCCTGCTGCTCGCCGCACCGGTTTGTGCGGATGTGAACAGCGACATGAACAATTTCTTTGGCAAGCTGGGCTTTGACGGCAATACCTCGAGGCCGCAGGTCTGGCAGGGGCAGGCCGCGGGCTATGCCAGCGGTGGCTCGATGTATATGCGCACCTCCGTGCGGCAAATCCAGATGGTCTCCCTGTCGCTGCCCAGCATGAGCTCGGGGTGCGGGGGCATTGACGCCTATCTCGGTTCCTTCTCGCACATTAACGGCGAGGAGCTGCAGCGCTTTGTAAAACAAATCATGGGCAACGCGGCGGGCTACTTTTTCGACCTTGCCCTGCAGACCACCGTCCCTGAAATGAAGCAGGCTAAGGACTTTCTGCAAAAGCTGGCCTCGGATGTGAACAGCGCCAATATGTCGAGCTGTCAGGCGGCGCAGGGCATCGTCGGCGGGCTGTTCCCGCGCACGGCGGTGAGTCAGAAAAAGGTGTGCCAGGACATCGCCGGCGAAAGCAACCTGTTCTCCGACTGGGCGGCGTCACAGCAGGGCTGCACCGTGGGCGGCGGCTATAACAGCGTCACTGACAAGGCCAGCGACAAGACCAAAGACCAGGTGATGAAGAATAAGAACGTGATGTGGGACGCCATCAAAGAGAAGGGCATGTTCAGCAGCAACCAGACGCTGGCCGAGTTCGCGATGAGCCTGACCGGTACGCTGATTTACGACGCCAATGGCCAGATAAAAATCCTGTCGCCCATCACCACTAATGAGGACGTGCTGAAGGCGATGATGAACGGCGGTAATGCCACCATCTACGCCTGCGACAGCAGCGATTTGTGCCTGAACCCAAGGCTGACCAATATCACCATCAGCGCGGGAAATTCCATGAACGGCCAGGTGATCGCCCTGCTGAAAAGCATTCAGAGCAAGGCCGTGAGTGACGACCCGCTGTCCGTGGCCGAAAAGGGTTTTCTGGAGGCGACCAGCCTTCCGGTGCTGCGCTATCTGGTCGACCCGCTCTCGATCAACATCGGCCCGGCGGTGGTCTACCAGCTGGCTGATTACATCGGCTACGACATCATGATGCAGTACATCAACGAGATGATTAAGCAGGTTCGCACGCTGATGGGGGGGAAAAGCTATCCGGGCGAAGTCGCGGATCAGCTGGACAAGAGCCTGACGCAGGCGACCACGCTGATAGCCGAATTGCAGACGCGGGTGCAAATCAAACAGGACGCGGTGATGGCGGTGGAAAGGCAGATGAGCTACCTGCGCCAACAGGTCTCAAGCCGTCTTATCCAGCGCTATCAGGGCAACTACCGGTTCACAGGAGAATAATATGGACGTTATTTACACCATCACCGGCGGCGCATGGTTTCGCGACTCACTGAATGCGGTGGCCGCCTTTACCCAGTCCGACACCGGCCGCAGTCTGATAACGATTGGCACCGTGCTCTCTGTCGTGACCTGTGCGGTAGCCTGGATACGCTCCCACGATATTTTCACCCTGGTGAAATGGGCCATGATCCTCACGATTATTCACGTGCTGATAAATGTGACCCGACCGGTACAAATCATTGATGCGACCAGCCCGCACGAAGTTTATCAGGTGGATAACGTCCCTGTGGGGCTGGTACTGCCGGCAACGGTGATCACCACCGTCGGCCACGGTCTGGTGGCCGGGTATGAGTTCTTTATGCATCAGCCCGACGCGCTGGCCTACAGCCAGACGGGGATGCTGTTTGGTGCAACGCTGGTCGGCAGCAGCACGGACTATGAGTCGGTCAGCGCGGAACAAACCGACATGTTCGCGGACTACGTGCAGAACTGCGTGGTCGGGGACATGCTGCTCAATAAGAAATACAGCATGAACGACCTGATGAACAGTGCAGATCCGTACACGCTGATCTTCAGCAAGCCCAGCCCCCTGCGCGGCATGTTTAACGAGGCCGGCAAGTTTATGACCTGTCAGGAGTCGGCGGCCACCCTGCAGAAGATGATGAACGCCGACGCCAGCGTCGGGGGCACCACGTGGACGCATTACATTCGAAAATATCTGGGCAACAAACCTGAGCGGGCGGCGCTGTACAGCCAGCTGATGGGCGACAGCTACCAGTATTTTTACGGCGCAGGCAAAAGTGCCAGCGAGATTATGCGTCATAACGTGACGCTCAATGCGTTGCGTCACGGCTTTGCGGGCTATGCGGCGCGCAACGGGGATACCGCCAGCCTGGTCAACCTGTCGGCGGAGTCCTCGTTTGCCAAAATGCGCATGTCGCAGGCCACCAGTGCCAGCATCGCCACCCGTACTTTACCGATTATGCAGACGGTGCTGACCGGCGTACTGATTGGCCTGTTCCCGCTGCTGCTGGTGATTGCCATGATCAGCACGCTGTCGTTTGAGGTCATGAAAGGGTATGTGTTCACGTTTGCCTACCTGCAGAGCTGGCCGGTGCTGTTTGCCATTTTAAATAATGCCATGAACTCGAATCTGCAGGAGAAGACCAGCGGTATCGCGGTGACG
>CAMLBO010000186.1 GCA_946478305.1 uncultured Enterobacterales bacterium
GTAAAAATGTTGTCTCTCCACCGACTTGCCGGTGACATTTTTGAATGCGGCCCGGACTTTTTTTAAAACAAGAACGGTTTTGGTTTTGGATGTAGACGTGACTTAAGAAAGGCAAAGCGTATTTGGTTTTGAATTTAAAGAAGCCTCGGCCGCGTTCAAAACGACGTCGAGTGAGAGGCGCAAAACCGCGAATCTTTTTACGCGGGTTGAAGCCCGAAATGAGAGCACCGCGCAGCGGCGGAGTTTGCGGCTATCACAATGGCCCCTGAAACACGGCCATTGTGACCAGCGCAGCTGCTGTTTTTAAAAGAGCCGGGGAGTCTTGAGGGGCGCGGCGATAGGCGCCCTTCAAGGCCAGTTTGGGTGGCAACCCAAGGTCTTGACCTTGAATTTAAGAAGGCGAATTTGAACGAAGATTCTAAAGACTTACTCTTTAGCCTTCCGCTTAATCACGATCCAGCTAATCAACCCTAGAATCGCCCCAAATACAATAAACCAAATCCCCAGCGCAAATTGCGGTGGCATTTCGCCAAGCGACGGATCGCTGTTGTGAACGATCAGACCGTGGATCACTGCAACGATGCCAATGACGATCAGTATCAGACTGTTACGCAGCAAACGACGCGGCAGGGAGAAGGGTTTTCTTTCAATGGCCATGGGGGCATCCTTGAGATCAAATTTGGAAAAAACGAAGGGCGCATCATAGCGCCCTTCTGTTTCTTGTCAAAATACAGCGTTCTGCAGCCGTTAGCGACGATTACGCACCAACTGATAACGTCGGGTGAGATACTCCACCGGCGCGCTCCAGATATGCACCAAACGGCAAAACGGGAACAGCAGGAACAATGTCATGCCGAGCACCAGATGCACGCGGAAAATAAACGCTACGCCATCAAGATGCGCCGCGGCGCCACCGTGGAAAGTCACCACGGATTGTGCCCAGCCAACCAGTTTCATCATTTCGCTACCGTCCATATGTTGGGCGGAGAACGGAATAGTGCTGAGTCCCAGCGCGCACTGAATCACCAGCAGTGCGATGATCATAATGTCGCCAAAACTTGAACTGGCGCGAACCCGGTCGTTGCTCAGACGGCGCCACAACAACATGCCGCCACCAATCAGCGTCATCACGCCACAGGCACCACCCGCCCACATTGCCATTTGCTGTTTCACCGGCACCGGCAGGAAAGATTCATACATCCAGTGCGGCGTCAGCATCCCGAAGGCGTGACCGGCAATAATGCCGAGGATACCGACGTGGAACAGAGGCGACGCAATGCGCAGGATCTTTTTCTCCATAATCTGGCTCGAACCGGCACGCCAGCTGTACTGGCCGTAGTCATAACGCAGCCAGCTGCCGACCAGAAACACCGTGCCGCACAGGTACGGATAGATATTGAAGAAGAAGTTGTTGAGGAAGTCAGTCATTTGCGTGGTTCCCCCGCAGGTGTGTCATCAAGGTTCAGGTACTGTGGTGCAACCGCACCGGCGAAGCGTTTCTGATGCGCGGCTTCATCACCGCTGGCGCAGCTCTGCTCGCCGAGGAATTTAATTTGTTCCTCTTCCCATACCGCATCCAGCGCAGCCGGCGTGTCGTCACGCGCTTCCTGTTTAATACTGTCACGCACGGTTTGCGTGGCAATATCCGCGCCGGACAGCGCCAGCAGCAGGTCAAACAGTTCCGCGTAATGGCTGTTGCGTTCCTGCAAACGGGCGCTGAGCAACGCCAGAATTGGCGCGATATCACGCAGGCCGTCGCGCGCCTGCGGCTCATCACCGGTGGTCAGATATTCCAGATAGAGTGGCAGATAATCCGGCAGCTCGTGGCTGTCGATTTCCAGACCCGCTTCGCGATATTGCCCCATCAGATCCACCATTGCCTGACCACGGTCCCGGGATTCGCCATGCACATGCTCAAACAGCAATAATGACGTGGCGCGGCCGCGGTCAAACAGACCGGTGTAGGCAGACTGCGCATCCAGCAGATCCTGCTGGCAGAAATCCTGGATGTAGAGCGCCAGATCCTGGCGCTGCTGTGCATTCAGTTCAGGTGACTCATTCACCGCGTCGAGCAATTCCAGACGGTGTTCCCACACGTCGGCAGACGGGTAATCGAGCAGTAAACCGATAAGTCGTAAGCTGTTCATTAGCCTTTCCTTTCAGTTTTGGCACCGATGTCGATGGCATCAATACGTTTGCTGTTGAACAGATTGAATTTAGTGTCGCTGCCGTGGCAACCGTCGCCGAAGCTAAAACCACAACCTTTGGCTTCCGGGAAAGCTTCCCGCGCCTGTTCACGGTGGCTGGAAGGCACCACGAAACGGTCTTCGTAGTTGGCAATCGCCAGATAGCGGTACATCTCCTGTGCCTGAGCTTCGCTCAAACCAACCTGCTCCAGTGCACTGGTATCCACCACGCCGTCTACCGATTCGGCACGTTTAAAGTGACGCATCGCCAGCATACGTTTCAGGGCCAGCAGCACCGGTTCAGGGTCACCCGCTGTCAGCAGGTTCGCCAGGTATTGCACCGGAATGCGCAGACTTTCGACGTCAGGCAGCACGCCGGTGTGCGGCAATGCGCCCGTGTCGGCAGCGGACTGAATCGGAGACAGCGGCGGCACATACCAGACCATCGGCAGCGTGCGGTATTCCGGGTGCAGCGGCAGCGCCAGCTTCCACTCAATCGCCATTTTATAGACCTGTCTCTTATACACATCTCCGAGCCCACG
>CAMLBO010000187.1 GCA_946478305.1 uncultured Enterobacterales bacterium
TGATCGTCGGCGCGACGGCGGGCGCAACACCCGGCAACGCAGGCTGCATCACCGCGTTGGTGACAGCCGCTGGCGCGGCCGGTGCTTCAGCACTGAAAACCGGTGCTGTGGTACCCAATGCCGCGGCCATCAAAGTGATCCAGGGAAGTATTTTCATTATTTCGTCATCATCAAGGTTGATTCATCAGGCTGAACGGGCAGCAGCGGATTACGTGGCAGAAATGAGACCACCCAGCTGCCGAGCGTATTGGTGCGGGCAACAAGTGGCCGGTAACGATGCGGTGCAATGTCGAGCATGCGCAAATAGCCACGCATCCCCAACCCCAGCACTTCACGTAAACTCTCCAGCGGTTTGTCTTCCGGGAAACTGTCTTCACGCACCACCCAGCTGTCGGCGCGGGCAAACGTACATTGGATAAAATCGATCTGTTGTTGAGTGCTCATATGCTGAAGCTGAACGCCAACATGATGGCCAAAAACGCGGCTCACGCTGCACGGAAAAGCATATTCCTGCTGACCACGACGCAGCAGCAGCGTTACGCTCTCGCCAGGTTGGAACAGCGCCGCACTTTCAGTTTCAATGCCGGCGCCGCTGTCAGAGAAGTCCTGCAAGGTACAGACATAGACATGCCCTTCTGCCCGCGCCAGTGCAGCAGGCAGCGAGACTTCCACACGGTGTGCCTGACGGACCTGTTTGGACTCAAAGGCCACAGCAATGGCACCGCCAAGAATAATCATGTTGTAAATTACCCAAGCGAGGCTGATCAGCACGGTATAAAACTCGTCAGCGTGACCATAAAACAGACGCCAGATACCGACCACAAAACCGGCAAGATTCAACAGCATTAGAATTTGATATGGCCGGGTGATCTTCCAGTCAACATAATCGCGCTCGTTTTTGCCGCCTTTGGCGGTGACATTGAACGTCCCGGCATGAGGATTAAACAGCGCGACGGTAGTCGGGCGAGCGATATACCACGCCAGAACAGTCTCGTAGATTTCGCTCCAGAATGAGTGGCGGTATTTGCCCTGCACCCTTGAGTTGGCCAGGCTGGCATGGATCATATGCGGCAGAACGTAGAGCGCGATGGCCAGTGCAGGCGCATAGATGATATAGGCGTGCAGCAGCAGGAAAGCCAGCGGTGCAGTGAGGAAGATAAGCCGCGGAATACCGGCCAGGAAGTGCAGCATGGCGTTGGCATAGCATAAACGCTGGGCCAGTTTCAGCCCCTTGCCAAACAGCGGGTTGTCCAGACGGAAAATTTGCACCATGCCTCGCGCCCAGCGGATCCGCTGATTAACGTGAGCTGACAGGCTTTCAGTGGCCAGCCCTGCCGCCTGTGGAATACGGATATAGGCTGATGTATGCCCATGGCGATGCATTCGCAACGACGTATGGGCATCTTCGGTCACGGTTTCTACAGCGATACCGCCAATTTCGTCAAGCACGGTGCGGCGCAAAACGGCACAAGAACCGCAGAAGAAGCTGGCGTCCCACAGATCATTCCCATCCTGCACCAGTCCGTAAAACAACTCACCTTCATTAGGGGTGCGGCGCATACGACCGAGATTACGCTCGAAAGGATCAGCGGAGAAAAAGTGATGTGGCGTCTGCAACATGCCCAGTTTTTTATCTTTGAAGAACCAGCCAACCGTCAGTTGCAGGAAAGAACGGGTCGGCACGTGGTCGCAGTCGAAAATGGCCACCAGCTCGCCCTGACAATATTTCAACGCATGATTGATGTTGCCCGCTTTGGCGTGTTCGTGAGTCGGCCGTGCAATATATTTCACGCCAATTTCACGTGCGAAATCGGCAAACTCCGGCCGGTTGCCATCATCAAGCAGCCAGATAGTGAGTTTCTCTTTTGGCCAGTCAAGACCCAGCGCGGCATACAGCGTGGGTTTCACTACGCTCAGATCTTCGTTATAGGTTGGCACCAGCAGGTCGACGGTGGGCCAGCTGGAAATATCCTCTGGCATGGGTACCGGCTTACGGTTAAGCGGCCAGATGGTCTGGAAATAGCCCAGCACCAGCACGGTCCAGGAGTAGGTTTCGGCGGCCAGCAGCAACAAACCGCAAATCAGGCTGACCGGATCATCCCAGTTAAGTGTGGAGGTATAACGCCACCAGAGATAGCGACAGGAGATGGTCAGCGACAGCACTATCAGCATCAGCGAGGGGAAACGCCCCGGGATGCGTCGTACCAGCATGGCAATGCTCCACAGCAACACCACAAAAACAAATTGGGCCAGATAGCCAAACGGCTGGGAAATACAGAACATGACCAGCACCGCGGCAATTGCGCCGCCCACCAGCATCAGTAAACGCCGGGCAATACCGCTCATGCCCCGCATCTGCCCACGCACTTTTTGCTCCAGCGGACTCTGGGACAAACGACTGGGAAGAGAGTCCAGCCAGGTATGAACTCTCTGACGCAGGCGTTGTGGCCAGTCACTGATAACAATACGTTCGCGTAATCCCCCCGCGGGAATGATCAATAGCAGCCACAGGGTTTGCAGCAGATAGCGAAGTGGATCAAGTGGGCGCGGATGTACCGCCGAAATATGCGGATACCAGCGATAACGTTCGGCGCGCACCCGCTGCCAGACCGGCGATTCAAAACGCAGCAGCAGCCAGCCCAGCGCGACACCGCCGACCATAAGACAGGCAGCAATAAATCTGTCTCTTATACACATCTCCGAGCCCACGAGACAGG
>CAMLBO010000188.1 GCA_946478305.1 uncultured Enterobacterales bacterium
TCTGCCTGTCTCGTGGGCTCGGAGATGTGTATAAGAGACAGTATCGGAAGTGATGAAAGTGAACGTGCAGGTACGGGATGAAAGCACCGGCGGCTTCCACGTTGACTCGCTGGACATGTACAACGCGCGTGGCCGTCAGACTTATGTCGCCACGGCGGCGCTCGAGCTGGCCTGTGAACCGTCGGTGATTAAACGTGAATGTGGCCGGTTGCTGCTGATGCTGGAGCAAAAGCAGGACGCGGCGCAGCGGCAGGCTGAGCAGGAAAAACCGTCCGTTACGGTCAGCGGTGACGACGAAGCAGCGGCGCTGGAACTGCTTAAATCGCCGAATCTGGCCGAACGAATAGTTAACGACTTAGCCAGCTGCGGCGTGGTGGGTGAAAGCACCAATCTGCTGACCGGCTATCTGGCGGCGACGTCGCGCAAGCTCGATAAACCGCTGGCGGTGTTGATCCAGTCTTCATCGGCGGCGGGGAAATCCAGCCTGATGGATGCCGTTCTGGGCCTGATGCCGGAAGAGGAGCGCATCCAGTACTCGGCGATGACCGGCCAGAGCCTCTACTATCTGGGTGAAACCAGCCTTCAGCACAAAATCCTGGCTATCTCGGAGGAGGAAGGCGTGCGGCAGGCGGCGTATGCGCTGAAGCTGTTGCAGTCGGATGGTGAGTTAAAGATAGCCTCGACCGGCAAGAACGAGCAGAGCGGTGAACTGGTGACGCGAGAATACAGCGTCAAAGGGCCGGTGATGTTAATGCTGACCACCACGGCCATCGACGTGGACGAAGAGCTGTTAAACCGCTGCTTAGTGCTCACCGTTAACGAATCCCGCGAACAAACACAGGCTATCCACGCGCTGCAACGCCATAATCAAACCCTCGAAGGGCTGTTGGCTACGTCTGAAAAAGGTTATCTGACGGCGCTGCATCAGAACGCCCAGCGGTTGCTGCGACCGCTGAAGGTGGTCAATCCGTTCGCCCATCAACTGACTTTTTTATCGGACAAAACCCGCATGCGGCGCGACCATATGAAATATCTCACGCTGATACAAAGCATTACGCTGTTGCATCAGTACCAGCGACCGGTGAAGCGGGTGCAGCATCGGGGCGCGTGGCTGGAATATATCGAGGTGGAAAAAAGTGACATCGAACTGGCGAACCGGCTGGCCCACGAGGTACTGGGCCGGACGCTGGACGAGATGCCGCCGCAGACGCGAACGCTGCTGGTGCTGATACAAACCATGGTGAAGCGGCGAGCCGGTGAACAGAACTGCAAGCCTTGCGAAGTGCGGTTCACGCGGCGGGACATCCGCGACGAACTGCACTGGAGCGACAGCCAGCTCAAGAACCACTGTCTGCGGCTGGTCGAAATGGAATACCTGCTGTTGCACGGCGGTAGCCGTGGTCATCTGCTGCAATATGAGCTGTTATGGGACGGCGTTGTGGATGGTGGTAACTATCTGTGTGGGTTGTTGAACGTGGTGGGCGATGAGCGCAAGTCTGGCTTGGAGGAAGGTAAGTCTGCCTCAAGTCTGGCCCAAGTTCGGGTCAAGTCTGACCCTGAAAATACGGCGCTAAGCCAAGCGACGCAAGGGTTAGACGGCCCGCAAGTCTGCCCTGAGCCAAACGCAGTAATAAGAGAGAAAAAGAAAGCTGTCACTGCCGTTGCCGACGTGGAGGTGAAACATGGGTAAGCGTGATAAACGGCGGGTAGTTGAACCGTTGGGTAAGGTGGATGATCCGCGCGGGTTCTGGCAGCGGCTGCAACAGTATCAGACGTGGGCAGAAACCCGACAGGCGACGGCGAGAACGCTGCAAACCCGCGAAGAAGGGCTGATGGACTTCCTGCGGTGGTGTGACGAGCGGGGCCTGTTTTACCCGAGCGAGGTGACCCGCCCGATACTGGAGCGTTACCAGCGCATGCTGTTCCTTTATTGCAAAAGCAACGGTGAACCCCTCTCAGTCCGTAGCCAGCGCGGCCGGCTAAGTTCGGTGCAGGGGTACTTCCGGTGGCTGAATAAACAGGGATTACTGCTGAGCAATCCGGCGGCAGATCTGGAGTTGCCGAAAGAGCCGTACCGGCTGCCGAAAGATGTGCTGAGTGCGGAAGAGGTTGAACGGGTAATGGCCGTTCCTGATACCCGCACGGTGGCGGGACTGCGTGACCGTGCGATGCTCGAGGTGCTTTACAGCACCGGCATGCGACGCATGGAGCTGTGCGCGTTAGACCTCTGGAGCATTAATGCAGAACGTGGCACGGTGACGATCCGCTGCGGTAAAGGCAATAAAGAACGGCTGATCCCGATAGGTCGGCGTGCGCTGGGCTGGGTTCGCCGGTATCAGGCGGAAGGAAGAGAAGAGCTGTTGTATGGAAAAAATAGCCGTGTGCTGTTCCTGGCCAATGACGGTGAAGGGTTCAGCCCCGGTGGGCTGACGCACCACGTAGGCCGGTATATCAGGCTCTCGGGCGTGCGTGAAAACGGCAGCTGTCATCTGTTCCGGCACACGATGGCGACGCTGATGCTGGAGAACGGTGCGGATACGCGGTGGATACAAACCATGCTGGGCCACGCGAATATCAGCACGACGCAAATCTACACGCGGGTGAGCATCCGTGCGCTGAAAGAGATCCACACGGCGACGCATCCGGCGGGGCTGGAATGCATGGAGATCGATGAACCCTCCGCGTTGCCGGACGCTCTGCAAAAGTAGCTCAA
>CAMLBO010000189.1 GCA_946478305.1 uncultured Enterobacterales bacterium
ACATGAGCTGACCTCGTTTGATGGTTCACCTATCTATAATGACGGTGAACTGTTCAGCCGCTGGTTGGCAAACCAACAAAAAGCGGGCGCGGCGCGTACCGCGACCTTCTTCAACCTGATACCACTGCATGATGGCAACCGCTATGTTGGCAGCAATAAAGGTGCAGATTACCGTTCACGGGCGCAGACCCTGCTCAACCAGCTCAACACCTTTATGGACCAACTGGAGAAGTCAGGACGCAAAGTGATGCTGGTTGTTGTGCCTGAACACGGTGCGGCACTGGTAGGGGACAAGATGCAGATCTCAGGCCTGCGCGATATTCCGAGCCCTGGTATTACTCATATTCCGGTTGGCGTGAAGTTCTTCGGTATGCAGGCACCTCAGCCTTCTTCGCCGCTGAAAATTGATCAGCCAAGCAGTTATATGGCGATTTCAGAACTGGTGGCGCGTTCGGTAGACGGTAAGCTTTTCACCGCCCCGACCGTGGACTGGAAAACGCTGAGCGCGAATTTGCCACAAACGCCGCTGGTGTCAGAGAATGAAAACTCTGTGGTGATGGAGTATCAGGGGAAAATTTACATCCGGCTTAACGGCGGCTCTTGGGTACCGTACCCGCAGTAGAAACAAAACAGGCCCCGACGGGGCCTGTTACTGATGCGGACCAATGTGGTCCGCTCACTGATGATTAAATGAAGGATTTAGCCTGCTTCAGAACCACATCACACGCCTTCTGCTTCACTTTCTCTTTCACCTGCGTCAAACCGCCACCCAGATTATTAAGATCAACGGTCTCGCCTTTACCCGTTTGCAGTAAACCACCTAAACCGTTTTGATAATCCTGGCTTTGCGCCCCGGAAGCGCTCTGGATACCCAGTTTACTCAGAAGTTTATCTTTCACGCCTTCGGTGCTTGCCTGCGACAACACATTATTCTTCACGCAGTACTGCAGGACACCGGCCGCATTGGTGGCACTCTTTGAGGTCAGCGCACTGTCGCCGCCATTAAGCAAAGAAGTCAGGGACGCCGTTGAATTGTTATTACTGGACCCTTTATTCAACCCCTGATTGGCCGCATCCTGCAATGAACTTAACAGGTTACTGGCCTGCGCACCGCCCGCTAACAGACAACCGCTCGCCGCAATAGCCAGTACTGCTGTTTTTAATGCTTTCATGTATAGCTCCATTAATTTCGCTTTACCCAACATAAAGACCCATAAAGCTTGGCCCCAGTTAGCCATTTCTTCAATAGGAAAACGTCGGGGAATGTATGGGAACGAATTTTATTCTTTCAGAACCGAGGATTGTTGTGCTATCCACAAAGCAGCAGCATTAAAGAAGTGCTGGGCCAGCGGCGTTGCGCGCCCCGCTTCTGCAACGACCATCGCCGCATGTCGGCTCATTGGCGGGATATTCAGCACACAGTGCTTCAGGGCCGGATGCATATCATCAATCAGGTGCCCGCGGGGAACCAGCGCGCAGCCGAGCCCGACAAATACCCCCTGCATCAACTGGAAAATCGAGGTGCTTTCCAGGGTGGGATGAAGCGGCAGTCCCGCTTGGCGAAAGTGGTTATCCAGATAGCGGCGGAAATAACGGCTTGGCTCAGACAGGCAAAGTGGCAGTTTAACGGCTTCTTCGGCACTCAGGGATTCAGCGTTAGCGAGTTGCGGGAAATGGTCAGGGTGATAAACCACATCCACCCCGCCGTCATTAACGGGTACCACCTGAAAGCGCAACTCATTGAGCGTAGAGAACTCGAAAAAACCAATGCCAACGTCAACCGCATGGCTGCTCAACGCTTCGATAAGCTGATCGGCGCTGACCTCCGCCACGCGGTAATCAAGACCGGGGTGTGCATCGTTGACCGCTTTAATCAGCTGTGCCAGTGAAATACTGCACTGTGGCATAACGCCAATACGTAATGTACCGCTCAGCCCCTGCTTAAGGGATTCAACCTCCAGCTTCAGCCCTTCATATACTGCAACGATTTCCCGTGCCCAGCTCAGAACCCTTAGACCTTCCGCAGTAAAACCTTCGAAATTATTCCCACGATTAATCAGGTTGAGACCTAACTCTTTCTCCAGGTTTTTCAACCGCATCGACAACGTCGGTTGGCTGACAAAACTCGCCTCCGCCGCCCGGCCAAAATGCCGTTCACGCTCGAGGTTGCACAGGTAGATCAGTTGTTTTATATCCATCGGAGAGAGTGAGGCGAAGCCTTAAATAGGAAGAATATTATTGATTATATCGGGTTGCGGGCCGAACTCGCTTTTAAATCTTTAAATCTTTAAATTCAAGGTCGTGGGCTCGCCGCCCACACTGGCCCAAGGGAGGCGTAAACGCGCCTCCCTTGGAACCCTGCGTTTTTTAACTGCGCGCTATCGCTTGGACGAGGGACATGTTTCGCAACTTCCGAGTGAGTCGCAAAATGTCACGGCTTCGCCGTCCCCGTATTTCGGGATTCGAGCCTAAAGTCTCGAACCTCTCATCCGGTGCCATTTTTGACTGCGCCTTAGCAGCTATGTAGATAAAAAACAAAATTAATGACAAAAAACCAGTCTGATTTTGATTTTAAGAAAGCCTAGACCGCATTCAAAAATGGCGCTGAGCAAGTGGTTCGAGACCAGAGGCTCGAACCCGCAGCGAAGGCACCGCCTAAGCGGCGACATTTTGCGGCTATA
>CAMLBO010000190.1 GCA_946478305.1 uncultured Enterobacterales bacterium
GTGGGCTCGGAGATGTGTATAAGAGACAGCCTTGGCGTAATCATCTTGCCGGGGTTGCTCGACGGGAAGAAAAAACACTATGAGGATGAATTTGCTTCGATTCCTTTAGTGCCAAAGCCGGGTGATGCGCAAGAGCAGGATGTGGTACCACCGGTGTCGCAGTCGCTACCGGCTCAGCCGCCGGAAGGGGCAGGGGAAGCGGTGCATGGCCGGGGCAATACGGCGACGCAGCCGGCGAATTCTGGGCAGGAGCTGCCGGATGACAGCGAAGCGCAGCCTGTAACGCCGGTAGCGCCAGTCACAACCCGGCCTGAGCCACAAAAACAGGCTCAACCAGCGCGTCCTGCACCGACCAAACCTAAGGTGATTGAACCTAAGCCGATGGTCGAAGCGAAACCCGTTGAAAAACCGAAGCCGGTTCAGCCTAAACCTGTTGTACCAAAACCGGTTGAACAGCCGAAAGTGGCGGAACAACCGAAAGCCGTAGAGCCACCGAAAGTGGAAAGCAAACCACTGCAGGAAGAGAAAGCGCCTGCCGGGCAGTCCTACGTTGTGCAACTGGGCGCATTGAAAAATGCCTCGAAAGCCAATGAGATTGTCGCCAGTCTGCGTTTGTCAGGTTTCCGTGCGTATACCGTGCCGAGTACGCCGGTGCAGGGGCAGATCACCCGCGTTTTTGTGGGACCGGATGTCTCGAAACAGAAGCTGGAATCGTCTCTGCCACAGCTGAACCAGATCAGCGGATTGAGTGGGCAGGTACGCAGCTATAATGCAGGAAAATAAGCGAAATGGTTGTACAATACCGCGGTTAAGTTAAGGAGAAGGGCACGCGTTTTGTGCCCTTTTTCTATAAGAGTCGTTTAACAGGATCTTATAGGTTTCTGCGGTGATTGAGGTTTTTTTCAACGCACTTATTAATTTGTTCGGCTGGCAGATTTCCGCTACGCAAACGTTTTCTTTTTCTGTTAGAATTCGCAGCGATTTGGATGTTTGGGCCGTCTTTACTGGTTTACACACTGGAATAGTTCATGGTCTGGATTGATTACGTCATTATTGCGGTTATTGGGTTTTCTGCTTTAGTCAGCCTGATCCGGGGTTTTGTCCGCGAGGCCTTATCACTGGTAACCTGGGCTTGTGCCTTTTTTGTTGCCAGTCATTATTACCCGTACCTCGCTATCTATTTCACGCGTTTCGAAGATGAGTTGGTTCGAAACGGGATCGCAATTGGTATCTTGTTCATCGCGACGTTGATCGTAGGTGCCATTGTCAACTATGTGATTAGCTCTCTGGTTGAGCGAACCGGGTTGTCCGGCACCGACAGGGTGTTGGGTGTGTGCTTCGGCGCACTGCGCGGCGTACTGATTGTCTCCGCGATACTGTTCTTCCTGGATACCTTTACCGGCTTTTCACAAAGTGAGGACTGGAAACAGTCTCAGTTGATCCCACAGTTCAGTTACATCATCAGGTGGTTCTTTGACTACCTGCAGAGCACGTCGAGTTTCTTGCCAAAACATCTCTAGTTTTGGCAGCGCTGATTGAGGAAAAGACAACATGTGCGGTATTGTCGGTATCGCCGGTTTCACGCCGGTAAACCAGTCGATTTATGACGCGTTAACGGTGTTACAACACCGTGGGCAGGATGCCGCAGGCATCGTCACCATTGATGCCAATAACAATTTCCGTTTACGGAAAGCGAATGGCCTGGTGAGAGATGTGTTTGAAGCACGCCATATGCAACGTTTGCAGGGCAACATGGGTATTGGCCATGTTCGTTACCCTACGGCTGGCAGTTCCAGCGCTTCCGAAGCTCAACCTTTTTACGTCAACTCTCCGTTCGGCATCACTCTTGCCCATAACGGTAACCTGACTAATGCCCACGAACTGAGAAGTAATCTGTTCGAAGGCCAGCGTCGCCACGTTAACACCACGTCCGATTCCGAAATTCTGCTTAACATTCTGGCCAGTGAACTTGACCGTTTCCAGCACTACCCGCTGGAAGCTGACAATGTATTCGCGGCTGTCGCCGCCATGAACCTGAAGATCCGCGGTGCCTATGCCTGTGTGGCGATGATCATTGGTCACGGTATGCTGGCGTTCCGTGACCCGCATGGTATCCGCCCGCTGGTTATCGGTAAACGCACGCTGGAAGGCGGCCGTAACGAGTATATGGTCGCGTCAGAAAGCGTCGCGCTGGACACTCTGGGCTTTGAGTTCCTGCGTGACGTCGCGCCGGGCGAAGCGGTGTACATCACCGAGAAAGGCCAGCTGTTTACCCGCATGTGTGCTGAAAATCCTCAGTACAATCCGTGCCTTTTCGAATACGTCTATTTCGCGCGCCCTGACTCCTTTATCGATAAAATTTCGGTCTACAGCGCCCGCGTGCGCATGGGCCAGAAACTGGGTGCGAAAATTGCCCGCGACTGGGAAGATCTGGACATCGACGTGGTGATCCCTATTCCGGAAACTTCGTGTGATATCGCGCTGGAAATCGCCCGCATTCTCGACAAGCCTTATCGTCAGGGTTTTGTGAAAAACCGTTATGTCGGGCGTACCTTTATCATGCCCGGCCAGGTTGAACGCCGTAAGTCAGTGCGCCGTAAGCTGAACGCCAATCGCGCGGAGTTCCGTGATAAAAACGTCCTGCTGGTGGATGACTCCATCGGGCGCGGTACCACCTC
>CAMLBO010000191.1 GCA_946478305.1 uncultured Enterobacterales bacterium
TACGACATTGCTGCCTGTCTCGTGGGCTCGGAGATGTGTATAAGAGACAGGATGCGCACCACGCCGGAAGAAAACGCCGACATGGCGAAATGGATTGGGGAAAAGCTCAACGCCTGCGAAGGCGAAGTGCGTTTCCTGATACCCGGGGGCGGTTTTTCTGCCCTCGATGCAGTCGGGCAACCGTTCTGGAATCCCGATGCGCTGAATGCTTTTGCCGACACCTTGGAAAAAACCGTAAAACAGACCGCAAAGCGGCGTTTAGTCAGACTGAGCTGCAACATTAATGATCCAGAGTTTGCCGCTACCGCAGTCCGACTGTTTAAAGATATTGCCCAACATTAAGGGAAACCATCATGGCTAAATTTGAACGTCAGGCGTTGCTGGCGAAATTTCGTGAGATGATCGCCCGCCGTGAGCCGATAATCGGCGGCGGCGCGGGGACTGGCCTCTCTGCCAAGTGTGAGGAAGCCGGTGGGATTGACCTGATCGTTATCTACAACTCTGGCCGTTACCGTATGGCCGGGCGCGGATCGCTGGCCGGTTTACTGGCTTACGGCAACGCCAATGAGATTGTGGTCGATATGGCCAAAGAAGTGATACCGGTGGTGAAACATACCCCGGTGTTGGCAGGGGTTAACGGTACTGACCCGTTCTGCCAGTTCGATAAATTCCTCGATGACCTGAAGGCGCTGGGTTTTGCCGGCGTACAGAACTTCCCGACGGTCGGGCTGATTGACGGCAACTTCCGCGCTAATCTGGAAGAGACCGGCATGGGTTACGAGCTGGAAGTCGATATGATCCGCCTCGCCCATCAAAAAGACATGCTGACCACGCCTTACGTATTCTGCGCCGCTGATGCCATCGCAATGACTGAAGCCGGTGCTGATATCATCGTGCCGCACATGGGCCTGACAACCGGCGGGAATATCGGTGCCGGAACCGCGCTGAAGCTCGAAGACTGCGTGCCATTGATCAACGAATGGGCGAAAGCCGCGAAAGGCGTGCGGGAAGATGTGATTGTGCTGTGCCACGGCGGGCCGATTTCATCGCCGCAGGACGCAGAGTACATCATGAAAAACTGCCCGCTGGTGGATGGTTTCTACGGCGCAAGCTCGATGGAACGTCTGCCTACCGAAGTGGCCCTGATGGAAACCACGCGCCAGTTTAAATCACTCAGCCGCTAACGCTTTTACGCCTATAAAAGCCAGAGTGCCCTTAGCGCACTCTGGCTTTTTTTTCACGCTTTAACCTCGTGCGTCCACCGCACCCGGCCACATCCCTTCACAAAGAATTTTCGCGCAGGCGATGCTTTGCTGATGGCGAAAAGCCGCATCTGCCGGTTCTTCACGCATCTGATCCAACATACCAACAAAGCAGCGGGCCAGCCATTGGGCTGAAATATCCTTTCTGAACAACTCCCCTTCCTGACACGCCGCAAGGTTCCCGGCGATGGCACTCCTCAGCGCGTTTTTCGCCTGCCCGTCAAATGCGGTCTGACTCAGTTCAGGGTCCTGAGCGAGAAAGTTGAGCAGTTTGCGAAAGCTGAGTGCCACGCGATCCAGCACCTGATTGTCCGCCACGTGCGGGTCAATATTCAGCGTCAGGATCAGGGCGGTCAGGCGCTGGTGGAAATCGTCAACGGAGTTTGGGGTTGTCATAGCAGACCTGATGGGAAATAAAGAAGGCCGCATTGTAGCATTATCAACAGAAATTCGGACAAGGCCCGCCTGCGCATTATCCTGATTAAATCCTCGCCCGTTTCAATGCGAAGCAGTGGATCTCCAATCGTCAGGTCACTGATCACCATCCCGGATGCGTGATACCCGAGATCGGATTACAGGATCTGACTGACTGTCAGTTCGCCGACTTTAGCGGCTATTACCCGCTTGAAGGAACGGGTTCCCCACTGGCCTTTCTCCATCCAGTCGCAATACGTCACCGTGCTGTCGAATCCGAACTGTGTGCTGAGTGTTGTGAAGATCATCGTTTCAGCGGATGGCCTCACGTCTCAGGGATTTTTCTTCAATCCGGCACATAAGTTTTGTGCGGCCACACGCTGCAAATGTTTCAACAGGAAATCGACCTGCAGTGGGTCAGTGGAGAATCTGGTGGGTTTTGCTATCGTCGTATTCATCCTTTTGCATCTCTCAACGTACCGACAAACCTCATGCCAGCCCCTGCGCCTATCTCATTTCGCGCAACTGAATAGCAACTATTGTTGTTTTACAACTTTGTAACCTGCCTTTAATAATCGTACCCATAACGTACCGCCGGGAACAAAAGGACAGGAACACTATGGGTTACCGATTAAGTCTGCTGGAAAAAAGCCCCATCGACGAGGGTGAAAACGCAAGCGGTGCGCTGAAACGCACGCTGGAACTGGCGCAAAAGGCCGAACACTGGGGCTATCACCGCTTCTGGCTGGCTGAGCATCACAACACCGACAAGCTGGCGATCTCGTCACCGGAAGTGGTGATCGCCTGGATCCTCGCGCACACCAAACGCATCCGCGTCGGCTCTGGTGGCGTGATGCTGCAACATTACAGCCCTTACAAAGTGGCCGAAAACTTCAACCTGCTGGCGTCGCTGGCGCCGGGACGGGTGGATTTGGGTGTCGGCAAAGCGCCCGGCGGACTGCCGCTTTCCACGCGTG
>CAMLBO010000192.1 GCA_946478305.1 uncultured Enterobacterales bacterium
TCGGCAGCGTCAGATGTGTATAAGAGACAGGGTGATGTATGAGGGTAGCGAAATTACAAAAATGGAGAAATACGGAAAGTTGGGCGGCAGAGTTCAGGCTTTACTTCCTCACTTAGCTGAAAAAGTTGATTGTTCGGAAACCTCGGCAGAGGACCAGTTCAGTAAACTCAATGCTCTCTCTGAAAATTCGAAGATACAACGTACCAATGCTTTACCTTACGCAAGATATACTAATGTAAACACGGCATGTGCAACACAGCTTTCTACCGTTGATGGCAAGCGAATGCCGGCAAACCAATTAAGCGTTAATAATAATAAAATCGCGATGCGTTGTCAGTATCCGAAAGATCAGTTTCTACAAGAGCATTTTAGTATGTTGCTCAAGAATAAGCCAGCCGTGGTTGTTGTGTTATCCTCGTCAAATGATATCGGGAAGATTATCAACAATAATCACGAGGGAGTAAAACTACCCTATTTTTGTCGGGGAGGGGAGGACAATCTATATGGCAATATATCAGTAAAGTGTAGGGTTAAAACCGATAAAAAGGATAACCATAAAGTGGTTACCACCAAGTTAGGCGAACTTACGTTGAATAATTACAGAATGGAGATTAAAGATAAAGATACACATAATAATTTAAAGCTATCTGTTGTACATGTGACAAATTGGGAGGACAAGACAGCGGTAGATGCAGACACTCTGGAACAATTAGCTTTATACACTATGAACAAAGTCGCTGATAAATCAAAACATGATCCCCGTCTTGATACACAGCCGCTCATTCATTGCAACGCGGGCATTGGGCGAACAGGTACGCTGAGTGCAGCGCTGGCATTATTAAATACATCAAACAAAAGTTGCCTCAGTGATATTGTTCAGCAATTGCGGGCAACGGGCTCCTCTAATATGGTACAGACAAAGGAACAATACCAGGTGTTATTTGAATTAGAAAAGAAGTTAAAAATGACACCACGCTGATCGCGTGGGCTAAAATCTCTATATTATATTTTACATGGAGGGGGTGATCAAACCCCCTTCTCTGAATAGCAGGTTAAATAATGTTTATAAATGGTAATTCTCGCACTCATAGTTTATATATCAATTCCCTCTCCCATGAAAGCCAGAATATTGGCAAGGATGATTTCTATTATGAAAAGTTCAAGGATGCTCTCACAGGGAAGTACGCAATTGCATTTGCCGGGCACTCCGGTGAGGGTTATGCAGGAGATAGCACTGAGATGAATAATAATATACGTTAAAACATTACAGAAATAATGAAATCTCATCATTTGACGGCCGATGAGGTCATGGTTATTGCGGGGGGAACACCAGATGGCATAGGTATATGTTATGGAGTGGCTGAAAGTATGGGCCTGCAGACCCTAGGGATTGTCGCCAGCCAAGGTGCAGAATACCGTTCTGATCAATGTAAAAAGCTCATTGTTGTCCATAATCTGAATCAGGCATGGACCACCAAAATGCCCGAGTCTGGTGACGAGATGCTTGCTGTTGCATTACGTAAAGCGAAGCTTATGGGGAAGGGAGGTGAGCTACTGGTTTATAACGGTGGTCCGCAAGCATATGATGAAACGTTATTCGTGGCGAAAGACGGCCATACTGTGAAACTCATCTGCGATTTCAAACCTTTAGATAATATCACAGAGCAGCCATTTCTTAATGAAGATAAACTTTTTGCGTTGCGGGAGGCGCGCGTGCATTTCAGTCAGACGCAGCCGGCGTGATGTTAATGACATTTAACCCTTAGGGTGACTGCCCCACTGCTGCTGCCGCGAATCAGTTAAATATTGAAAGCAAAAATCCCGCTTAAGTTTCCTTAAGCGGGATTTTCTAATATGGCTCCTCTGACTGGACTCGAACCAGTGACATACGGATTAACAGTCCGGCGTTCTACCAACTGAACTACAGAGGAATCGTTGGAACGGGGCGAATAATAGCGACTGCCAGCAGGCATGTCAAAGGGGTATCTGCATATTTATGTTCGTTTGCTCGTGGTTTAGCCAAGTTGTTGAGAATTGAGCCGAAACGGGGGAGAAACTGCGCATTGTCAACGCCGGTCACTCAAAAAACGTTCCTCGAGCGTGGCTTCAAGCCCGAGCATGGCGTCTTCGGCATGCTGCATATGCTCAGTCATGATCTGCCCGACGGCGGCGGCGTCCTGGCGGCGCATGGCATCGATAAGCTTATATTGATAATCGATGCCGACGCTGCGCGCCACCGGCTCCGGGCGCTGATAGATGTCCTTGCATACCGCCAGATCTTTGAGCAGGCGTTGCAGGAAGTGGCAGATAAACGCCAGCAGGACGTTATCAGAATAGCTGGCGACCACCCCGTGGAAATCCAGCTCGGCCATACGCTGCTCCCAGCGTTCGTTTTCGTCGGCGGGTTCGTGGTCATAGACGGCGATCAGTTGGTGCAATTGCTCGAAACCTTTGGCGTCGATATTGCCGATGGCACTGACGGCGACCAGCGGCTCCAACGCTTTGCGCAGGGCATAAATATTGCTGATAGATAGCTGGCGGGTGAACAGATAATTAGCTGTCTCTTATACACATCTCCGAGCCCACGAGACAGGCAGAAATCT